>NZ_JBHZPI010000004.1:0-288093 GCF_042788025.1 Paenarthrobacter sp. YIM B13468 | reverse complement strand
ATCACACCGAACTCGGTGTCCTTGACGAAGAACTTGAAAGCCTCGAACACCTGGTCCGTGCCCAGCCACATGAACTTATTGGACCGCGGGTCCAGGTCCGGGCCGAACGCGTCCGCGTACTGGGCGCGGATCTGCGAATTCACCCCATCAGCGGCGAGCACCAGATCATAGTTGGCTTCGAGGTCCTCCACCGGCGGAGCCACGGTGGAGAACCGGACATCCACGCCCAACTCCAGGCAACGGCGCTGCAGCAACTCCAGCAACTCCTTGCGGCTCATCGCCGCGAACCCCTGCCCGCCTACCGTCATCATTTCGCCACGGAAATGGATATCAATATCGGACCACCGCGCGAACCGGCGGCTCATGTACTCCGCGACCACCGGATCAGCGTTACCAATCCCGCCCAGGGTCTCATCGGAAAACACCACACCAAACCCAAACGTGTCACTGGCAGCATTGCGCTCCCACAACGTGATCTCGTGCGACGGATCCAACTGCTTCATCAAAGCCGCGAAATACAACCCGCCCGGGCCGCCTCCAACAATAGCGATCTTCATGCTCATGCTCCTTCTCAAGCCTGGCTCTGGCCAGCAGGGGTAAGTTCTTGGGTTTCCGCTTCGCCTGTGGTGCTCTCCTTGAGGAGGCCATCGCGGAGCTTGAAGTGCTGGAGTTTGCCGCTGGGGTTCCTCGGCAGCTCGGTGACGAAGCGGACATCGCGCGGGTACTTGTACGGGGCGATGGTCTGCTTCACGAAGTCCTGGATTTCCTTACGCTTCGCGGCGTCGCCAATGACACCCTCGCGTAGGACGATAAACGCACACACGATGCTTCCGCGCTCAGGATCAGGCCGGCCGATCACCGCGTTCTCCACGACGTCCGGGTGCTGGTCGATGGCGGTTTCCACCTCGGGCGCGCCGATGTTGTAGCCGGAAGAAACGATCATGTTGTCGGACCGGGCCTGGTACGTGAAGTACCCGTCCCCATCCATGGAGAACGTATCGCCCGTGACATTCCAGCCATTCACCACGTAATTCGCTTGGCGTGCGTCGTCGAGGTAGCGGCAACCCGTGGGCCCAATCACGGCCAGCCGGCCGGAGTGGCCAGGGCCAAGCTCGTTGCCGTCCTGATCAAGAATGGTTGCCCTGAAGCCCGGCACGGCCTTGCCGGTAGTACCCGGACGGATGTCATCCCCGGCAGCGGAAATGAACACGTGAAGCAACTCTGTGGCGCCGATACCATTGACCAGCTTCAGGCCCGTCGCCTCACGGACGGCTTCCCACGTCTCCTTGGACAGGTGCTCCCCCGCCGAAACAGCAACGCGAAGGCCACGAAGCAAGTCCCCGCGCTTTTCCTTCAGGATCGCCCGGTAGGCAGTAGGAGCCGTGAAAAGGATGGTGGCCCCGGCAGCCGAAGCATGCTCGGCCAGTTCCACAGGGCCGGCCTTCTCGGTCAGAAGCGACGACGCGCCAAACCGCAGCGGGAAGATCACCAATCCGCCGAGCCCGAACGTGAAAGCAAGCGGAGGGGAACCGGCGAAGACATCATCAGCTGTGGGCTGCAGGATGTGGCGGGCAAAAGTATCCGCATTCGCCAGGACGTCCCGGTGGAAATGCATGGTCACCTTGGGCACACCCGTAGTTCCGGATGTTGGACCCAGCAGGGCTACGTCGTCCGCAGACGTGTCCACAGCCGTGAACTCCCCACTCTTGCCTTCGCAACGCGCGGTGAGGTCGCCGTCGTCGGGCCCTCCATAGCTCAGGACGGCGACGTCCTCGCCTGCCGCCGTCGCGAGCTCATCCACGAAGCGGTGATCGGAAATCGCGACCACGGGCTTGGTGAGCTGGATCAACGTGGCGACCTCGCTGGAACGCAGCATGGGCATCGTGGTGACCACCACGGCGCCCGCCTTAAGCACGCCAAGCCAAGCGGCAACCAGCCATGGATTGTTGGGGCCACGGAGCAGCACGCGGTTTCCGGGTTCTACCCCGAGGTCTTCGGTAAGGACCTGGGCAACCTGGTTGGAGTGCAGCTGCAACTGTCCATAAGACCAGACGGTGCCATCCGGAGTACGGAGCGCTGGCCGGTCCGGGCCGTACGTCTCGACGGCGTTGTCGATCAGCACGGCGGCTGCGTTCAGCCGCTCCGGGTAGTGGAGTTCCGGCAGGGTAAATTCGAGCGCCGGCCAAGTGTCGGCGGGCGGCAGGTGGTCGCGGGTGAACGTGTCCACGTGGGCCGATGGCGTCATGCTCATGGCCGTTCCTTTCAGTGGTGCATCAGTGAAGCTTGGGATGTGTTGGGGGTAAAGCTGTTCAGGCGCGGATCATGCCTTCTTGGGCGACTGTGGCGAGGAGCCTTCCTTGCCGATCGAAGAAGCGGCCCATGGCCAGGCCCCTGTTGCTCTGGCCGGATATGGCCTCTTGTGCATAGAGGACCCAGTCGTCGGCGCGGCCATCGCGGTGGAACCACATGGAGTGGTCAAGGCTGGCGGTGGCGAGCCGGGGACTGGACCAGTTGAGTCCGTTGACCCGGAGTAGCGGCTCCAGGATCGTGTAGTCGCAAACGTAGGCAAGGGCAGCACGGTGGAGGTTGGCGTCGTCGGGGAGGCTGTCGAAAGCCTTGACCCAAATTGCCTGCTGCGGCATGGATCCACCCTCAAGCTCGATGTATACCGGTCCCGGAATATGTCGCATATCGAAACTACGGCCCGTAGACCAATAGTCTGCGGCTGGGCCTTCTGCCCCGTCCAGTGCTTCCGCTGCGGAGCGCAGGGACTCAGGCTCGACGGCGGCAGGAGCCTCCGGCTGGAAGTCCGGACCATCTTCGGGAACCTGGAACGAACCCATCGCGGCATATACAGGCTTGCCATTCTGGAAACCACGGACATTACGGGTGGAATAGCCGCGACCGTCGCGCAAACGCTCCACTTCGTAACGAACATGGGCACCGATGTCCACGGGCCGCATGAAGTAGCTGTGCATGGAGTGGAGTTGCCTGTCGGCGTCCACCGAACGCATCATTGCGGCTGCAGCCTGGGCCACCATGTCTCCGCCGTAGGCCTTGGGCCACGGTACGTACTGGGTGGTGGCCTCATACGCTTCGTCGAAAACCTGGGCCTCTGTTGGGGTGAGGTCCACAGCCCTGAGGAAGGTCTCCGAGGTCAAGGTTCCAGTGATCATGGTGGTTATGCCCGACGGTAGTCGGCGAGGGTTTCGTCCGGAACGTCCTCGAGGTTGACGACGAGGTTCTCCGGGGTGCGGGCCGTGAGCCACACGAGTTCTTCGGTGACGGACATGTTTGCTTCGACGTGCGGCATGAACGGTGGAACGAATACCCAGTCACCGGCCTTCATGTCGATGAATTCTGAGTAGTTTTCGCCGAAGTAGATGCGGCCGTGCCCACGAAGTACATAGCCACCCGTTTCGGCTTCGCCGTGGTGGTGGGGCAGGGAACGGTACCCGGGCGTGTTGGAAACCTGGCCGAACCAGATCTTGGTTGCCGGCGTGTGCTGGATGCTCACACCGGAGACGCGGATGGCGTCGCCGGACTGGGCAGTATTGGTGTCTTCTTCACCGGCCCGGGTCACAACGGGAACCACCTTGCCGTCAGGGCCGGCGTAGATGGAGTTGTCGCCTTCGAGGCGGTAGTCGGTAGTGGTCTGGCTCATGGGGTTCTCCTTTTGGCTGTTTGGCTGTGGGGTTTGGGCGTGGGCGGGGTTTAGGCGTTGGCAGGGACTGGCGCGTGGATTCGGAACTGGTTTTCCAAGCGGCCGATGCCGTCGATTTCGGTGGTGAGGATGTCGCCGTCGTTCAGGAAACGCGGCGGGGTCATCCCCATACCTACTCCCCCTGGCGTGCCCGTGAGGACGAGGTCGCCGGGGCGCAGGACTGTGAACTGGGAAATGTAGGACAGGAGTTGTGCGGGGCCGAACACCAGTGTGCTGGTATTGCCCTGCTGCACGAGCTCCCCATTGACGTAGCCACGGACTTCGAAGCTTTCGCTTGCCTCGTCCGCAGTCAACATCACGGGGCCCACTGGTGTGGTTGCGTCGAAAGCCTTGCCCTGGAACCACTGCAGGGTGCGGTTCTGCCAGTCACGCATGGAGACGTCATTGGCAACGGTGTACCCGGCGATCGCCGCCCGGGCCTGGTCTTCGTCGGCACGAAACAGTTCAGAACCCACGACGACGGCCAACTCGGCTTCCCAGTCCACGCGACCGCTGCCATGGACTTCTACGACGTCCGCGGCTCCGATCAGGGTGTCAGCGTATTTGGCGAACAGCGTCGGAAACTCAGGAAGTTCGCGGCCCATTTCCTGGATGTGATCCCCGTAGTTCAGTCCGCAACAGATGACTTTTCCGGCGCGGGGCAGGAGCGGGGCAAAGTCAGCTTCAGTTGCTGCGATGACGGGCTGCCCGCCCTCCGCCGCTGCTTCCGCTGCCTTCTTGGTGATGGAGCGCCATTCCGGCTGGGCCAGGAGCGCGCCGACGTCCGTGGCCGGCAGCGCAAGGTACGTGTCGGCGCCCGTGGCGAGTGCCGCCGTCGTACTTCCGCTGGAGGTGCGCAAGGTGGCAAGTTTCATGGGTTCTGCTCCTTCGAGATTCAATGTGTCGACTTTTTTACGATCGTCACATATGCTCAACGTAGCACGGCAGAAATGATCTGCACAGAGGCATTTCAAAAGTTTTTGCAGTTGCCACAACAAGGAGGAACAGCATGAGCCACAAAACAATCAACCCGGAGTCACTCCCCAAGCCATCCGGTTTTGCGCACGGCATGCTCGCCGGCAACACGGTGTTCCTGGGTGGACAGACTGCCTTGGACAAGAACATGAACATCGTTCCCGGCGGCATCGTGGAGCAGTTCACGCAGGCGTTTTCCAACGTGCTGACCACGCTCCGGGAAGCGGGCGGGCAGCCGGAGGACCTCGTCAACGTCACTATCTACCTCACGGACGTAGATGACTACATGGCGAACGGCCGCGAGATCGGACGCATCTGGCGTGAAATGGCTGGCTCGCAGTACCCGGCGATGGCCGGCATCGGTGTCACCCGGCTGTGGCAGAAAGAGGCCATGATCGAAATCCAGGGCATCGCGGTGATTCCTGAGCGCTAAGTCTCTGGCTCTTCCGCTTGCGGTGCCGGAGGATGTCCCCATGGGAACCGTCACCGAATACTTGGCCAGCGTCAGCGAAAACAACCGGCAGATGCTGGAGCGGATCGTTGACATCGCCCGGGAACTCGCGCCCGAGGCCGAGGAAGGCACCAGCTACGGCATGCCTGCCTTGCTTGTGGACGGCAAGGGCTTCGTGAGCGTACTCGAAACAAAGAAGCACTTGGCCCTGTACCCGTTTAGCGGCCAGATCCTGCCGGAGATGTCGGAGGAGCTTGGCGGTTACTCGTGGTCACCGGGGACATTGCGGTTCTCGGCTAACAATCCTGTTCCGGATTCCATGGTTCGGCGGATTCTTGAGACGCGGCTGGCTGCAATCCGGAAGCAGCCGCCCCGGCCCAACTAGTCCCCACCGCCAGATGTTATGAAGGCTCAGAGTAACCACTAATGCCAGTCAGTTCCGTTAGTGCTTGGCGGAGACGTCCTGTGAGATCGCGTTGGCCGTTGCGACGACTTCCTGCCGCACGGACTCGAGATATTTCTCCGGGTCAGGCTTAGCTGCCACGGCCTGCGCCTGGAGGGACACATTGATCGCCGCTACGTTGTCGCCATTGTTGTGGTTCCACACCGGGGCCGCGATGGACATTAGCCCGATCTCCAGCTCTTGGTCCAGAAGACACCAGCCTTGCGTACGGACACGTTCGACGGCGGCCCTCAAGTCTGGGGCGTTGGCGACGGTTCGCGGCGTGAGCGGGGTGAGTTCCGCCGTCGAAAGATAAGCCTCAAGTTTCGCCTGCGGCAAGCCGGCGAGCAGGACCCGACCCATTGACGTTGCGTACGCGGGGAAGCGCGTGCCTACGGTGATGCCGACGTTCATGATGCGTTTTGTGGCTACGCGAGCCACATAAAAGATGTCCTGCCCGTCCAGCACGGCTGCCGAGGTGGACTCCCCCAGCTTCAAGGACAGTTCCTCCAAGTGCGGCTGGGCCAACTGGGGCAAGGATAGCGCCGAAAGATACGAATACCCGAGCTGCAGCACCTTGGCCGTGAGCGCGAAGGTTTTGCCGTCCGTGCGAACGTAGCCGAGCTCCACGAGGGTGTGCAGAAAACGGCGGGCCGTGGCGCGAGTCAGGTCAGTGCGGGCTGCGACCTCACTGAGGGTCATCACGGGGTTGTTCGCATCGAAGGCCCGGATTACGGCGAGTCCCCGGGCCAGCGACTGGACGTACTGGTCGCTGGCCTGCGGAGTTACTGCCGATTCGCTCATGGTTACCAATCCTAGGGTGCGTTGCGGGGCCTGCTCTGCACGCTATTTCGTGGGGTTAGGGCGCAGAGCGGGCCCCACAACGCGACGACCCCAACTTGCGAGGCCTGCTATGCCTTTTTCAGGGGCAGGGGTACGAGCTCCTGGATTTCCTCGAAGGTGCAGCCGAACGTCTCGCGGACTGTCACACCATCGGGACCTGTGAGGAAGACGGCCTTGTCGGTGTAGACGCGGGTCACGCATCCCACGCCGGTCAAGGGGTAGGTGCACTGCTCCACAAGTTTGGACACGCCCTCGCGCGTCAGCAAGGTCATCATGACGAAGACGTCCTTGGCGCCCGTGGCCAGGTCCATGGCGCCGCCGACGGCGGGGATCGCGTCCGGGGCGCCGGTGTGCCAGTTGGCGAGGTCGCCGGTGGCGGAGACCTGGAACGCCCCGAGCACGCAGATGTCCAGGTGGCCGCCGCGCATGATCGCGAACGAGTCGGCGTGGTGGAAGTATGACGCTCCGGGCAGCTCGGTGACGGGGATCTTTCCGGCGTTGATCAAGTCACCATCGACCTCGTCCCCAACGGCGGCGGGGCCCATCCCGAGCATCCCGTTCTCGGTGTGGAGTGTGATGTTCTGTTCCTCGGTGAGGTAGTTCGAGACGAGGGTCGGCTGACCGATGCCCAGGTTCACGAACGAACCCGGCGCGATATCTCGGGCCACCAACTGGGCGAGTTCGTCGCGGCCCAGGGGCTTTTCGGACGTCTGGATACTTGTCTGGGTGCCCATGCTCAAGCCACCTTTCCGTTCGAACTAAGCGTTTCAGAAGCGGCGGAGTCCACGCGGACCACGCTGTTGACGTAAATACCCGGCGTCACCACGCTCTCCGGATCCAGCGACCCGGTGGGCACGATCTCCGAGACCTGCACAATGGTGTGCTTGGCAGCAGCGGCCATGATCGGGCCGAAGTTCCTGGCGGTCTTGCGGTACACGAGGTTGCCCTTGCCGTCCGCCTTGAGCGCCTTGATCAGCGCGACGTCGGCGTGGATGGGCGTCTCGAACACCTGGCCGCGGCCGTCGATGATCCGGGTTTCCTTGCCCTCGGCCAAGGTGGTGCCGTACCCGGTTGGAGTGAAGAACCCGCCAATCCCGGCACCGGCGGCACGGATACGCTCAGCCAGGTTTCCCTGCGGAACGAGTTCCAGTTCGATCTCACCGGCATGGAACTTGGCATCGAAGTGCCAGGAATCGGACTGCCGCGGGAAGGAACAGATCATTTTGCGGACCCGGCCTTCCTTGATCAGCAACGCCAGGCCTTGGTCGCCCTGGCCGGCATTGTTGTTCACCACGGTCAGGTCCTTCGCGCCGCAGTCCATGAGTGCGTCGATGAGTTCGAACGGCTGCCCCGCGTTGCCGAACCCGCCGATCATCACGGTAGACCCGTCCTTGATCCCGGCCACGGCCTCGCCAACAGTGTCAATAAATTGCAGCATCGCCCTTAGCCCTTCACCGATGAAGTTACGTTTTCCAGCACCACAGCCAAGCCCTGCCCAACCCCAATGCAGATCGCCGCGACACCCCACCGCTGACCGGAGGCCTGCAACGACCGCGCCAACGTGCCCAAGATGCGGGTACCGGAAGCACCCAGCGGGTGGCCCATCGCAATGGCCCCGCCGTGGCGGTTCACGATCGAGGGGTCAATTCCCCACGCGTCAACGCACGCCAGCGATTGCGCGGCGAACGCTTCGTTAAGTTCGACGGCGCCAACCTGGTCCCAGCCGATGCCCGCTTTCGCGAGGGCCTTGTTAGCGGCCTCCACCGGAGCGAACCCAAAGAACTGCGGATCGTTGCCATGAGCACCACGCCCGGCGATACGCGCCAACGGCTCCATGCCAAGAATCGACGAAGCAGCCTCCGACCCGATCCACGCCGCAGAAGCACCATCAGACAAAGGCGACGCATTCCCGGCGGTGACCGTGCCGCCGTCGGGCCCTGAACCTTCGGGACGGAACACCGTCTTCAACCCCGCCAGCTTCTCCGCCGAAGAACCAGCCCGGATTCCTTCGTCCCGCACCAGGTCCGTCCCCGGAACCGCGGTGACCAGATTGTCGTAGAACCCGTCGTTCCATGCAGCATCCGCGAGGTTGTGGGAGTCCGCAGCGAACTGGTCCTGGCGTTCCCGCGTGATCCCGTACTTCTCGCGCAGCCGTTCCGTGGCTTCGCCCAGGGAGATGGTCCAGTCCTTGTTCATGGCCGGGTTCACCAGACGCCAGCCGAGCGTGGTGGAGGCCAGCGTCATGTCCCCGGCCGGGTACGGCTTGGAAGTCTTCGGCAGCACCCACGGCGCACGCGACATCGACTCTGCCCCGCCCACCAGCATGAGCTCAGCATCGCCGGCATTGATCTGGCGGGATGCGATAATTGCCGCGTCCAACGACGAACCACAGAGACGGTTGACCGTGGTCCCCGGAATCGAAACCGGCAGCCCAGCCAGCAGGGTAGCCATCCGGGCAACGTTGCGGTTTTCCTCGCCGGCGCCGTTGGCGTTGCCAAACACCACCTCGTCGATCCGCTCAACATCCAGCCCCGGAGCCCGTCGAACCGACTCACGCACCACATGGGCGGCCAGGTCATCGGGACGGACAGCAGCAAGTCCGGAGCCGAACTTGCCAAAGGGCGTGCGCACGGCGTCGTACACAAAAGCCTGGTTCATGGGTTTCTCTTTCTGCTTGCCCAACTGAGTCGCAGTTGTGCGCGTTTTGAGGGGTCTAAACGCGCACTAATGCGACCTAGTTGGGTTCGTTTGCGTCGATCTCGGCGAATACTTTCTGCGCCGTCTTGAAGGCCGAATTGGCCGAGGGAACACTGCAATAAATTGCGGTCTGCAGCAGGATTTCCTTGATCTCGTCCCTGCTCAGGCCGTTGTTGAGGGCCGCCCGAACGTGCATCGCGAGCTCCTCCCAGTGACCGTGCGCCACCAGTGCCGTGAGGGTGACGGCGGAGCGCATTTGCCGGCTAAGACCGGGCCGCGTCCAGATGCCACCCCAGGCGATCCTGGTGATCATGTCCTGATAGTCCTCGGTAAAGGAGTCCATATTGGCGTTCGCACGGTCCACGTGCTCATTGCCGAGCACTTCGCGCCGTACGGCCATACCGGCGTCGTAAATGTCCTGCGCGGTGGCATCCGCCTGCACGGCACCATTCCGCTCGGGAGATAAAGAGGTCATCGTCCGTTCTCCTTCATAAAGGTCCGCATCAACCCGGCCACAATTGCAGGCGCCTCCGCTGGCGCAAGGTGCCCGACGCCGTCGAGCGCCACCGCCTGGGCGGAACCGCCGCCCGCGGTGACACCGGAAACAACAGCTTCGGCCAACGATGGCGGCGCCACAGAGTCCTCGACGCCGGCAATCGCCTGGGTGGGAACGGTGATGCTGCCGAGTTGCTCGCGGACGTCGAATCCGGCGAGGGCTTCGCAGCAGAACGAGTAGCTGAAGCGGTCGGCATCGCGAAGTGAGTGCAGGAGGCGGCTGCTGATTTCCGGCTGGCGGTCCATGAAGCCGGGACCGAACCAACGCCCGGCGGAGCCTTGGATCATCACAGGCGTCCCCAATTTGCGCACGGTTTCCGCGCGCTCCAGCCAGCCTTCAGGCGTGCCGATCTTGGCGCCGCTGCACTGCACCGACAGGCTGCGGAGGCGGTCACCATGCTTGATGCCAAGTTGTAGGCCGATGGCGCCGCCCAGCGAGACGCCGGCGTAGTGAAAGTTCGCGCCCGGGCTCACAAGATCAACAAGATCGACGACGGCGTCCGCCAGTTCCGCGATATCGAAACCTTCGGTGGCGGCTGGCGAGATGCCATGGCCGGGGAGATCCCAGCCGATGACGTCGTACTCATCGCCAAGCAGCGCTGCCGTTTCAGTCCAAAGCACGGTGGAGGTGCCCAGCGACGGCCCCACCACGAGGAGAGGCTTCTCCCCGAGTGATCGCTGCGGGGACAGCAGAACGGCCTTGACGGTTGGCTTAGCCACGGGTGGCTCCCTTCGTTGTCGGTGAGTCGGAGGCGGCAGAACCCGTGAATCCGGGATAGGCAGCAAAGATCCGGCGCGCGATTTCGGCGGCTTCACCGAGGTAGCTCGCGGGATCCAGGAGTGCCTCGAGTTCGGCGTCACTGAGCTTGTCCGCAGGGACAGCCTCACGCAGCAGCTTGGTGTAGATCCGCGTCTGCTCGGCCGCGGGCGCCCTGAGCGTTTCATCGACGACGTTCTGCAGCTTTTGTTTTCCGTCCGGACCCAGGAGAGGCGCGACGGCGGCCATCACACCTTCGCTGAGGAGCAGAGGCCCCGAAATTTCGAGGTTCCGACGCATCGCTTGCGGGAAGACACGAAGGCCTGCCGTGAGTTCGCTGACGTGACCTGCGGACCCCAAGGCCAACGCGAGCAGCTGACGCAGGGCCGGCCATTCGCTGTGCCAGGCACCGTCGGGGCGCTCATCGTTGAAAGTGGCCGCCGCGAGGTGCAGCTGCGATGCGAGGCCGGGTGCCTGCAGCGCCGCACTGCGGACGAGTACGGACAGTACGGGGTTCTGCTTCTGCGGCATGGCCGAGGAGACCCCGCGTCCGGCGGCCAGCGGTTCGCCGAGCTCGGCGACTTCCGGACGGCTCAGGAACAGCAGGTCCGCGGCGATCTTTCCGAAGGAATCAATCAGTGCGGCAAGTCCATCGCCCAGGGACGTGATGGCCAGGCGGTTGGTGTGCCAAGGAGCAGGAGCCGTTGCGAGGCCAAGCTTTGAGGCCAAAGAATCCGCCAGTTCAAAAGGCGTGGTCTGCGAGGAAGCGGTCAGCTTGGTTGCCGACGCCAGGGTTCCGCCCGCACCTCCGAACTGAACGGGCAACTCCACTGCAGACAACCGGGAAGCCGCAGCAGCCACCCCCTGGAACCACTGCGCAGCCTTGAGCCCGAACGTGTACGGCAGCGCGTGCTGCGTCAGGCTCCTTCCCACGCACAGCGTGTCCGCGTGTTCCCCTGCCAAGGTGGCGAGCGCCGTCGTCGTGCGTTTCACGTCAACGAGCAGCGCAGAAACGGCGCGGCTGGCGAGCAGCATGAGGGCGGAGTCGAGGACGTCCTGGCTGGTGAGGGAGGTGTGCACAGCGGATGCCGCGCCCGCGTCCAGGGATTTCACCCGGGCGCGCAGGTCACCAAGCAACGGAATCACAGGGTTGCCCCCGCCCTGGGCGCGTTCCGCCACCGAAGCGGCGTCGTAAGAACCGGGATCGGCGGCTTCGGCCACGACTGCGGCGGAACCTGCAGGAACGAGCCCCGCTTCCTCGAGGACAACCGCCCAGGCGGCTTCGACGTCGAGGATCGCCGCGATCAGGGCACGGTCGCCCGTCAGCGCCGCAACAAAGGGCGACGCCGAGACGGGGCTAAGGAGGCCGAAGTCGCCGTCGATCATGGCTGTGAGTCCGCGTTGACGCTGGTATCGAGTGAACCGTCCTGCTGGAAATCCAAAAAGACCGTTTCGTCGCCGCCCTGCAGCCGGATGTCCCAGGTGAGGCCGCCATCGGGGTCGCGACGGGCGATCAGGGTCTTGCGACGCTCGGGGTCCAGGGAGCTCAGGAGCGGATCGTTGGCCAGCGCTTCCTCGTTTTCCGGAAGGTACACGCGGGTGAAAAGGCGGTTCATGAGGCCGCGGGCAAACACAGCCACGGAGATGAACGGGGCCGAACCCGGCGAGGTTGGTCCGGGATTGACGGTGGTGAAGGTGTACACGCCGGAGTTGCCCACGGAGCCGCGGCCCCACCCGGTGAAAGTGTAGCCATCGCGGACCAAAGAGCCGGTGCGCTGGACGATGTTGCCCTCGGAGTCCGGCTGCCAGATTTCGAGGATGGCATCCGGGATGGTGTTGCCCGCGCCGTCGTAGACCGTGCCTTGGAGCCGGATGCTGCCCGGGCTGCCCGGTGCAAGGAGTTCGTTGTCCTTATTAAAGGGGAGGGCATATCCGTAGAAGGGTCCGACGGTCTGGCCCGGTGTGGGTGTCAGCTTGCTCATGTGCTTACTCCTCGTCCCCGGCGTCGCCGTATGCTTCGTTTTCGGTCCAGGTCCGCTTGGAGCCGGTCAGAATGATGTCCCACCTGTAGCCGAGTGCCCATTCCGGGCTGGTCAGTTCGTGGTCGTAGGTGGCTACCAGGCGGTCCCGGGCGTCCTGGTCCACGATCGACTGGTAGATGGGGTCCAACGGGAAGAGCTGGTCGCCCGGGAAGTACATCTGGGTCACGATGCGCTGCGTGAACTCCGAGCCGAACATGGAGAAGTGGATGTGGGCCGGGCGCCAGGCGTTCAGGTGGTTCTTCCACGGGTACGCACCGGGTTTGATCGTGGTGAAGCTGTACGAGCCGTCATCGCCGGTGATGCAACGGCCCACGCCGGTGAAGTTCGGGTCCAGCGGGGCAGGGTGCTGATCGCGCTTGTGGATGTAGCGGCCGGCGGCGTTGGCCTGCCAGATCTCCACGAGCTGACCGGCAACCGGGCGACCGTCGCCATCAAGGACCCGGCCGGCAACGATGATGCGCTCACCCTGCGGCTCACCGTTGTGCTGAATGGTCAGGTCCGATTCCAGCGCGTGCACATCCTGGTGGCCGAACGCGGGCGAGTAGAGCTCGATCGTCTCCGGATCCGCATGGTGCAGGCTCTTGGTCGGGTGGCGCAGGATGCTGCTGCGGTAGGGGGCGTAATCCAGGCGCGGCATGGTCTCCGGCGCCCTGCCGTTCTTAAGGGCCTCCGCATAGCGGTCCCCGATGCCCTTCATCTCAGCGCTGAGATCCGCTTGGGTTTCCACTTTCTTGGAATCGTGCGCTGCATGGGGCTCGGCAGGTGGCACGAGCTCCTCGGATTCGAGCGCTTCTGCAGAGTTGACTTGTGCTGTCTGTTCTTGCGGCACAGTCGGCTCCTTTCGATGGGTTGGATTATTGCTTGAGGTTTATGACCGGTGCAGCGAGTCGTATTGGACGGCGTGGCGCACCGGCGCGTTGGGCGCTCCGTAGCCGTCGTAGTTGCCGCGGCGTTCCACCATTTCGAAGAACACGCTGCCAACCGTGGCCGTGTAGAAGTGGAGGAATTCTCCGTTGGCGTCCCGGTCGTACAGGAGGTTGAGCTCCTTGAGGGTCGCCAGGAATTCCGGTTCCAACTCGAACCGTGCGTCCAGGTCTTCGTAATAGTTGGCGGGGATCTCCAGGAACTCGAGGCCCCTTGTGTGGGCGGACCGAGCGGTGGCCACAAGGTCATCCACCGCGAAGGCGATGTGTTCCTGGTACGTTTTGCGGGCAGTCTGCGCCTGCTGTGCCGGTGCCAGGTTCAGCACCAGCCTGACTGAGCCGTCCGAGGTCTCCATGACCTGCGAGCGCACCAGGCCGCTGGGGCTCGGGACTTCGGCGAACGGCTGCGGTTCAAGGGCCAGGGCGCTGGTGTAGAACAGGACGGCTTCGTCGAAGTGCTGCCACGGCTGGGCCAGATTAACATGGTCAATCACCGCGCTGACGTCGGAGCCAGGGTGTTCCAGGCCCTCGCCAAACTCGTGCGTCCACGCGGCGGTTCCGTCCGGGCTGCCCTGGCACAGGAAGATTTCGGTGGAGTCCGGGGCGGAGATGCCTTGGAACACTTCCTCATCAGCCTGGACCTTGCGTGCCACCACCGGCGCTTTGAGTTGCTGGGCGCGAGCGGAGGCAATCACTGGGGAGTCGACGTCGAACCCCAAAGCGGCTATAGCCGGTTCGGCGTGCTGTGCCGCTTGCTCGTTGATGATCACGCGCGCCTGGCCCATGGTCCAAAGCTGTACGTCCTTGGTGCGGTGGCGGCCCTCGAACTCGAAGCCAAGCTGGCCAAGGAGCTTCTCAAGCTGGGCGGTGTCGTCGGCCTTGACCTCGGCGAAGTTGAAGCCGGCGGGTTCGTTCACCTTGGGCAGCGTGGCCAGTTCCATGGGATAACGACGGCGGCTGGCGGCTTTTTGTTCGGATGCCGCGGCCGTGGCGTTGCTTTCGAGCCACTTGGCGCTCTGCTCTTCCAGCCAGATCAGGGAGCGCATGGCGTCCACAGCTGTCCGTTCGACGTCAGACTGGCGGAAGACATCGTTGAAAACTTCCAGCGAAACCGGACCTGTATAGCCGGCCCGGACCACGTGGCCCATGAACTTGGCGAGCTCAAACTGGCCCTCGCCCGGGAACACCCGGTAGTGGCGGCTCCAGGAGAGGACGTCCATGGAGAGCTTGGGGGCGTCGGCCACCTGGACGAAGAAGATCTTGTCCGCGTTGATCTTCTCGATCGGAGCGGTGTCCCAGTCGCGGGAGAGGATGTGGAACGAGTCCAGGCAGGTGCCGAGGTTGGGGTGGTCCACCATTTCGACCAAGCGATATGCGTGCTCGTAATCGTTGACGTACTTGCCCCAGGCCAAGGCTTCGTAGGCAACCTTGACGCCGTGGTCCCCGGCAAGTTCAGCAAGCTCGCCGAGTTGGGAGGCGCGAAGTTCGTCGTCGTCGATTGTTGCCGTGGCCACGTTGGAACAGACCAGGAGGGTGTCCATGCCCAGGCGGGACATGAGCTTGAACTTGGCCTCCGCCCGGCGAAGGTTGGCCTTGAGCAGGTCCGGGGTGACGCCGTCGAAATCGCGGAACGGCTGATAGAGGTCCAGACCCAGGCCGAGATCTGCGGCCATTTTCCGTACTTCCTCGGGGCTGAGCGGCGAGGTGACGAGGTCCTGTTCGAAGATTTCGATGCCGTCGAAGCCCGCTATTGCGCAGGCCTGCATTTTCTCTTTCAGGGTGCCGGAGAGGCAGACCGTGGCGATTCCGGTGCGCATCAGTGGGCCGCCTTCGCCAGTGCTGTGGCGGAGAGTTCGGTTGCAGCATCTTCCACGGCGATCAATTCCAGGAAGTGTGCCCGCATGCGGTCACGATCGGCGTCGCGTCCGGTGAAGAGCTGGAAAGCGTCGGCCGCCTGACCGACCGCCATCCTGCCGCCGTCGAGGACGTCGCAACCCTTGGCGCGCGCCTCGCGGACCAGGCGTGTGTCGATAGGTCGGTAGACGATGTCGGCAACCCAGTGGCGCGGTTCCAGGAGGTCGATGTCCAGCGGCAGTCCCGGGTGGGCGGCCATGCCAATAGGCGTGCAATGCACCAGGCCGTCGGCGAGCGGCATGATCTCCGGCAAATCGGTGGGAGTGCGCGGCGTGATCGTGGCGACCGGGAAAAGTTCGCCGAGTTCCGTCGCTCGTTCGGCTGCACGGGTGGGGTCCATGTCCACGAGGTCCAGCTGCTTTACGCCGGCTTTGAGCAGGGCATAGGCGACCGCGGATCCCGCACCGCCCGCACCAAGCTGGACCACGCGGTTCAGCTTCGCGTCCGGCAACCCGGAGGTGAGGGCCGCCCCGAAGCCGGAGAAGTCCGTGTTGTGGCCTATGAACCGACCATCCTGAATCAAGACCGTATTGACGGCACCCAAGCGACGGGCGTCGTCGGAAATTTCGTCAAGGTGCTCCAGTACCAGCTGCTTGCACGGGTGGGTGATGTTCAGGCCATTGAAGCCCATGCGCTGGGCTGCGGTGAGGAGGTCCCCGACGGCGGCGGCGGGCAAAGCCAGGTCCAGCAGGTCAATGGGGCGGTACAGCAAGCGAAGGCCCTGCACGTCGGCTTCGCGTTCGTGCATGGGCGGCGTGAGCGAGGGCATGACGCCTTCGCCTATGAGGCCCACCAGAACGGACTCGGCTCGGTTGCTCATCCTAAAGCTCCTTTGACTTCAGCACCGCGGGCTGATGGCGCTTTTCGGGCGCCGCCGGTCCGGGTGTATTCAGATTACTACAAGTGTTCATATTCCGCACGCTTGTTCTTATAGCGAACATTTCCGGCGTACGCACCCAACTGAGTCGCACATAAGCGCGTTTTGAGCGGTGAAAACGCGCACTATTGCGACCTAGTTGGGCTAGCGCTGGGGCAGGCGGGCCGCGAGTTCCGCCGCGGCCTCCTGCAAAGTGGGGACGTGGGCGATGAGTTCATCCATGGTGAGACGAAATACCGGAACAGCCGTGGCGACAGACGCAAAAGCGTGGCCCTGGGAATTGAGGACCGGCACTGCGACCGCGCGCATGCCGATCTCGTTTTCTTCATCCATGACCGCGTAGCCCTGTCGGCGCACCTGCTCAATCTCCGCCCGGAATGCAGCCCGATCGGTAATGGAGCGCTCAGTGAGGGGCTCCAAAGGCAACTCTTCGAGCAGCCGTTCACGTTCGGCGTCGTTCTCAAACGCGACAATTGCCTTACCCACGGACGTGGTGTGCAGCGCGCCCAGATGGCCGGGGTCGCTGGTGACGCGGAAGGTCTTGGGACCGTCCACCTTATTGACGGTCAGATGATGGTTTCCGTCGCGCACCGAGAGGATAGTTGCTTCCTCGGTCCGCTCCGTAACGCGCTGGAGTACGGGAAGAGCCGTTGCCGCAAAACCGTGGTGGTTGGAAACCCGCTGACCCAGCTGGAAGACCCGCAAACCCAGATGGTACCGACGGCCGTCGGGCTCGTAATCCACGAATCCGTCGCGCGTCAGCGAACCGAGCAGCCGGTACGTCGTACTGAACGGAAGCCCCGCGCTCCTGGCCAGATCCGCGGCACTCGCGCCCTTGGGCTCATTTCCCAGCAATACCAACAGGCCCAGGGCCTTGCCGACCATGTCGGTCTTTGTGTCCTCTTTCACACTCATGTTTAGATGCTCTCACATCGTGAGAGCTATTTCTAGATAGTGAGCACAAGTCTTGACAAGTGAGCCCAGTCACGGCCAGTATTGCTGTATTGCACAAGTAGCTCTCACCATGTGGTTACTTTGGGATTGATCCGGCCGCACCTCGCTCTGGTCTTCCCGCAGAAGCTAGATCCGCGACATCGTCGTCACAGAAGGAACACCCATGAGCCACACAATGCCGTCAGCGACGCCAGGCACAGTTACCCCAGCAGGAACTCCCAAGAAAGCGGCACTCGCCAGCTTCCTGGGAAGCGCAGTGGAGTACTACGACTTCTTCATCTTCGGCTCCGCCGCCGCCTTGATCTTTCCGCACGTGTTCTTCCCGGACGCGGACACCAACGCAGCCATCATGTCCTTCGCGACCTTTGGCTTCGCCTATGTTGCCCGTCCTGTAGGCGCCATCATCCTGGGGCACTTCGGCGACAGGATCGGCCGGCAGAAGGTCCTCATGTTCACCCTGGTCCTGATGGGCGCCGCCACCTTCGTGATCGGCTGCCTCCCGGACTTCAAGACCATTGGCTGGTGGGCTCCCGTCCTGCTGGTACTCGCCCGCCTCGCCCAGGGTCTCTCGGCTGCCGGCGAGCAGGCCGGTGCCTCCTCGATGACGCTGGAGCACGCTCCGGACAACCGCCGCTCGTTCTTCACCTCGTGGACGTTGACCGGCACCCAGGGTGGCCAGATCCTTGCAGCCTTGGTGTTCATTCCAGTTCTCGCGCTCCCGGACGAGGTCAAGTACGGCATCGGCTGGCGCATCCCGTTCTGGCTCAGTGCAGTGGTGGTCATCGTGGCCTACTTCATCCGACGCACGCTTCACGAGCCGCCGGCATTCGCCGAGGCCAAGAAGAACAACCAGATCGCCAAGCTGCCCGTCGCCGACCTCCTCAAGCTGCACTGGCGCGACGTCCTTCGGGTTGTGTGCTGTGCGTTCATCGCCGCCGTGAGCACGGTCTTTGGAACCCTGGCCATCAAGTACGCCCAGGACGTGGCCCACGTCAGCGGCACCATCACCTTGTGGCTCGTTGTAGTGGCCAACATTGTGGCCCTCGGTACCCAACCGCTCTTCGGCATGCTCGCCGACAAGATCGGCCGGAAGCCCGTCTTTATCTACGGTGCTGTGGCCAGCGCCATCATGACCCCGGTGTTCCTGCTGACCCTCGAATCCGGCAACGTCCCGCTGATGTTCCTGGTATCCGTTGTGTTCTTCTCCTTCGGCTACGCTGCCGCCAACGCTGTGTGGCCGTCGTTCTACGGTGAAATGTTCAGCACCAAGGTCCGCTTCTCCGGTCTGGCCATTGGCACGCAGCTCGGCTTCCTCATGGCAGGCTTTGCTCCGACCATCGTCACCGCCCTCGGCGGAACCAAGCCCGGCGGCTGGGTCCAGATCTCAATCTTCACGGCAGTCATCTGCGTGATCGCAGCGGTCTCGGCCATGACGGCCCGCGAGTCAGTAAAGGTCCCGACGACGGAACTCGGCTTGCACAAGTAGGGGCCGCTCCCCTTCGCCGGAGGCCCGCCGTCGCCGAAATCGCCGGAAAACGTCCAGTTCGCTGGAAGTTTCCCGGCGATTTCGCACGTTTCCGGGGACCTCGTGACACCAAGGCCAGCAGGGCCTATCGCGGATTCAGGGCCACTGGCATGAACTTCCCAGCACCCGTTCCGGAGTACATCAGCAACGTGCCGTCCCCGGCAACTCCCACCACGGAGGGGTCGCCAGTACCGGTAAATCCGTTACCGAGGGCAGCGATGCTGGAGAACATGTTCCACCCTGAGCCGAGGTAGGAGCGGGAAAGGAAGCCGCCAGCCCCGTTCCCCGGGTAGAGCCAGAGTCCGCCATCACCTGTACGGCCAACCAGGTCTTCCCTTCCGTCGCCGTTGAAGTCACCGGCCTGCAGGACCAGGTTGAACATGTCCCACCCGGTGCCGATCTGCTTGCGGGCCAGGAAGCCCCCGGAGCCGTTGCCGGGATAGACCCACAGCACGCCATCGGAGCCCTGCGCAACGATGTCCGGCTTTCCGTCGCCCGTGAAATCGCCCGGGGCCAGCAGTTGCTCGAAACCTTGCCATCCGGTGCCGATCTGTTTACGTGCAAGGAACTGTCCCGTGCCGTCCGTCGGGTAGAGCCACAGTGTCCCATCGGAAGCCCGGGCCACAAGATCAGGGTGCGAATCGCCGTCGAAATCTCCCGCGCTGAGCACCGACGTGAACTGGCCCCAGCCCCACCCGACTTGAACACGCGGAAGGAAGCTGCCCGATCCGTTGCCCGGGTAAAGCCAGAGCGCGCCGTCGGTCCCGCGCGCCAGGATGTCGGCGGCAGCGTCGCCGTCGAAATCGCCTGCTTCCCACACCTGACGGAACTGGTTCCATCCGGTCCCGATCGCAAGCCGATCCGCGAAGCCAATGCCGTCCCCTGGATAGAGGGTCATGCCCCCGCCCGCTGCTGCGGTCAGGACGTCCACCCGCTTGTCACCTGTGAAGTCCCGGCCGCCAACAATGTCACCTACCCCGTTCCAACCAGTTCCGACGGCGGCACGCGGCAGGAAGCCGCCCCTGCCATCCCCGGGGTAGACGAAGAGCGTGCCGTCGCCGGCCCGGGCGAGCAGACCCGGAGCACCGCCCCCGAACGAACCTGACGCTGCGAGGCTGTTGAAGGAATCCCAGCCTTGGCCGATCTGCGTTTGGGCTAGGAAACCACCTGTGCCATTGCCGGGATACAACCACAGGCGGCCATCCGCACCGGCGGCGATCAGGTCGCTCCGGCCATCCGCATTGAAGTCCCCGGCCGCGACCAACTGCGTGAAGCCCTGCCAACCAAAACCGATCTGGCTCCGGGCCAGGAATCCACCCTTGCCGTTGCCGGGATAAAGCCACAATGCGCCGTCGCTGGTGCGGGCTAGGACGTCCGCGAAGCCGTCGCCGTTGAAGTCCGACGTTCCCAAAACGGCATTGAAGATGCTCCAGCCCGAGCCGATCTGCACCGGATCTTCCAGGCGGTTTCCGGGGAGGCCGCTGAAGAGCAGCAGCGAACCGTCAGCTTCCCGGGAGATGACGTCGGCCAGTTTGTCGCCGTCGAAGTCGCCCGCGGAGAAACGCATGCGTGCCTTGAGTTTGGGATCGGCGTTGATGGTGACAGTCGCCGAGGTGGTGGAGACGGAGTTGATGGTGACCTGGGTGCCGGTGTAGGTGGTGAAGGTGCTGCCGGCTTGCCAGGCGTGGTTCTTGGCGTACCAGGTCTCCGTGAAGGGGATGGTCGATGGCATGAGAATCAGGGATGACGCGATTGTGGCGCCGCCTCGTTGGACGATCTTGACGCCCCTGTTGCCCGGCGGCGGGGGGTTACCGTACTTATCCGGTTGGCCTAAGTAGCTGTCGTACCCCACCGGCTGCCTAAGTTCCAGGTAGTAGACCTCTTTGCTGACCGGGTCCGTGAACTTAATGGCTCTCTGCGCGTCGGTGCCTCCCCAAGGCTTCAACGTGTAGCTTTTGACGCCTGCAGCCACCCCGACATCGCGGATTTCATCGCCGCGGCCCAGCCCTGCGTAGTCCCAGAAGCTGGAGCTCACCACCGGCTGGGCGTACTGCGCAGCGCCCATGAGGTCCGTGGTGTCTCCGTATTCACGGATGTAGCAGGAGCTGTCCGTGAACCGCCCGGTGCTGTCCACGCCGACGTCGGATGCGCCGCTGTAGCACTGCAACGCATCGGCGTGCATCAGTCCGATCACGTGCCCGAATTCATGGCTCATGACGTTGTTGGAGAAGTTGCTGATTTGCGGCATCAGCACCCGCCCGCTGTAGCTGCCGCTGCTGTAGCCGACGCCCAGCGCATTTCCGGAAAGTGTGGACGTCGGAATAAAGATCACCAGCGCCGTGTAGGGGCTTGCCGTCCATTTCAACTCGCTCGTGATGGTGGACATGATGGTGCTGTAGCTGTCTGTCGACTTGGCTTTGGATTGGAACCCGGAAACCTTGCTGTCCACAGTCATGGACAGCTTGTTGTCCGTCATGGCTTTCCAGTAGCTGCTGGTGGCCGCTACCGTCTGCTCGGCCGCTGACATGGAGACCGGATTGGTGTTGTCGGCAAGCTTGGCCGTGACGAGTCGAACCCGGATATCGCCATTGGGGCCGGTTGCTGCTGCGCCCTCGCCGAGAAGGGATTCGACGTCAGTGATCTCGCCACTGCTGGATGGCGCCTGTCCGGGTGGCGCCTCAAAGACGTGCTCCGAATGCGGTGTCCCCTCGAAGAACCGTACGTTCGGATTATCGGGTGTGGGTTCCGGCACCGCCGAGGCAGGGGCCTGGACGAAAAACAGGCCTGTGGCGAAAACCACCAAGCCTGTGGACACCGCGATTGCACGTCGCAAAAAGCCCATTAAATCTCCCGGGGACGGAGTCTGTGGTTCCTGTGAGTCTCAAGAACCGAGATCAGGTTACCGTCGCGCCCGCGCGGGTCCGCGGAAGCAGCCACAAAGCGAAGGCGAGTCCTGCCACCGATTGCACGAATCGGCGTCGGGCCATAGCGGAAACGCAAGCATCCCGGAATGCTAACCGGACCCTAACCACGCCGAAATACTTTGGCAACAATGCCCCGCCACACTGGAATAGCCGGCAAGTGCAGGCACCAGCTCCAGTTCAGGAGGACACCATGCTGAAGGAAGTCACCACTCACACAACACGTATACGCGCGATCAGCCAGCTCCACCGCGGAGACGAGATCGAGGCCCGCATGTCCGTTGGTCCCGCCTACGATGACGTGGTCATCCGCCGCGGACGGGTCCAGGAAACAGCGCCTGGAATCGGCGTCGTCTGGATCATGGACCACGTCTCCGGTATGAGGAAAGCCATCAATACCGACGAATGCAGTGTTTGGCGCGTCGCCTGAACCCAGGCTTGACCCCAAATACCCGCTTAGCCGCCGGCCACGGACTGGATAATCAAGACCTCCTGGCCGGCCGCAACCTCCGTATCAAGACCCTTCAGACGCCGGACCTCATCGCCGTTCACGTAAATATTCACGAAACGGCGGAGCGCACCGGTTTCATCCCGCAAACGCCTGGCCAGCACCGGATATTCTCCGGTTACCGAGTCCAGCAACTGTCCAACGGTCACAGCCCCGTCGGCGGACGCAGTCAGATAGGACTGTCCGCCGACGAGTGGCTGCAGGACACCTGGCAACACGACCGTAAAGTCAGCCACAACGGGCCTAACCAGGTACCGGGGCGCTGGCTGATGCTTCCCGCGCCCGGCCGCTGCGGTTTCCAACCACGACGGCGGCACGCACGCACAGTACGTCCGGCAAGTGCGAGGCCACTTCAGTAAAGGTCTCGCCCTCGTCGGCGCTGGCATAGACAGCTCCACCGCGCGTTCCGAAGTACACGCCAGTCGGTTCGGCAGTGTCCACGGATGCGGCGTCGCGAAGCACAGCGTTGTATTCGTGGTCCGGCAGACCGGTGTGGAGCTCTCTCCACGTTCCGCCGGCATCCTCCGTGCGGTGCACACTGAGCTTGCCGTCCGGTGGGATGCGTTCGCCGTCAGCCTTGAGCGGGATGACCCAAGCAGTTCCCTCGCGGCGGGGGTGGGTCAGCATCACGAAACCAAAGTCCGCGGGCAGCCCCTCCGCGATGGAGTTCCAGTTCTCGCCGTTATCGTCCGTGCGATATACGCCGTGGTGGTTCTGTGCGTACAAACGGCCCTCGACGGCGGCGTCCGCGGCGATCTTGTGAACGCACTGACCGAACTCGGGATTGGGATCAGGCATGAAGTAGGCCGAGATTCCCTTGTTGCGGGGCTCCCAGGAGGTACCGCCGTCGAGCGATCTGTAAACGCCGCCCGTGCTCATGGCAATATGGACGTTCTCACCGGAAGGATCCACCACGATCGAGTGGGCTGCCGCGCCGCCATAGCCAGCGCCCCACTCACTGCGATGGGGGTGGTCCCAGAGTCCGCGGTTCAGCTCAAAGTGCTCGCCGCCGTCGGTGGATTTCCACACTGAAATCGGCTCGCACCCGGCCCAAACCACGCCAGGCCGGGACTCGGCGTCGGGGTAGATCTGCCAGATGCGTTCCAAGGCGGCGTCGGTGCCGTCCGGAAATTTGATGGCGCCTTGCTCGGGTTCGGTCCAGGTGGCGCCGAGGTCATCTGAGTGGGCCACGGTGGGTCCCCAGTGCTCCGAACGCACCCCCACCATGATCCTGGTCTTGCCGTCCCGGGTGTCTATCCCGATGCTCGGGATCTCACTCATCAGGAAATGCGGGCCGGAGAGGGACCATTGTTTGCGGTCCGGGCTGCTTGCGAGCCACAAACCCTTCTTGGTCCCGATCGCTAGGACATAACTTTCTTCGGTAGCCATGAACCCCATCGAACCATTGTGGTCAGGGGAGGGCAATGAATTTTTGAGGCTATGTGGAAAACCCCTTTCGGATCAGAGGACCGGCCCGCCGCGAAAGACAACCACCCGCCGTCGTAGTACACGGACATAGGAAGTGCTGTGTCGGACCTCACCCGTACCCTGTTTATATGCCTCGTTTTGCCCTTGACATCGATTCTGTCTCCCGCACTGTCCGCTCCCAATCGCTCTTGGATGCGGTCAACCAGCGCGTCGTCATTGCCGATGGCGCCATGGGCACCATGTTGCAGGGCCGGGAACTCTCCCTGGACACGGATTTCCAGGGACTGGAAGGCTGCAATGAGATCCTCAACGACACGCGCCCTGATGTCATCGGGGACATCCATGACGCGTACTTCGCGGTGGGAATCGACGCAGTAGAAACCAACACGTTCGGCGCGAACTGGTCCAACCTCTCCGACTACGGCATCGACGACCGCATTGAGGAGCTCGCCCGCAAGGGGGCGCAGATTGCCCGCGAGCGCGCGGAGGCTGCAGAAGCGAAAGACGGACGGATGCGGTGGGTTCTGGGTTCCATGGGCCCGGGCACCAAACTCCCCAGCCTCGGGCACACCAGCTACGACTCCCTCAAGCAGACCTTCGCACTGCAGGCCGAGGGCCTCATCGCCGGCGGAGCGGATGCGTTCCTCATCGAAACCAGCCAGGACCTCCTTCAGACAAAGGCTGCGGTGAACGGTTGCAAGCAGGCGATCGTTGCCAGCGGTGTCCGGCTCCCCATCTTCGTCGAGGTGACGGTCGAGACCACCGGAACCATGTTGATGGGTTCCGAAATCGGCGCTGCGCTCACCGCTCTTGAGCCGCTCGGCGTCGATGCCATCGGCCTGAACTGCGCCACCGGGCCGGATGAGATGAGCGAGCACCTCCGGCACCTGTCCAAGCAGTCCTCGGTCGCTATCGCCTGCATGCCCAACGCTGGGCTGCCGATCCTCGGCGCGAACGGCGCGCACTATCCGCTCTCCCCCACGGAACTCGCCACCGCGCACGAGCAGTTTGTGCGTGAATTCGGCTTGGGCCTGGTGGGCGGCTGTTGCGGTACGACGCCGGAGCACATGGCCGCCGTCGTCGAACGTCTTGAGCCCTTCCGCACCAACGGCAACACGCTCGACGCCGGGACCGTCGCCAACGGCGCGAAAAGCGCCGGCGGCCGGGTTCCCACTGAACGCGAGGCCGGCGTCGCATCCCTCTACCATCACGTGCCGTTCGACCAGGAGTCCGCGTATCTCGCCATTGGTGAGCGCACCAACGCCAACGGTTCCAAGGCGTTCCGCCAGGCAATGCTGGAAGAGCGCTGGGACGACTGCGTGGATATTGCCCGCGAGCAGGTCCGCGTCGGCGCACACCTGCTCGACGTTTGCATCGACTATGTGGGCCGCGACGGCGTGGCGGACATCAAGGAAATCGTTTCGCGCTTCGCGTCGGCCTCCACCCTCCCGCTCGTCATCGACTCCACCGAACCGCCCGTCCTGAAGGCCGGGCTGGAACTCATCGGTGGTCGTCCGGTGGTCAACTCCGTCAATTACGAGGACGGGGATGGCCCGGACAGCCGCTTTGCGCGGATCATGCCGCTGGTGAAGGAACATGGCACCGCCGTGATTGCTTTGACCATCGACGAGCAGGGCCAGGCGCGCACCACCGAAGGCAAGGTGGCCATCGCTTCCCGCCTCGTCGACGCCCTGGTGGGCGATTGGGGGATGCGCGTAGAGGACATCATTGTGGACGCCCTGACCTTCCCCATCGCCACCGGTCAGGAGGAAACCCGCCGGGACGGCATCGAAACCATCGAGGCTATCCGCCAGATCACCACGAAGTACCCCGGCATCCAGACCACCCTTGGTGTGTCCAACGTGTCCTTCGGCCTGAACCCGGCTGCCCGCATGGTGCTGAACTCGGTGTTCCTGCACGAGGCAGTGCAGGCGGGCTTGACCAGCGGAATCATCGACGCCGCAAAGATCGTGCCGCTGGCATCGCTGCCGGATGATCAGCGCAAGGTGGCCCTGGACCTCGTGTGGGACCGCCGCGAGTACGACGCCGAGGGCAACGTCACCTATGACCCCTTGGCCATCATGCTGGACCTCTTCGCCGGCGTCGACACCGCTGCGCTCAAGGACCAGCGCGCCGCGGAACTCGCTGCGCTGCCCACCGGCGAACGCCTGCAGCGGCGCATCATCGACGGTGAAGGCAAGGGCCTCGAAGAGGACCTCGACCTCGCACGCAGTGAAGGCATGACCCCGCTCGGCATCATCAACGACCAACTGCTGGAGGGTATGAAGGTTGTTGGTGAGCGCTTCGGCGCCGGCGAGATGCAGCTTCCGTTCGTGCTGCAATCCGCTGAGGTGATGAAGAACGCGGTCGCACTGCTCGAGCCGCACATGGAGAAGTCGGATTCTTCCGGCAAGGGCACCATGGTGATCGCCACCGTTCGCGGCGACGTGCACGATATTGGCAAGAACCTCGTGGACATCATCCTCACCAACAACGGCTACAAAGTGGTCAACATCGGCATCAAGCAGGGAATCGCCGAGATCATGGCCGCAGCGGAGGAGCACGACGCCGATGTGATCGGCATGTCGGGCCTGCTGGTGAAGTCCACTGTGGTGATGAAGGAAAACCTTGCCGAGCTCCAGTCCCGGGGCCTGGCGAAGAAGTGGCCCATCATCTTGGGTGGTGCAGCCCTGACCCGCGCCTACGTGGAGCAGGACCTCGCGGAGCAGTTTGAGGGAACCGTCAGGTACGCCAAAGACGCCTTCGAAGGCCTCGCTCTCATGGAGCCGTTGGTGCAGGTGGCCCGCGGCGCTGACCCTGACGCGGTCGGCCTCCCGCCGCTGAAGAAGCGGATCCACAAGAGTGGCCCGAAGTTCACCGTGACCGAACCTGAGGCAATGCCCGGCCGGTCCGACGTCACCGCCGAAAACCCTGTCCCCGCTCCACCGTTCTGGGGCACGCGAATTGTGCGCGGCGTCGCATTGCACGACTACGCTGCTTTGCTCGATGAGCGAGCAACGTTCATGGGCCAGTGGGGGCTCAAGCCCGGGCGGGGCGACGACGGCGCCTCCTACGACGAACTGGTGGAACTTGAAGGCCGGCCTCGCCTGCGGTACTGGCTGGACCGTATCCTCGCCGAGGGAATGCTCGATGCATCGGTCGCCTACGGCTATTTCCCCGTTGTGTCCGAGGGCGAACAGGTGGTGGTGCTGCACCACGGAGAGGACCACGACGGCGTCCTCGGCATCCCCGGCCTGCTCGCCCCCGATGGTGGCTCAGACGGACCAATCGGCACCGAGCGCCTGCGCTTCGACTTCCCACGCCAGCGGCGGGACCGGCACTTGTGCCTCGCTGACTTCGTGCGGTCCCGGGAATCGGGCCAGATCGACGTCCTGCCGGTGCAACTGGTCACCGCTGGTGCGAAAATCGAGGAATTCACGTCCAAGATGTTCGCAGCCAACCAATACCGCGACTATTACGAGCTCAATGGCCTGGTCATGCAGCTCACCGAGGCACTGGCTGAATTCTGGCACGCGCGGATCCGTTCCGAACTGGGTTTCGCCGCCGAAGAGCCGAAGGACAAAGCCGGTTACTTCAAGCTCGACTACCGCGGTGCCCGCTTCTCCCTGGGATATCCGGCCTGCCCGGACATGGAAGACCGCCGCAAGGTCACGGAGCTGCTGAAACCGGAACGGATGGGCGTCATCCTTAGCGATGAGCTGATGCTGCACCCGGAGCAGTCAACGGATGCTTTCGTGTTCCACCACCCGGAGGCCAAGTACTTCAAGGTGTGAGTTGGTGCGGGTCCTTGGCTTTGGGGCGGCGGGCATACTTTGTGCCCGCCTTCCTGGATCCGGGGTCCTCAGCCCGGGTGGTTTGAACGCCCGGGCTGGAGACCGGCTTCGCCCGCCGGAAGGCGGCGAGGATAGCCCGTCCCACGGCAGAGATTCCGATGATGGTAGTGATGGCACGCAGGGTGTCCCATCCCGCCGTCGAGGTCAAAAGCGAATAGAGCAGGAAGCTGCTGAGGTTGGTGGCCAGTGGGGCGCCGGGCGTGTAGGAAATGCCGGTTCCGGCACCCACAGCGAACGGCCAGAACCACAAATTGGTGAGCAGGCCGAAAACGTAGGACGCCACGACGCCATAGCCGCAAAGCATCCATAGTTCAGCACGTCCGCGAACCCGGCGCGGCAACAGGCCCGCCCCCGCCCCCACCCAGGCGCAGGCGAAGATCTGGAACGGCGACCACGGGCCGATGCCGCTCCAGAGGGCGCTGGAGACTGCGATCGTAGCCGCGCCAAGGAGCATTCCGAATCTGGCACCGAAGGCGCGGCCGGCCAGGATCAGCAGGATGAACACTGCTTCAACTCCCCCGACGCCGGTGCTGGCCACACGAACTGCCGAACCGACGGCGGCCAGGACGCCCAGCAGGGCCACGGTGTGAGCGGAACGGACGGAACCGTCGAGGGAAACCACGACGGCGACGACCGCCAGCGGCGCGATGGCCAACGCCGCGTAGGGAACAGCGGCCGCGGCATCCTCGGGTAGGGCCGCAGCGAGCAATGGCCAGCAGAACGCGCCCAGGGCCAAAACGTTGGCTATGGCGAGAATTGCGACCTCCAAGGCCCGTGGCAAGCGGAGGTGGTAGGCCCGCTTTGCGGTCGGACCAATTGTCGGCCCGGTCTCTTTTGCCCCGTCGATGAACCGCGGGGCCGCAACCTGCCGGATTTCTCCGGGCTGCTCTGCTGCCCTGGCTGTGGAGCTCGCGGAGACGGCGTCGCCGTTGGATAGGAGTACGGCTTCGGCTTGGGCTGCAGGCGCCACGCCGTGGTCCATCTGCACGATCCGGGCCCCCAGACCGTGCGCAAAATCGAGGTCATGCGTAGCGATCAGGACTGCTGCGCCGGTGTCCGCCAATGCGAGCAAAGCGGCTGAGACTCCTGCGCGGGCCTCCGGATCGAGCCCGCGGGTGGGCTCATCAATAAGGAGGACTTGGGGATCGTCCGAGGTCTGGAGGGCGATGGCGAGGATACGGCGCTCTCCAGCAGACAGGTCTCGCGGGTGCTCGTTTCCAATCGGAATCCGAACGTCGCCACGCAATCGGGCCAGGCGTGATGCTGCCGGTTGTGAGGCGGTCCTGTCCGAGCCATTCCGGTCTGATTTACGGCGGGCCCGCGCTTCGCGTCGATCTGCCGCCCGGAGCTCAGCAGCCACCGTATCCCTCGTGAAAAGGTCGTCAGAGGCGTCTGGAACCAAGGCGACGCGGCCGCCGTCCACCGTGCCGCTGGTTCCTTCTCCGAGTGCGAGGGCCACCAGGAGCGTGGACTTGCCGGCCCCGTTAGGGCCGACCAAGGCAACCACTTCACCAAGGTGCAGGGTAAGGGAGGCGTCGCGGACGAGCGCCTTGCCGTCGCGGTGCACCGCGAGCTTAGTCGCGGTCAGTACGGGTGCGTCTTCCGGTGACCCCAATGCCGGTGACTGTCCCAATCCCGCTGACACGGCCGACGTCGGGCGGATCCCACCCCGACGCGAAGGTGCTGGCGAAACGCCCTCTACCAAGCCGCCGTCGTGAATTTTCCACCATGAGTCGGCGACGGGTAACAGCTGCTCCGCCCGATGCTCGGCCACAATGATGCAAATGCCCGATCTACGGGCGAGGGCGTCGAGTACGGCGATAACGCGGGCCCGGGCCGTGGTGTCGAGGTCAGCAAGCGGCTCGTCAACCAAAAGCAGGGCCGGGTGCTCCACCACGGCGGCGGCGATCGCCACGAGCGTCGCCTCGCCAGCGGAGAGGGAGTTCAGGTTCCGGTCCAGGAGCTCCGACACGCCAATCCACTCCGCGACCTCCACCGTGCGGACCCTGGCGACGCCGGGCGCAACGCCGCGCAGTTCAAGCGAAAGTGAGATTTCGTCCCGGACGCGGGTGCTGGCAAACGCGGCGCGCGGGTTTTGCAGGACGACGCCGACGACGCCCGCAGTATCGCGAGGCGGTGCTCCCGCACGGTCCACTCCGGCTACACGAACCGTGCCGGTGACTTCTCCGCCGTCGACATGTGAAAGGAGGCCCGCTACACCCCGCAGGATGGTGGACTTGCCTGAGCCGGTGGGCCCGGTAACGACCGTTATTGTCCCGGGGTCTGGCTTGAAGTTTTCGACCTTCAGTCGCGTGTCGCCGATGTGGAATTGGGCATCCCGGATCTCAAGGGGCAACCCCGGATCGCGGCCGGGTTGGTGCGCCGCCTTGCTCCCGAAGCCGCGCAGTTCCAAGGCCGCCGCTACCCGGCTGGCGTGCTCAAGGGTTCGCTCAAGCACGGGCACTAGGGCGCGGGGCCCGAAGCGCTCGCCCCGCAACCGGAAGGCCAAGCGGACGGAGGCGACGGCGTCGGCGAGCGCGGGGAGCGCCGCCCAAGCCACCACGAGTGTGCGGGCTATGCCCTGGAATGGACCGCCGCAGGCCAGCCGTATGAAGCCCCTTGCCACGTCAACGAACGCGTTGAGTACGCCAAAAACGAGGATCAAGCCGGCAATCGGAAGCGCGGACAGGACCGCCTCCCACAGGCCCGGCGCCGTTACCGGACCAAGGAAGACCACATGGGCGTACGGGGCGGGCAGCCGCACAGACGGCAGGTTGAGCAGAACCGGCCCAACGGCGCCCGCACCGTTGAAAAGAACGCGGTAAATGACCCGCGCCGCGACGAACACGACGGCGAGAGCCGCCCCTGCGCGTAGCGGCGCGGATCGGAAGGTCATGCCGTGGGTGCGGCCGGTGCGCCGTCGACGGTGAACAGCAGCTCCAGGCTCTCGCCGGGCTTCACCTGCTGGGTGGCGAGGCCTTCCTGGGCGTAGGCCCAGTCGCCCGTGGCTGGCTTGACCCAAATGGACCAGTAGGCGAAGGCCGCAGGCATCTTGCCGCACTCTTCGCGGTACGTGCCGCCCTTGTAGGTGATGTCGACGTCGGCAGCGGGCACTCCGTTGACACGGCAGACCAGCTCGGTGGGGTACTGGGTGGTTCCCTCAGTCTTCACCTTTGCTTCGTCCAGCACCTTGGCGGCGGTGGTCGGGGCGTCCACGGACACGCATACGGATGTGTCAGCCGCGGAGGGCTTCAGGGCGCCGGAATCGACGATGACCTTTACGCCCGTGCAGGGTCCGGAAGCAGCGCTGGATGAAGGCGCTGCGGAGGAATCGGGGGCGGAGGTACTTGGCTGGGGGGCCGCTGGCGCCGAACAAGCGGCCAGGGCAAACAGGAGCCCAGCGGCGGCGAGGGAGCTTGCGGCGGCGGTGCGGATCTTGGAAAAAGTCACGCTCCAAGGGTAGGACGTCGCTTGGCTGGATTTGGATGTGGCGGGTTGTGTGACGTTCGGTGGCGATGCTTGCCGTTGGTCGCCCAACAAATCTCTGAAAGATTGTTGACAATTGACAGTAAGCGATTTAGATTCATAGTGAATCAAATACCCCACTCGCTCGCATCGGGACGCCTACCGTGAAAAAACGAGCGAGGCCCCCTCTCCTAACACCTCCACTGAAGGGACCCATCATGGCTACTACCGACTCCCGCCCGAAGTACATCTCCTTTGACATCTACGGCACACTGATCAACTGGGATACTGACTCCACTACCCGGCGCTTGCTCGCGGGCCGTTTGCCTGAAGAGCAGTGGCCCGCGTTCAAGAAGGTGTTCCGCGGATACCGCTTCGACGAAGTCCTTGGCGACTACAAGCCGTACGAGCAAATCCTGCAGAATTCCTTTGACCGGGTATGCAAGTTCTTTGGCATTGGGCCAACCCCTGGCGCAGGGGCAGAGTTCGCTGACGCTGTCCGCGGCTTTGGTGCCCACGACGACGTGCCGGCGCCGCTGAAACTCATGGGCGACAACTACAAGCTGGTGGCCCTGTCCAACGCCGACGACAGCTTCCTGGAGATCAGCATCCCCAAACTCGGTGCTGACTTCCACGCCGTGTTGACCGCCGAACAGGCACAGGCCTACAAGCCCCGCTACCAAGCCTTCGAGTACATGCTCGACACCCTGAACGCCAAGCCGGAAGACTTCCTGCACATCGCCTCGCACACCCGGTACGACATGCACCCGATGCACGACATGGGCTTCCGTAACCTCTGGGTTCTGGACCGCGGCTACGACCCCATCACCGGCGGCTACGACTACAACAGCGTTAAGTCGCTGGACGAGATCAACAAGCACCTCGGTCTCTAAATCGGTTGCTGGCTCTCCGTCGATGAAAGGCTGAAATGAGCGATTCTGCTTTTATCCAAGCAGTGGCATCAGAGAGTGGACTCCTGGCGGAGCATCCGCAGCTCGCTGACCCCGCCGTTTTGGAGCTGCTTGAACAGTTCTACGGCCTAAAGGGAATGCTGGTCAGGATTCCCACCGAGAAGGACGAGACTTTCCGGCTCCGGGATGGGGACGAAACGTATCTGGTGAAGATTTCAGCCCCGGATGAGGATCCAGTGATCGTCCACCTTCAAACGGCTTGCATGGAGCATTTGGAACGGACTGCCCCTGATCTTCCAGTCCAGCGTCTTGTCAGGAGTCTTGGCGGAGAGCCGCAAGTCCTCATTCCGGCCCCTGCGGGAGCCTTTGATCGGGTACTGCGGGTGATGCGGTTCCTGCCTGGCGACTTGCTGGCCAATCAAGACGCGTCGGCCGGCCAGCTTCGATTGGTGGGCTCAAGCCTGGCCCGCCTGGGGATTGCTTTGCAGGATTTCGATCATCCTCGCGCCAACCGTTTGCTCCTCTGGGACCTTAAGCACTTCCACCGGATGCGGCCCTTGCTTGACTACGTGGAGGACCAGGAAAAACGATCCCTCGCGGAGGACATTTTCGATCAGTTCGACGAAAAAGTCGTTCCGCTCCTCGGCACCCTGACCTCCCAGGTTGTCCACGGGGATTTCAGTCCGTTCAATGTCCTGGTCAACCCCAGCAGGCCCGATTACGTGACCGGGATTATCGACTTCGGGGACGTCGTGCGAACCCCCGTAATCTTCGACATCAGCGTCACCATGGCCAACCTGCTGGGGGCCGACCCGGCCAGCCCCTGGGAGCACGCACTCCACGTCATGAACGGTTATCGAAGCATCCACCCCTTGCCGGGGCAGGAGTTGGAGGCCCTGACCGTCTCTGCCCAGGCTCGCCTGCTGCTGCGGGCCCTGATAACCCAGTGGCGCGCAAGCCAGCTGCCGCAAAGGCGCGACTATCTCCTCTCCCACTCAAAACCCGATTGGGACCGGCTCGCCTCCACCGCCGCGGCGCCGGCACCAGAACTTTCTTTCACACCATGAACCCACCGCCGAGCCCCCAGGAGAAACCATGGACCTCTCTTCCCAAATAATCCGCAAACCGTCCAAGGCCATGGTTAACGGCTTCGATCCCAGCCGCTTGGACGAGCTCCCGGACCAGATGCAAAAGAGCATTCGACGCCGGGACAAGAGCCTGGGGCCCAGTTACAGGCTCTTTTACGACGAGCCGCTGGAAATCGTTCGCGGCAAGGGCGTCACGTTGTTTGACCGGGACGGCAATGAATATCTCGACGTCTACAACAACGTTCCCTCTGTCGGTCACGGCCACCCGCGTGTCATTGAAGCTGTACACCAGCAGATGCAGACGCTGAACACGAACACCCGCTACGTCCAGGAGTCCATCCTGGATTACTCGGAGCAGCTCCTTTCAACGTTCCCCGCCGAACTCGGCCATGTCATGTTCACGTGCACCGGTTCAGAAGCCAATGACCTCGCGATGCGCGTCGCAAAATATGTGACCGGACAGCAGGGCATCATCGTCACGGCCGGCGCGTACCACGGCCTTACTGCCGAGGTCTCGTCGTTCTCACCTTCCTTGGGCAAGGGTGTGCCGCTGGGTGCGAACGTGCGGGTTATCGACGCCCCTGACGCCCTGCGCTATTCATCAGATCAAGCCTCGCTGCAGGATCACCTGCGGGCCCAGGTGCGGGCAGCCATCGCTGACCTGCACCGGCACGGTATCGGAGTGGCCGCTTTCATCGCCGACAGCATCTTCTCCTCCGACGGTGTCTTCGCTGGCCCGTCAGGCTTCCTCCGCCCCATCATCGAAGAGATCCATGCCGTGGGTGGCCTGTACATCGCAGACGAAGTACAGCCGGGATTCGGCCGGACGGGTGAGGAATGGTGGGGCTTCCAGCGCCACGGAATCGTCCCCGACATCGTGACCATCGGCAAGCCCATGGGTAACGGCATTCCCGTAGCGGCAGCAATCTTCAAGCCCGAATTGCTGCAGGAGTTCGGGAAGAACATCCGCTACTTCAACACCTTCGGCGGAAATTCAGTAGCCATAGCGGCAGCCCAGGCCGTTCTGGACGTCATCCGGGAGGAATCACTCATAGAGAACGCTTTGAAAGTTGGCGGAAAGATCCTCACCGGCCTGAAGGACCTCACCCGGAATCTCGACCAGGTGGCAGAAGTACGCGGTAGCGGCTTGTTCATCGGCGTCGACCTCGTGACCGATCGGTCCACCCTCACTCCAAACGGGGACGCCGCCGCCAGCATAGTCAATGCCCTCCGGCAGGACCGGATCCTGATCTCGGCTTGCGGCGCGCAGGGCAACGTCCTGAAAATCCGTCCGCCAATGCCCTTTTCCAGTGACGACGCCGATCGCCTGCTTGAAGGAATGGGCCGTGCCCTCAAGGCACTGCGCTAAGGCGCAACAACAAACAGGCCGGCCTGGCGCCGGCACCAAATGCTTGGGGATTGTGCCTTCCACTGTGAAAGCACTCTGTGCATTACACCAGCCGAAATCACTTGAAGGGTTGCACCATGAAGACGACACACAAGATCCAAACAGCCGCTGCGGGGCTCGCTGTACTGTTGGCCCTGACTGCATGCGGTGGTGCCGCAACAGGGACTGAAGCGACGGAGATTCCGAAGACACAGAACACCCGTGACATATCAGAGGGTGTCCAACCGGACGCCGCGGCGGTGGCGTTGCTGCCGAAGGCCATCAAGGACAAGGGCGAGCTGACGGTCGCGATGGACCTCAGCTCCCCGCCGATGACGTTCCTCGCCGAGGACAACACAACGCCCATTGGCGTAAACCCGGACCTTGCCCGTTTGGTAGCAAAGAAGCTGGGCCTGAAGCTGAAGTTCGAGAACACGGCGTTCGACACAATCATTCCCGGCATCGACGGCGGCCGCTACGACTTCACCGCCACCACCATGTCCGCTACAGCCGAGCGGCTGAAGGTGTTGGACATGATCAACTACCTCAAGGGAGGCTCGGCCGTAGCCGTAGCGAATGGCAACCCGCTCAACCTGACCAATGACACGCTCTGCGGCAAGAACGTTGGTGTGACAAAGGGCTCAACACAGCAACTGAAGCACCTGCCCAATGTCTCGGAGTGGACCTGCACATCCCAGGGCAAGCCGGCCATCAACGCCATCACCCTGCCCAACGTCCAGGAAGCCCTGACACAACTGGACTCCAAGCGGATCGACGCTGTCTTTTACGATGCCAGTGCCCTGGCCTGGGCCAACGACCAGCAGCCCAACCACTTCACCACCTTGCAGCCGCGCATGGATACCCGCACTGACACCAATGTCGCCATGGGCCTGAAGAAGGGGTCACCCCTGACCCCGGCACTCCAGAAAGCAACCCAGTCGGTTCTGGAATCCCCGGAATACAAGAAGTCCCTGGACTACTGGGGCCTGGGAGAATCAGCTATTACTGACGCCAAGATCCGCTAGAAGCCGCCCGGTCACGTCCTGGCCTCGCTCTGATACCTCATTAAGGTTGTGCTATGCGTACCAACCCCACCGCACGCGACTACACCAAGGCTTCGGTTCTTGATGCTCTCCTTTCAGAGGCACCCTTGACCCGTACCAGGCTCATCGAATTGACGCGATTGAGCCAGGCCACGGTATCCCGGAAGGTGGATGAGCTTCGTTACGACGGTTTCGTCGTCGAACAGGGAGTCAATGCGGTCGCACGCCGCGGCCGGCCCTCCACCTATCTGGATGTGCCCGGTACGGCGGGGCATGTTGTGGGCATCTCGTTCGGGGCGCGGACCACATGCGTCCTGGTGACGGACCTGCGGGGCCGCGAGGTCAGGCACGTGATCGTTCCCAGCCGGGAGGGCGGCGATATGGAAGCCACTTCCGAGTGGCTGCTGGACTTGGTAGTGGACACCAGCAAGTCCGCCGAGGGGCCACTTCGCCAAATCGTCGCCGCCCTCCCTGGACGCGTCCGGACGGAAACGGCCCTTCTTCAAAAGACGATCGAAGATCGATTGAATGCTCCCCTGCTGCTGGAGAGCGATGCCAGTGCGTCGCTCCGGGGGATTCTGGAGGAAGACGCGACCATAGGAAATGCTGTTCTCTTCATGCTGAGTACGGAGCTGAGCTTCGCCAGTTGCACTGATCATGAAATCGCAAAGGGCCGAACTTCGGCTTTTGGCCACCTTGGTGAGGTTCTGTTCTCCGGTGTTGGCAACGAGACACTCGAGGGACTGTTAAGTACCAAGGGATTCGTCCAATTCGCCAGGAGACGGGGACTGGACCTGGACGACATCCAGGCGCTCTGGTCCCAACCGAAGGATGCGGCGTCCCGCGCGGAAGTGATGGAGGCATTTACGACGGCGGTGGTCGCCGCCGTCGGCGCCGTTGCCGTGACGCTTGACCCCGAATCTGTATATTTCGTGGGCCGCCTGAGTCCGCTCGTGGACGAAGTCCTTCCCGAGGCACGCAGGCGGCTGGCACAAAGCCTTCCGGTAGTCCCCGGGATCACCGTGGTGCCGCAAGTCGTCGGACTCTCGGTGGCCCAAGGGGCGGCATATGCAGGACTGGCGTTGGTCCAGTCCCGGCTGCGGGACTCCATGCTTGAAGCGCAGTAGCAACCATGTAATGAACCCGGGCTGTCCTGGATAGCTTTTTGCTTCGGGGCAACAAAACCGTTGACAATCTACAACCGAGACGAGTATTGTCGACAATCGACGGTACTTCACAAGTCGCGCTCGTCGACAATCGACGAGAGCAATCAAAATCAAAACTGGAGGAAAAGATGGCATTCGACATCAAGCCGAAGTTCGCAACATTCGACATGAACGGAACACTCATCAAGTTCGCTATCGCCGACGCGACCCGTGCGGTCCTGGGCGAACGCCTGCCGGCGGAGCTCGCCGATGAATACCTGCAGGCCACCAAGGCATACCGGATCGATGAGTGCATGGGCGATTACAAGCCCTTCCACCAAATCATCGCCAACTCCATGGAACGCGCCTCACGCAGGCTCGGCCTTGAGTACCGCGAGGCCGACGCAAGGGCGGTTTACGAAATTGTCCCCACGTGGGGTCCCTACCCAGGTGTGACCGAGGCCCTGAACCGCCTCGCCGAGGCAGTCCCCCTGGTCATCATTACCAACAGCGACACGGTGCACGCTGAGCGACTTTCGGAAAACCTCCAAGCTCCGTTTGCAACCGTCATCAGCGCCGAGCAGATGGGCATGTACAAGCCCCGGCTCGGAGCCTTTGAGTACATGTTCGACAAACTTGGCGTCACGCCCGACGAGGTTGTGCACGTCTCTGCAAGCCCGATGTACGACCACCGGTCCGCAGCCACCATGGGCATCAAGAACAAGGTGTATGTGGACCGTGGCTTCGAGCATGACGAGCACTGGCTCGGCTACGAGCGGATCACCGACATCGCCGAGCTCCCCGTACTCTTCGGCCTGCCCCGTCCCGCTGCTTCCTAAGAAAGACCCGATTACAGATGAGCGTCACTATGGCGGGCTCGGCTTTGGATCGGCTCCGGGCCCTTGGCCTGGAGCTTCCAACCCTCGCTGACAGCCCTTATTACGTGGACCACCGCGAGGTGGGTTCCAGTATCCACATCGCCGGCCAACTACCTTACAAGGACGGTGTGCTGCTGGGCCAAGGCATCGTGGGGCGGGACGTGGGGCTGGAGACAGCGCGGGAGCTGGCCCGCCATGCCGCGCTCAACTGCCTCGCCGCGGCTGTGCAGGCGGTGGGAGACCTGGACCGGGTCCGGATCGTGCAGATGCTGGTGTTCGTGGCCAGTACACCGGATTTCGGTCTGCAATCTCGGGTCGCCAACGCGGCCAGCGAATTGCTCATCGAGGTGTTGGGGGAGAACGGACGGCACGCCCGCACCGCAATCGGCGTCGCCGGGCTGCCGGCCAACACTCCTGTAGAGATCCAGATGATCTGCACAGCCGCTTAGCCGCGGACATGTTGGCGGCAAAATTCATGAGGAGAACAGCGTGAACCGTATCCAAGGAGCACTCAACGCTCTGGTCGAGCGGGTCGACACCCCGGCGCCGATCGTGCTGGCAGACGTTATGCAGGACAACATCGATCGCATGCAGGGCTTCGCCGACCGGCAGGGACTCAATGTCAGACCGCATGTAAAAACGCACAAATGCGTCGAAATCGGCCGTCGACAGGTCAAGGCTGGAGCTGTGGGAATCACGGCCGGCAATGTTGGTGAGGCCGAAGTCTTCGCCGCAGCGGGCTTCGACGATATCTTCATCGCCTACCCAATCTGGCCTTCGGGGACGAAAGGCCTGCGCATCCGCAAACTTGCCGTAACCACGCGGCTACGAGTCGGCGTCGACAATTTCGCGGCGATCGATGCCCTCGCTGATGCGATGGGATCTGAGGCCGAACGGCTGCAGGTTGTCATCGAGGTGGACTGCGGTGCGCGCCGTTCCGGCGCACCACCAGAGTTCGCCGGCGAACTCGCCGCGGCCGCCCGCCGGCGGGGGCTGGTGCCGGTGGGTGTCTTCACCTATCCAGGTCATGGAAGCGCCAGCCCGGACTCCCGCCAGCGAGCCGCGATGGACCAGGAAGCCGCCCTCACCACAGCGGTGCGGAGCTTCAGCGCGGCGGGCATCAGCGCAGACGTCGTCAGCGCGGGCTCAACACCCACCGTTGAGTACTCCACGAGCAACGTGATCACCGAAATCAGGCCAGGCGAATACGTGTTCAATGACTTGAACAACGCGCGGCTCGGGGCATGCACGGAAGATCAGATTGCCCTGTTCGTCGCCGGCACGGTGGTCAGCGACTGGGTTCCCGATCAGGTCATTCTCGATGTGGGCACCAAAGCTCTCAGCCGGGAGGGCAACCCACAGATCGGCTATGGCGCCGTCCCCGGCACGTCGGCGGTTCTGTCCAAGCTCAACGAATACCACGGGTTCCTTCCCCTCCCGGCCGGCGATTTCCAGCCGGGCGTTGGCACGGTGCTCCCGATCGTGCCGAATCACGTCTGCCCGGTGGTGGTCAATTTCGAGGAGTACATCGTCACTGACAGCACGGGAACATCGCTGGAACGGTGGCGGGTGGATGCCCGCGGATTCCTCAGCTGATTCGTGGGGGCCGTACCCGCCGACCCCCAGCCCGCAACCAAGCAACTTACCGTAGAAGGACTGACCACCATGAGACTTGATAAGACCACTGCTGTCATAACCGGCGCCAGCAGCGGAATCGGGGAAGCAGTGAGTTCCCACTTCCGCCGCGAAGGCGCCCGGCTGCTGCTCACCGGGCGCAGGGAGCAGCTCGATAGCGCCCAAACTGACGACGTGTACGTCCCCGGAGATCTAAATGACGAGGCATTCGTCGAAAGCCTCGCCCGTCAGGCTGCCGAAGCGTTCGGCACCGTGGACGTCGTCGTCCTTAACCATGGCCTGCAGGTAAGCGGCCCGCTGACGGAGATGGCGTATGAAGATGCCAAAAACGTGCTCCACAGCAACCTCCTCAGCGCTTTCCTGATGATGAAGCATTTTGCACCGTTGATGCCTGCTACGGGCGGCTCGTTCGTCTTGGTCGGTTCACGGCTGGGCATGGTTGGCAAGCCCGATGAAGTCCTTTACTCCGCGGCCAAGGGCGGCCTCATCATGCTCGCCAAAGGAGCCGCAATCGAGTGGGCCTCACGCAACATCCGCGTCAACGTCGTCGCACCAGGTCTGACCGTCACCCCGGTCATAGAGGCATCGTTCCAGCGCCGGCCCGATCCCCAGGCGTACCGGGCAGAACGCGAGGGCCAGATCCCACTCCGGCGCCTGGCAACTCCCGAAGAAATTGCCGACGCCATACTTTTCATGGCGTCCCCGGAATCGTCCTACATCACAGGCGCCGTACTGCCCGTCGACGGCGGCTACACCGCTTTCTAAACAGCACACCGCCTTCCACTGGCTCACCAAACTCCCCACAAAGTAGGACAAAGATGAAAGCCCTCACAGCAACACCCCGAAACGGAGACCTCGGCTTCTGGATGGCCGGACTCGCGGAAAACCGGCCAACGTACCCGCGTTTCGCAGGCGAAGGGACCGTGGACCTGGCAATCATTGGCGGTGGGTACACAGGCCTCTGGGCTGCCTACTTCGCCAAGAAGCTCGAGCCCTCACTGTCGGTGGCGGTTTTTGAGGCAGAACAGATCGGCTACGGAGCCTCCGGGCGAAACGGCGGCTGGCTGTCCGCCATGGTTCCCGGCAACCGGGCAACATTTGCCCGCGTATCCGAAGGCGGGCTGGACGCAAGCAGGGCCTTCCAGCAGGAGTTCATTGCCGGCGTCGACTCTGTCCTTGGCATTCTCCAGGCCGAGGGCATCGATGCGGACCAGCACAAGGGCGGCGCGCTGGTCGCCGCCCATACCAAGGCGGGGCTGGGAAGACTGGTCACCAGGCGTGACGCCGACCTGAAGTATGGCGTGACTGAACACGAGGTCCATCTGCTGGACCGGGACGAGTTCCAAAGCCGCGTCAACATCTCCACCGTCCACGGAGGGCTCTTCTACAAGCACTGTGCCCGGATCCAGCCGGCCAAACTTGTCCACGGCCTCGCGGACACCCTGACGGCCATGGGGGTGAACATCTACGAACGCAGCCGGGTAGGCAGCATCGATGGCTCCACCCTCGCACTCGACCATGGGCGGGTGACCGCAAGCAAGACCTTCATCTGCACCGAAGGGTATTCGGGACAGCTGCTTGGCAAACGAACGCTGATACCGATCAACTCCTCGATGATTGTCACCAAACCGCTCTCTGACGACGCATGGCAACAGATTGGATGGAACGGGCTGGAGTGCCTCAATGACTCCGCGCACACGTTCATCTACTCCCAACGCACAGCTGATGGCCGCATCGCCATTGGTGGTCGGGGACGGCCCTACCGCTACGGCTCCGGCACCGGAGGCGCCGGCGCTACTGCCCAGTCAACGATCGATCTGATCTCTACCAAACTCCGTTCCTTCTTCCCTGGGATCCAGTTCGAAGTGGACCACGCCTGGTCCGGAGTCCTGGGCGTCACCCGTGACTGGAACGGGGGCGTCAATTGGGACCAGGCATCCGGAATCGGATCGTCCACCGGCTATGCCGGACACGGTGTTACAGCCGCGTACGTGGGCGGGCGAACGCTCGCGGAACTGGCCTTCGAACGGGAAACGGAACGGACCACGCTCCCCTGGGTTGGCTACCGTGCACGGAAATGGGAACCGGAACCCATTCGCTGGTTGGGTGTTCACGGCATGTACCGGCTTTTCGGTCTTGCTGATCAATGGGAAGAGCGCAAGGATTCAACCAAGACGTCCCTCCTGGCCAGATTCGGCAGCAGGCTCGCCGGACTGCACGAATAGGGCACCATGCAAAAACCTTCATTTGAATCGCCCGCGGAGGTACACCATGAAGACCAAAAACAAGATCCAGGCTGTAGCCGCTGGGTTTGCAATGCTGCTGGCCCTCACCGGCTGTGGCGGGACAACAAGCACCGCCCCAACAGATCCGAAAACGGCCGACATCTCCGAGGGCGTCCAGCCTGACGAAAAGGCCGTGAGCCTGTTGCCAGCTTCCTACAAGGACAAGGGCGAACTGACAGTCGCGATGGACCTGCACTACCCGCCGACGACGTTCCTCGCTGAAGACAACTCGACGCCGATCGGCCTGAACCCGGACATCGCCCGCCTCGTGGCAAAGAAGCTCGGCCTGAAGCTGAAGTTCGAAAACACCGTCTTCGACACGATCATTCCTGGCATTGACGGGGGCCGCTACGACTTTACGGTCACCACCATGGCACCGACGCCGGAGCGGCTGAAGGTCCTGGACATGATCGATTACTTCAAGGCCGGCAACTCAGTGGCCGTGGCCGCGGGTAATCCTTTGAAGCTCACCAACGAAACCCTGTGCGGCAAGAACATTGCCGTCACAGCCGGCTCCACAGGTCAACTCAAGCGCCTCCCTGCCCTTTCGGAGCAGACCTGCACCTCCAAGGGACAGCCCGCGATCAATGCCGTGACCCTGCCCAACGTCCAGGAGGCCCTGACACAGTTGGCGTCCAAGCGGGTCGACGGCATCCTCTATGACACAACCTCCCTCGCCTGGGCCGAGAAGCAGCAGCCCAAATCGTTCACCATCCTGACTCCGCAGGTCAACGTTGGCTCCAGCGACCTCACCGCTATCGGCCTGAAGAAGGGCTCTCCCCTGACCCCCGCTCTCCAGGCCGCCACCCAGTCCGTCCTGAACAGCCCGGAGTACAAGAAGTCCCTCTCGAATTGGGGCCTCGAATCCGGTGCCATCACCGATGCCAAGCTCAACTAGGAGACGTTCTCCCCTCATGCAAACCCTTAACCACAGAAGCATGGGCTTTGTCCGCGAAACAGCCGACAGCCTGCTGTTCATGAATGCAGATTCCGAGGTGCTCTGAGCCATGGACGGAAAACTGGCCGTCATCGGCCTGGGCAGCATCGGAAGCATGGCACTCTGGCAGGCCTCGCGTCTTTCCGAATCCGTGGTCGGTTTCGAAGCACACACCCCGGCCCATGGACGCAGCGCCGTAGGCGGGGACACCCGGCTGTTCCGCATGATCTACCGCGGCAGCCCCGCGCAATATCCCATCCTGGAGCGCTCACGGGATCTCTGGGCGGAACTCGAGGCAGAAACGGGACAGGACATCCTCACCCGCTGTGGCGGACTCTCCATGGGCACCACCGATGGGCCATACCTCCGCAGCATTCTGGAGACTGCCCGGATCAATGGGGCTGCCCACCAGATCCTGAGCCGTGAGGAAATGGCCGAACGTTACCCTCAACACAACCTCCGTGCTGACGACTCCGCGGTGTTCGACCCCAACGCCGGTGTCCTGCGGACTGACCGGGCAGTAACGGCAGCCGTTGCCGCTGCACAAGCGAACGGGGCAACAGTCCTTGGCAACACTCCTGTTACCAGCATCCGGGAAACCAACGACGGCGTTGTCCTCACCTCCGGAGACACCTCCTGGACCTTCGAGAACGTCATCGTCGCCTCAGGGGGTTGGTCCCGGCGTCTCATGCCTGATTACCTGAAGCCACACACCGAAACGCGCAGGGTTTTCCTGAGCTGGTTCGTTGCCCGCGACGCAGCGCAGTTCACCCCGGAGAAGTTCCCCACATTCAACCGGATGTACGAGGACCGCTCCATGTACGGGGCACCCGCCGTGGACGGCGTTACAGTCAAAGCCACCCTGGACGGCCGGGGCACCGTGACAACGGACCCCGATGCTTTCCCCAGGGAACTCTCAGCAGCCGAAATTGCCGACACTTTGGGAACCGTCACCGAATTCCTGCCCGGCCTGGTTCCCAGCATCGTCCGCTCGGACGCCTTCCCGGATCTCTACACCGAGGACCGCAATCCGCTGTTGGGCTGGTTCGGCGAGTCCAGCAGGATCTACTGCGCCACAGGCTTCTCCGGAGGCGGGTTCAAAAATGCCACTGGCTTTGGTCACATCGCCGCGTACGAGGCGCTCGGCAAACAGTCGCTCGACGGGCTGGAATTCGTTCGCCCCGAACGGTTCAGGACGAGCTAGCCCGGTATAATCGACAATCGACAAGGGAGGCGGAACATGGACCGCAAGTTCACATGGCAGGAACAGCGGATGACGACGCCGGATGGTGTCTACCGCGTACTCCGCACCGCCATCCTTAACGGAACTGTGCCTCCCGGGGAACAACTGCGCGAGACACATATCGCCGCCGACCTCGGTATCAGCCGATCCCCGCTACGTGAGGCGCTGACAAAGCTCGAGGAAGAAGGGCTAGTGGTAAAGGTCCCTTTCCGGGGATCCTTCGTCGTAGAAGTCAGCGCCCGTGACGTCGCAGAAATCGCGTCGGTCCGGGTACTCGTCGAGCCCTATGCTGCTGAGCTCTCAGCCCCCACCCTGCGGGGTCCCGAGCGGCTCCGGCTCAAGCAGACCATCGAGGAACTGTACCGGGCCACTGACACCAATGACATCCCAGCCAGCATTGACGCCCACCTTCGTTTCCACAGGCTCTTCTACGAATTTTCGGGGAACACCGCCCTGCACAACATGTGGAACGGGTGGGAGAACAAGTTGCGTCTCTACCTGGCGGTCGATCACCGTACCTATAGCGACCTGCACGAGATCGCTGTTGAGCACGAGAAATTGGCTGAGCTAGCTCTGGCCGGAGACTTCGATGCCTTCCGCCAGGAAATGGTCAGTCAATTCCAGAATGCTCTCCACGAAGAACCTTTACAGCAGAAAAGCCCACAGCAGACGTAAATCGGCTTTCCGCGAGGCTGGCTCGGGCCCTGCCTTAGTCCACGAACTCCGACTGCGTCTCAATGAAGTCCCAATCCTGCACCGTCAGCACTCCACTGACTTTGTCTGGATGAGGGCCCCCAGCCTCGGCAATGTGCTGCAGGACCTGTAACGGAAGTTCCTCGGCACGCAGGTTTTCGCGTAGCCACTCCTTGCTGTCCATGTGCAAGTCCAGCCACCACATGAAGATTTCCATCGCAGACCACCTCTCCTCGGATTAACCGTAGGCCGGGGCCGGGTCGTCTACAAGGGCTGCCCCTCTGCAGATGTGGCTCCACGAGCGCAGGGCTATCAGGGTCTTGTGGGGAGCCGGGCTGAGGGCCAATCTGTACGTAGGGATATCCGGCGTGCTCTTGACCCAGAGTCCGGATGTCCCTCGCACAAGGGATCCGCGATGGACTGTGACATCGAGCTGGAGATCGATACCGGCTCTGCGCGCGGCGAATACACGGTGCACGTGGTCCGTGCTCCGGCGGGAGGCCACGCTTCAGGGATGTTCACCTTGGACGTTGACGGCATCCTGGACCGGCTGCCCCAACTTGAAGCGACCGTTCTTGCCTCCGCGGTGGCGGCCCGCCGCACCATGCCCGTGGCCGAGATGGCAGTCCGCGAAGTTGGCCAGCAGTTGTTCCAGGCCTTGTTCACCCGCGAGGTCTACGGCACGTACCGGGCCAGCCTGGGCGCGGCCCAACACGCAGGCCAGCAACTGCGGGTGGTCTTGCGGCTTGCCGCCCCGGAATTGGCTACCATGCCGTGGGAGACCCTCTTCGACCGCGAAACCGAGACGTACCTCTGCCAAACAGAACCCCTGTTGCGGCACATCCCTGCCCCCGACTACAACCAGAACCCGCTGGACGTGTCTCCTCCCCTGCGCATCCTCGGCATTGTTGCCTCACCTCGGGACCTCCCCACGCTGGACGTCGACGCCGAAAAGGACCACCTAAGTAGGGCGCTAGCGGGACCCGTTGCCGAGGGACGCGTGGAACTTGTCTGGTCCAGGAGCGGAACCTGGGATGACGTGCAATCCATGTTGCTTGCCGGTCCTTGGCACGTAGTCCACTTTGTGGGCCACGGCGACTACGATTCCCGCACAGACGAAGGCAGGATCGCCCTCGTCGGGCCAGACGGCAGGGCGGCAATGGTCCGCGCCGTGCGGCTCATGGCATTGCTGAGTGTTGCCGCTCCACGTCCGCGGCTGGTTGTGCTGAACTCGTGTTCCTCCGGGGAGATGAGCCAATCCGACCTCTTCTCCGGCACCGCGTCCTCCCTGGTCAGGAGCGGGATTGGCGCTGTCGCCGCAATGCAATTCGCCATCAGTGACTCCGCTGCCATCGCCTTCGCCCACGGCTTCTACGCCGCGATCGCCAACGGTCGAACGGTGGACGAGGCAGCACGTGTCGGCCGGATCTCGGTCATGGCCAGCCCGGACGGCACACTCGAATGGGTCACCCCCGCCCTCTACGTCCGGGGCGGCTCCACTCAACTCTTTACGCTGCGCGGCACGCCACGAGCAGCGGCTTCGGAAGCACGTTCGACGTCGGCGCCCACCTCGAGCGGGCAAGCCGGCCAAGCCGCTGTCCAGACGCCGGCGCCCACCCCCGGCTGGCAAGCGTCAGTCCCGCTGCAGGCCCCGGCAAGCTCCGGCACAGGGAGCTCCGGTACGAAAGACGACGCTACCGCGAAGTCGGCACAAACCAACGCCGACCAGGCCATGAAGCGAGCCCAATTGCGTGCTCTTTATGTCCAGGCGTCCGCGGAGTTAAGGGCACGGCGTTTCGAGCAAGCCGTTGAATTGTTCGATGACCTCCTGACGTTGGAGCCCGGCTACCGCGACGCCACGGCGCTAAGGGAGAGCGCACAGCACCGGCTGGACATGTCCCGCACATACCGTGAGGCACTCGCCGCTGAAGAGGCCGGAGATTGGCTGGCAGCGGCGGACGGCTTTGCCCTGGTTCAGGAAGATCGGGAGTTCCCCGAGGCAGCAAGCCGCCGTCAGGACTGCGAGCGCCGTCAACGTATCTCCGACCTCCAGGGCGAACTCCGCTACCACTCGTCTCTGGGCTCATGGGGAGCCGTGGTTGATGTTTCAGCCGAACTTGCGACGCTAGACCCGAACGCGGCCGACCCAGACGGACTTGCGAGCGCTGCAAGGGCTGAGATCGAGAAGGCGAAACAACCAGAACCGGAGCCTGCAAAGCAGCCTTCCCCCGACAGGGAGCCACAGGGCTCGTCCACCACAGCGGACCTGCATCCGGAGCCCCGGCGGGCAACGGCAACCCCCGCAGCGCAGAGACCGGCAGCCACCCAGGTTCCTGCGTCGGGCACTCCATCCGCGAAACCGCCGCAACCAGCACTTGCCTGGACACCGCTCGCGTGGGGTGGCGCCGCGCTGGCACTGGCGGGGCTGCTGGGCACGTTCATTGTGGTGTTCTTCATGTGGTTCGACGAGAACTATTGGCAGGACAACGGCGGTGACATCGTGCTCCGGATCCTGTACGGCCTGCTGGCACCCCTCGGTTATCTGCTGCTTATGGTCGCCGGGCTGCCGGAGCGGACCCTACAAGCGCGTCTTGCGATGACCGGCGTCGTGCTTTCCGCCGCGATCTTTGGGCTCGCGGGCTTGAACTACACGGTGGAAGTGACCGCCGTCGTAGCCAGTTTTATCCTTGCCGCCTTCGGACTTTGGGCGGGCATCCTGGCTCTGAAGGACCCGGCGAGGCGAACGTTTGCGTGGCTCCTCCTGCTGCCCACGGTGTTGCAACCGATCATCTGGATCCAAGGGAAAGGCGTGTTCATGGAGAGCTGGTACATGTCGCAGGCGCTGCCGTTGCTGCTGCATCTGATGCTTCTTTGCGCGGTGGGCGTGGTGTTCGTCGTGATGGCACGGCGGCTCCGCACCGTCCCTGCAGCGGGACCTGAAGCGGGGCCTGCTGCTAACGCGGGAACCTCGCCATGAGCCGGCTGGTTGAGTTCACCACCGACGACGGCGGCACTGTGGTTGTGGAGGTCGCGAGCACAGCCGGGAGTATCGTGACCCGGGGTGGCGATCACGCAGGGGATTATTCCGGCGTCTTCGCGAGGGCCCAGCAGACTTTCCAGCGGGCCTTGGAGCATGTCCGGCCCGCAGTCCAGGGCGTGATCGATGAGCTGTTGAGCCTTGAGAACCGGCCCGACGAGGTCAGCGTGGAATTCGGCATAGACCTGCATGCCGAGGCCGGGGCTTTCATTGCATCGGCCAGCACTGCGTCCAACTTCAAGGTGCGGCTGACCTGGAACAAACCGAGCGAGCCCTGAAGGGCGCCAAACAGCCTGTTCAAGGACACCTCGCGGCGCAACAATAGGGTATGGCTGCGGAGAATTTCAGCGGACGGATTCCTTTGGTTGTCGGCGTCTTGCCCGACCAGCATGTGGAGGTGCTGCAAACGGCCCGGACGCTGGCGGAGCAACTCGGGGTGCCCCTGGTTTGCGCGTACGTGGACGAGGCCAGCTACCTCGTGGAATGGGACCCGGCGCGCGAGACACACCGGATGTCGCTTCATCCGGAGAAGGATGACGAGGATGTCGCAGCTGTTCGAAGTGATCTGGGCAAGCTCATTGGCGACGCCATGGATGGTGGCTCGGCGGATTGGACTCTGCGGTTGCTGGCTGGAGATCCCGCGCGCGCCTTGGGCCGACTCGCCGAGGACATCCATGCCTCGATGATCATTGTCGGCACGCCGGAGCCTGGCCTAGGACATCGCATTTCCGAGGCTTTGAACGGCTCCGTGGCGGCGTGGCTGAGCCACCACCAACGCCGGCCCGTGCTGATCGTGCCGCAGAAAAAGCCGCAGGAAGCTGCCCGTAAAAACTAAAGCGAAAGTACTTATTCGAGGTGGTGGCAATGCCGTCCCGCCCAACGTAGAGTGATTACTGCAGGACGGCGAAAGCACCTGCTCAAAGACCGCTCCGGAGTGCGTATCCCCCAATAACGCACTCCGGAGCTCTTTGTTTAACCGGCGCTGGACTCCGCAGCACTGTAGCTTCCCGACCCTCTTTGGCACGCAAACAGTCCCGACACGCCGTCTCTCTCGGCATGTCGGGACCGCTTTGCTTTCAAAGTAAGTCGTGAAGCTACACCCTCAGCTACCGCACGAACGTGTACAGCAGCGCCGCCATTGCGAAGCCCACGATGGACAACACCGTTTCCAGAACGGTCCACGTCTTCAGGGTGTCCTTGACGGACATGTTGAAGTACTTGGAGATGATCCAGAAGCCGCCGTCGTTGACGTGGCTGGCAATGATGGAGCCGGAGGAGATGGCCACCACGATCAGGGCGAGCTGCGGCTGGGAGTAACCGGTCGCAAGGCTCGGGGCCAGGATGCCACCGGTGGTTACGATCGCCACGGTGGCCGAGCCCTGGGCAATGCGCATACCCGCACTGATCACGAAGGCGGAGAGGATGATCGGCAGGCCGGCCTGGGCCAGCGAGTCCGCCACGGCCTTTCCTACACCGGTAGCCGAGAGAACCGCGCCGAAGAAGGCACCGGCGCCAACAACCAGCAGGATCATGCCCACGGGACGAAGCGATGAACCCGTGATTTCGCTGAGCTCGGCGGAGGTCATGCCGCGTCGGATACCCAGGAGCCACATGGCCAGCAGCACGGCGACCGTCAGCGCGATGGCCGGGTTGCCGAAGAACTGGAGCACATCCCGGAAAACACCGGGAGGAGCGAAGATGTTGCCGAACGTGCCGCCGAGGATGAGGATCATGGGCAGGCCGATGGCCAACAGCACCAGTCCGATGGACGGCTCGTGGCCGCGGGCTTCCTCGGCCTCGGGAACGATCCGGTCCTCGGGCACGGAAACCATCACCCGCTTGCCGATCCACGTGCCCCACAAAATACCGGAAGCGAACCAGGCCGGGATACCGCAGATGAGGCCCATGAGAATGATCCAGCCAAGGTCAACATGGAACAGGCCGGCGGCAGCAACGGGCCCGGGGTGCGGTGGCAGGAAGGCGTGCGTCACGGAGAGGCCGGCAAGCAACGGAAGTGCGTACAGTGCCAGCGACTTGCCACCGCGAATTGCAGCGACGTAAACCAGCGGCGCCAGGACGAAGATGCCGATATCGAAGAACACGGGAATACCCAGCACAAAACCGGTGATGCCCATGGCGAGCGGGGTGCCCTTTTCTCCGAAGATCTTCACGAGCCGGCCGAGCAGCACTTCCGCGCCACCAGACCGTTCGAGGATCGCACCGAGCACTGTACCGAGGCCGATGATCACGGTGATGTGGCCAAGGATTCCAGCGAAGCCCTTCTCAATCAGGGCGTCACTGCTCTTGGTGGCCGAACCGACCAACGCTTCCACTGAGACCCCACCCACCAAGGCCACGATCACGCCGGTTCCCACCAGGGCGATGAAGGGTTCGAGCTTGACCTTGATGATCAGGAACAGCAGGAGGGCGATGCCCGCGCCTGCCAGGAGGAGCAGGCCGGCGGTGTCGTGCCGCAGCCATTCGAGAAATTCATTCATGGGGGGTTTCTTTCTGGGTGAGTCCTACTTGAGGGTGCCGGTAAACGCGGCGGCACGGGCCGCGATGTCTGCCCAGTTGCCTGCAGCGACTGCTGCGGGCGGGACCACGCTGGTGCCGCAGCAGACTGCGGCAGCACCGGCGTCGAGGTAGCTCTTGGCGTTGGAAGCGTCGATGCCTCCCGAAGGCAAAAAGCGAATGCCCGGGTAGGGGCCCTGCAGGTCCTTCAGATACGCCGGCCCAAGCTGGCGGGCAGGGAAAATCTTGACGACGCCGGACCCAAGGTCAAGCGCCTGCGCCACTTCGGTGGGTGTCATGGCGCCAAGGCTGAAGGGAATGCCGGCGGCCACAGCCACTGCTGCAACCTCGGGCCGGATGCCCGGCGTGACCAGGAACTTTGCCCCGGCGTCGATGGCTGCGCGGGCTTGGTCTGCGGTCAGGACCGTACCGATTCCGACGGCGGCGCCGTGGTCCGCGGCGGTCTCGGCTGCACGCTGTACGTGCTTGAGCGCATCAGGCGTGGTGAACGTCAGTTCGACGCTGCGGATGCCGCCGTCGGCCAGTGCCCGGCAGAGATCCGCGGCGTCCGTAATGGAGGGAGCGCGGACCACGGCAAGGGTGCGGTCGGCCTCAAGCTGCTGGATGAATTGTTCGGGGGTCATGACTTTCCTTCTCGGGTGAGTCCGTCTGGCTGTCGGCGCAGGGCACGGCCGGCGCGGGCACCGGTGGGCCGGCCGCCGTCGATCGCTGCTGCGCCGTTGACGAAGACGTAATAAATGCCGCTGGCGGCTTGGCGGGGATTCTCAAAAGTGGCTTCGTCGCGAATGGTCTCCGGGTCGAACAGCACGACGTCGGCCGCATAGCCTTCGCGGACCAGTCCCCTTTTGTGGAGCTTGAGTCGTGCGGCCGGACGCCCACTCAGGTGATGGACCGTTTCCTCAAGGCTGAGCAATCCGAGATCGCGGGAGTAGTGGCCGAGGTAGCGCGGGAATGTTCCCCAGGCCCGGGGGTGTGGCTTGGCGCCAACCAGGAGGCCGTCGCTGCCGCCGGTGTGCGTGCGGTGTTTCATGATGGCCTGGACGTTTTCCTCGTGTCCCACGTGCTGCAGGATTCCGGTGCCGAGGCGGTCTTCGACGAGGATGCGGACGAAGACATCGAACGGCTCCTCGTTGGTCTCGGCGGCGATGTCCTTGATGGTCCTGCCCACGTAGGCCGCGAGCGCCGGGTTCTGGACGCCGCTGATTTCCAGGGTGTCCCACTCGGCAACCACTCCGTGGCAGCCGTCCGAACCATAGATCTCCACGGCCTCTCTGATACGTGCGCGGGGTTCGGGGTCTTGGAGGCGGGCAAGCGTCGCTTCCGTGCCTCCGGACGATGCCCAGCTGGGGAGGATCGCGGAGAGCGTGGTGGCTCCGGGGAGGTAGGGGTAGGTGTCCAGGGTGATGTCCACGCCGTTATCAAGCGCGTTATCGATGAGCTCCAGGAGTTCGCCTGCACGGCCCTTGTTCTCCGCGAAGTTCATGGTGGCATGGGACAAATGAAGGGCGCAGCCTGTGTCCCGGCTCAGGCCAATCATCTCCGCATAGGCATCCAATGCGCCCTTGCCGTAAGAACGGTGGTGCGGTGCATAGAAGCCACCCAGCTCGCCGACAGTACTGCAGAGGCCAGCGAGTTCTTCGGTCTGCGCGTACATGCCCGGCGTGTAGGTCAGGCCGGAGGACATTCCAACGGCGCCCTCCTCCATCGCGGAGCGGATCACGTCTTGCATCTGCTGCTGTTGCTGCGGGGTGGGATCACCTTCTGCGAAGCCCATCACCATAGCCCGGACAGTGCCTTGCGGAACGAGGTACGCAGCGTTGGTGGCGATGCGGCCTGTAGTGCCGTCGGCATCGGTGACTTCGGTATCCAGGCGGTCCAGGTACTCCCCCACGGTCCGCCAATTCCAGTCGAAGTCCGCTGGGTTATCGTTCCAACCAGCGATCTTCTCCCGCACACCGGCGAGCGTGGCATCATCCACTGGTGCGTAAGAGAGGCCGTCCTGGCCCAACAGTTCCGTGGTAACGCCCTGGCTGAGCTTGGCGTAATGCTCCCTATTAACGAGCAGTTGCAAGTCCGAATGCGCGTGCATGTCAATGAAGCCGGGGCTCAGGACCAGGCCGGAGGCATCGATGACGCGGTCCGCGCCCGTTTCCGCGGCGGTGAGGGAACCGGCGTCGACGACGGCGGCAATCACGGCACCGTCCAGCAGGACGTCCGCGGGGCGGCGGTCCGCTCCGGTTCCATCCACCAGGGTGGCGTTGCTGATAAGGGTCTTCATGGCAGGGGTCCTAGAAGAAGGTGTGGATGAGGTCGACGACGGTCTGGTCGCCTGCGCTTTCGGCAAGGACCGGGATGACGGTCCACTTGTCGAAGGCTGTGCAGGGATGGGAGAGGCCCAGCCGGATCACATCGCCGGGTTGGACACTGGTGGTTTCGGGGTCGAAGGTCATGAAGGAGTGCTGATCGTTGACCGACGTGATTTCGGCTCCCTGCAGTGGTTCCATCGCGCCGCCAAGGACAGGACCGATGAGCTGCGGTTCCGGCAGTCCTTCATCGAACGGGAGGTCGCGCTTGCCGGCGTCGAGGATGGCCAGTCCCGGTTCCGTTTGTGAGACCACCCTCGCCCAACCGTGCATTGCCGCGCGGAACGGCTGGTTGCCTTGGCGGGAGAAGGGCGAGATTCCGCGGTAGAAGCCGTCGTCGTGGATGATGTAGGCGCCGCTGCGGATCATGAGGTCCACGCTCGGATCCCCCATTTCGGCGCCAGTGCTGATGCAGGGCGACAGGAGAGAGACGACGTCGTCGAAGTACGCGCTGCCACCCGCCGTGATGATCACCGAACCGGATCCGTACAGCCCGGCGGCGAGCAATTCCTCATGGAGAAGCCGCATCTGCGCGAGGTAGCCGCGGACGGCACCCAGTCCGGCGTCGTCGGCTGTGTGCGCGAGCGAGCCTTCATAGCCGCTGACACCTACCAGCCGCAGATTCGGTGAGGCAGCAACCGCACGGGCCACCTCCATGGCGGCATCAACACCCCGGGCTCCGGTCCGGCCTCCATGGGCGCCGAGCTCCACGAGCACATCCAGCACGGCGTCGCTCCCGGCGAGCACGCGGTTGATGACCTCCACGGTTCCCACAGAGTCCACCCAGGACAGGATCGGCGCATCGGCAGTTGACGCTCCGGCAACCCATTGGATGGCGTGCGGGTCCGTCAGGCTGTTCGCGAGCTGAAGGTTCCGGACCCCGAACTCGCGGGCTACCCGAAGCTGAGCGAAGTTCGCCAACGTGATGCCCCAGGCTCCGCGGTTGAGCTGCTCGGTCCAGAGCTGGGGGGACATGGTGGTCTTGCCGTGCGGCGCCAACAACACGCCGTGTTCCTTGCACCAATCGGCCAGGTGGTCAGCGTTGGCCTGGAGGGCCGCGCTATCAAGCGTGAGCAGTGGCGTCTGCAGATCGGCCAGAGTGTGATTGGCCGCGAGGAATTGGGCATGCGTACTCCCGTTGGCGGTGGCCGGGATGGCCTTGTGCCGCCAATCGAGCTGGCGCTCTGCAAGGCCGGCCACGGCGTGCGCCGAGATGGCTTCGGAAGTGTTCACGGTTTCATTCCCTTCGCGGGGCTGCGTTTTTGAAGCTGCGGTGTGGGGCTGTTCAGTATGAGATTCTCATTTGCGTTGCGTATTTTGCAACGCTGGTTGCAAACCTGCTGGTGATATGTCTAACATGGTGGCGGATCGAGAGTCAAGGCCGCTGAGAAGCGCACGAACTAATGGGAGAACGATGCTTTCAGCTGTATGCGTTGGCGAAACAATGGCCATGCTTACCCCTGTCCAGGCCGTTCCCCTTCACCTCGCCACCGAACTCCACTGCGGGATTGGTGGCGCTGAGTCCAATGTCGCCATGGGACTTGCGGCCATGGGCCTGGACACTCACTGGGTCAGCCGCGTGGGCCACGACGGCTTCGGCACGCGCATCCTTGACGAGCTTCAAGCGCACGGGGTGGGAGTCTCCGGCGTCGAAGTTGATCCCGAGCGGCCCACGGGCCTCTACGTGAAGGTCCCCGCCCAGGAATCAGACCCCGACGGCGGCAGTTCAGTTTTGTACTATCGGCAAGGTTCTGCGGCGTCGGCCATGGGACGCCCCTTGCTTTCCAATCCCGCTGTTTCATCACTGCTGGAAAACGCGGCCCTCATCCACCTGAGTGGGATCACCGCTGCCTTGTCTCCGGACTGCCTGTCTCTCTTGGAAGCCCTGCTGGCCGAACCGCGGAATGGGCACATCGTCAGCTTCGACGTCAATTGGCGGGAGGCCCTGTGGGCAGGCCAGGATCGTTCGATCCTGCAGCGCTTGGCGAACCTGGCCGACGTCGTGCTTGTTGGTAAAGACGAAGCCGAGCACGCCTTCGGCACCACCGATGAGGCCGAACTTCGCCGCCTGATGCCGGACCCCCAAGTGCTGGTCATCAAGAACGAGGCGATCAGCGCCATTTCTTTGGATCGGAGTGGCACCCGGGAAGAGGTGCCCGCACTGTCCGTCGCCGTCGTCGAGCCTGTTGGCGCGGGTGACTCGTTCGCCGCCGGTTACCTCAGCGGAATGCTGTTTGGGCTTGGCCAGAAGGCGAGCCTGCGCCGCGGCCACGTTGCGGCCGCCTGCACCTTGACCGTCCACGGCGATCGTGGTCCGCTGCCTTCCGCGGGGGAACTGGCAGCCATTCTCGATTCTTCGGATGACGACTGGGCTGCTATCCATGTTGAAGAGGGACATTTCAACACCAGAACCGGAGCGTGACATTTTGAGTCAGAGCCTCATGCGAGCTATCGACCTGCTCGGCGAACTCGCTGCAAAGCCAGCAACCTTGGACGAGCTCGCGTCCAAGGCTGCCGTACACAAGACCACCGTGATGCGGCTCCTCCACGCCATGGAGGAGAAACGCTTCGTGGTCCGGGACGAAGACCAGCGGTTCATGCTCGGTTCCAAACTGTTCGAACTGTCCTCGCTGGCCTTGGAACAGCGGGATATCCGCAAGGTAGCGCACCCGCACCTCGCCGAGTTGAACGGTCGGACCGGGCACACCGTTCACTTGGCCGCGTTTGAAGGGAACGAGGTGGTGTACATCGATAAGTTCGAGTCGCACCACCCCGTCCGTATGTACTCGCGCATCGGCCTCACTGCATCGCTGCATTCGGCCGCTGTGTCCAAGGTCCTCCTCGCCGACATGCCGCGCAGCCGGCAGGAAAAAATCGCGGCGGGGCTGGACTACGTCAAAGTTACCGAGAACACCCTGACCTCACCGGAAGCCCTGCTGGCCGAACTGGAGCAGGTCAGGATCCAAGGCTGGGCCCACGACAACGCTGAGCACGAGGCATTCGTGCACTGCATCGCGGCCCCCATCCGTGATGCCAGCGGCGCCGTTGTTGCCGCAGCCTCTTGTTCGGTACCGGTAGTGATGCTCAGCTATGAAGGCTTGCTGGAGCTGCTGCCCGATCTCAAAGCCAGCACCGAGGCCATCTCGAATGACCTCGGCTGGATCAGCCACGAAAGGAACTCAGCATGAGTGAAAAGAACGTAGTACTGACCGAAAACGCCCCCGCCCCGGCGCACGTATTCTCCCAGGGCATCAAAAAGGGCGGGATGTTCCAGGTTTCCGGCCAGGGCCCCATGGATCCCGCCACCAACCAGTACATCGGCGAGGGCGACGTCCGCGTCCAGACACGTCGCACACTGGAGAACGTGAAGGCCATCCTCGAAGCGGGCGGGTCCTCCGTTGAAGACGTCATCATGTTCCGCGTCTACCTCACCACCCGCGATGACTTCGCCGCCATGAACGAGGTTTACGGCGAATTCATCCGCGAGAACGTGCCCAGCGGTTTGCTGCCGAGCCGCACCACCGTGTTTGTGGATCTCCCGCACGAGGTCATGCTGGTGGAGATCGACGCCTTGGCCGTGACTGCTTAGTAGCGCCACTCGCATTCGTTTGCGCCACGCTAACGGGCTGGCGACACCCACATCCGGGTGTCGCCAGCCCGTTTCTGTGTCCCCAGTGAATGTGCGCGTCGTCAGCGCTCCCCGCGCTCCGCCGTCGGGCGTTTCCTCAGTGGCAGCTGTGGCGTGTGGCTTCCTGACCCACTTTGCCTCTCAGAGCGTGCCGACACGCCGCATTTCCCGGCGCGTCGCGGGACCCGCGGCGTGAAAGAAGGTCAGGAAGCCACGCGGCGAACCACCGACGGCGGGACGGCCGGAACCCGCTGGCGCTTGGCATAGATCCGGGCCCGTTGGCTGGACAGGGCCAGGAGCACCAGGATGTCCGTGGCCAAGCCGGACAGGCCTGCCTCAAGCGTGAGATTGGTGGTCCCCGTGGAGGCGTCGATTGCCTGAACCACGATCGAGATGGAGCTGAGTCCCATCGCAATCACACGGGCGCCGTTGCTGCCCAGGAATATCCGCCAGGCAAGGAATACCTCGCCGAACCCGAAGACCAGGACGATCGCAGCTATGGTGACGATTGCCGCCGTCGTGCTTTGTGGGTCAAGGCTGGCGTCCTCGATGGTGATGTCGCCGCCCGAGGTCAGCAACGTGACAGCCAAAGCCAGCGCCGCCAGGGCCCGGACGACCACGAGGAATGCGCCCGTCATGGTGGGTGCGGGGCGGCGGTCGCGGCTGTCCGTCTGACTGGCTGGCTGGTCGACGGGGACGGGCACTCGGCGGGCGTCGATGATGGGCAGATCGCCGTCCGTGGAGATCGAGTCCCCTCCGCCATTGCGCGAGTGATATCCGGTGGAAAAGTCCTTGATGACACGGACGGTCACGGCAGGCTCAGCCTCGGCGACCGTCCGTACGATGTGGTCCCGCTCCACGTCGGTATTCTGCTCAATCTTGTGCGTGATCTGGAGGGTAAACAGCGAGAAACCAACGCTGCGATCGTAGGTGCCGGCGGCGAGCCAGTCGACCTTGTGCCCGCCGGGCAGCATCCAGCCCTCAGGGCAGCGCCAAAAGCGGACGTGGTGGCGTTTGCCAGGGTTGCTGTCCACTTCCTGCTGGTAGGCGAAGTCCTGCTGGCGGTCAAAGAGGTACAAGGGACTGACCGGTGCCTGCGTGTAGCTCTGCCGCAGGATCGTTGAACTGATGATGCGGCGACTACTGGCAAAAGTCACGTCGTCCGCAATGGTCCACCCAGCAGCCCTCATGATCGCTTGGATCTGCGGCTCGGTGCCCATGAGGGCCACGTTGACGGGGTCACCGAGCAGTCCGTCGCTGGTCCGGGCGCGGCCGATGAAGTAGCCGGGGACGTAAATCGTCGTCAGGATCCGGTGGAGGCGAGGCAGCAGCAGGTAGGCCAAGAATGCCCAGAACACGAAGGAGAACCACAGCTGGCCCCACCCCAGATGAAAGCTCTCCCCCACCAACAGGAATGCCAGCCACACCGCAGCGGCCCCACCAAGGACGAAGAAAGCGTGGTCGAGCCTGCTGTCCGTGACTCCCTTGTTCGGCGCTTTGTACATCGTTCCCCCCTGTGCTCCTTAAGCTTCGCCTTTCGCCCTCCTCGTGTACACAGGCTCGGGCGTTAAGGTTCGACGCCGGAACTTAGCCAGCTGCCGCCGTCGAACACTAAAGCATTCCACTTGTGTCATTGACTCACCATTCCACTTGTGTCATTCTTTTCTTTAGAAAGCGTGACCCGCATCACGCAATGACCTTCCAATGGAGAGAACAATGAAGCTCGAACACATCCTTCTTGGAGTCCTGCTGGAGCACCCGAGCACGGGCTACGAGATCAAGAAGTACCTGGACACCCATGGCCGGTTCCTGCGCTCCAATACGCAGATGAGCCAGGTGTACCGCTCGCTCGGGAGCATGGAGAGCCAAGGTTGGGTGACCCACAGCGTGGACCCGCGGCCCGGCGCACAGGACGCAAAGACCTACCGCGTCACTGATGAAGGAGCCACCGTGTTCCTCGATTGGCTCACCGGCCCGTATCACCCGGCCAGCCGTTTCCAGGACCCGGAACTCGGTGCACGGTTGTCCTTTTCCGGCTTCATGAGCGCCGAGCAACTCCTCCGGATTCTCGACGTCGAAATCCAGACCCGCCAGGACGAAATCGCCAGGTACCGCAACCGCGACCGCAGGGAACAATGGGCTCCCACGATCGCCTTTGACACCGAGCTGGCCGAATCTGTGGGCGAGCGCCTGCACCTGATGGGCGCGAGCGCCATTGATGCCCACGTCGCTGGACTGATCAGCCTGCGCAAGGAGCTCCTGGATGGACAGTTGTCGTCCCGCTCGCTCACCGCAGTACCGGCGGAGCTGCGACCATGAAGGCCATCATTCTCATGTTCGATAGCCTCAACAGACACATGCTGTCCCCCTACGCGGCGGACACGTTCGTAGATGCGCCCAACTTCGCCCGCCTGGCAGCAAAGACGGCCACGTTCGACAATTTCTACGCCGGTTCGATGCCCTGCATGCCGGCCCGCCGCGAAATGCACACCGGGCGCCACAATTTCCTGCACCGCAGCTGGGGGCCGCTGGAACCATTCGACGATTCCATGCCGGAGATGCTGGGAAAAGCAGGAGTGCACACGCATCTCGTATCAGACCACCCGCACTATTGGGAGGACGGAGGCGCTACCTATCATCCCCGGTACAGCACCTGGGAGTTCTTCCGTGGCCAGGAGGGCGACCCGTGGAAGGGTGTAGTAAATCCTTCCGGCGGAAGCCAGGACTGGCGTGCCGGGATGAAGCGGCAGGACCTCATCAACCGCAGTTACATGCCCACCGAGGCAGACCACTCGCAGACCAAAACCGTGGACGCCGGCCTGCACTTCATCGATACGAACCATGAGGCAGACAAGTGGATGCTCCAAATCGAGCTTTTCGATCCGCACGAGCCCTTCTTCACCCACAGCAAATACAAGGCTTTGTACGAGCATGACTACGAAGGTCCCGAATTCGACTGGCCTGGATACCAGAAGGTCACCGAGCCCCAGGATCAGGTGGAGCACGCCCGCTACGAATATGCCGCTTTGGTCTCGATGTGCGACAAGTCGCTGGGCCGGGTCCTGGATGCCATGGATCAGTACAACCTTTGGGAAGACACCCTCCTCCTGGTGAACACGGACCACGGCTTCCTGCTGGGTGAACATGGCTGGTGGGCCAAGTCTGTTCAACCATGGTTCAACGAACTCGTGCACCTGCCCATGTTCCTGTGGGACCCGCGCACCGGCGGCAAGGACACCCGGCGTGGAGCCCTCGCTCAGACCATCGACATCGCACCCACCATGCTGCGCTTCTTCGGCGTCGAACCTACGAAAGACATGCAAGGCCAGGATCTGGCCGCAGTGCTGCAGGACGACAGCGAAGTGCGTGAGGCAGCCCTCTTTGGTATCCACGGTGGCCACGTCAACATCACTGACGGCCGATACGTTTACATGCGTGCCGCCGTCGATCCTTCCAATGCACCGCTGGAAGATTACACGCTGATGCCCACCCACATGCGGTCTCGGTTCTCTACGGCCGAACTCGCGCAGTGGGCACCTGCGGAAGCGTTCAGTTTCACCAAGGGACTGCGGACAATGCAGCTCCAGACCACCTCCATGATGAACTCATGGGTCCACGGAACGCTCCTGTTTGACCTGGAAACCGATCCCGGCCAAACAAACCCAATCCTCGATGACGAGCTGGAATTGCGGCTCCTGAAAACACTGGCCAACCTCATGCATGCCAACGATGCACCCGAGAGCCAGTTCCAGCGGCTCGGAATCCCTTTCGATGCCGAACCCACAGCCCAGCACCTCCTCGCCGCCCGGCAAGCGGACAGGGCGCGGCTCGCCTTGGAACCCCTGCCTCCGATGGACAGCTTCGCCGACGGCGGAGCGGCCTTAACACTGCCCCTTCTGGAACTGCTCCAGGACGTCCGCGGCCGCGAAGCCGTGGAGAAGCACCTCCCCGGCCTCATCAGCACTGAACTGGTTAACATCCCCGCCCAGCTCAGCCTCTACCAGCTCGCAGCCGTCATCCCGGTTTCCTCGAGCGCCCTCGGGTCCATTGCCGAGGAACTGGCTGCCGTCCCCACGGCGTAACTCCAAGCCAGTGACACATCCCCAACCCAGCCTGACAATGTAGACAGGACCTACAGCCCATGACCACCCAACCCAGCCCTGCCCTCTCCACGGAAGCTCCAGCTGAAGGAGCAGCCCAAGCCAGCAAAGTTCCCCACCGCTGGCGAAACCTCGCTGTCCTCACCGGCGTTACCGTGGTGGACAATACGGAAGCCGGCCTCAGTGCCACGCTCTTCCCGACCATTGCGGCAGCCCTGAAACTGCAGAGCAGCCACCTTGGCCTGCTCGCCGCACTCGGCAAAATCATCGCTGTCCCTGCCGGTCCGGCGTGGGCATGGCTTGCCGGGAAGATCGGCCGACGGAAAGCTCTGATCGCCACAACCCTGGCAGGTGGCGTCTTCGGTATAGCGGCAGGTTTCTCGCAGGACTTCGTTCAACTGTTGATCCTCAACACCCTGATGTCGGCGTCGATCATCGGCGGAAGCCCGATCGCCAACGCGATCATCGCGGACTCCTTCGATGACAGCCAGCGCGGCAAGGCTGCGGGTTACTTCTACGGATTCATGAGCCTCATCAGCTCCTTCATTGCCCCGCTCATCGCCTTGTTCACAGGCATCACTGACGGCTGGCGGTTCGGCATGTGGACCATCGGTGGCATCTGCATCCTGGCTGGCCTCTTGGTGGCGTTGCTCCTGAAAGATCCTGGTGTGGGCGCTTCCGAGAAGCAGCTCGCAGACCTCAGCGCCCGCGAGCGCCTCGCCCCGAAAGTCACGGTCCGCTCGGTGGCCTCGCTGTTCCGGATTCCAAGCTTCTCCATCATGATGCTTTCCCGCCTGCTCTCCGGGCATCTCCTCATCACGATCTTCGGCATCCAGTTCCTCGTGGTGGAACGGGGCTTCACCAATGCCGTGGCCGCCATTGTCCTGGTGCCCTTTGGGCTCGGCTACTTCGCCGGGACCGCCGGGGGTGGCTGGCTAGTTGCCCTCCTGGACCGGATCCTTCCCGACCGTGGCCGGGTTGCCTACCTGCAGGGCGCCCAGGTTCTCTTCGCCGCCGTCGCATTCTTCGCCACCCAGTTCGACTACCACAACATCGGCATCTACAGCGCATTCTGGGCCCTGATCGGCTTTGCCCAAGGAGCCAACCCACCCGCCAACCGTCCAATCGTCGCAGCCGTCGTCCTGCCGGAACTTCGCGGCCAGGCCTTCGCTATCTTCCTGACCGTTTTCGAGACGATCGGGTGGGCCGTCTTCTCCCTCGGAGCGGGCGCCCTGGCCTCAAGCCTCGGAATCCAAGCCGTGTTCCTCTGGACGCTGGTGATCCTCATGCTGGTCAACGCGGCCGTCCTCACCGCCCTCTACTTCTGCTACCCGCGGGACGTGGAGCGTGTCCGTGACACGTTGGAGCGGCGCCGGCAGGAAGCACTGCACCAAGCCTGACCCCGTAGTTAAATCTCGACGTCGGTACTCAGGTGAGTGCCGACGTCGAGCTTTAACTGGTGGCGAGGTTGCCGACGCTGAGTTGTTTGTGGTCGATGAGCCACTCGATGGACTCTCGCACCGCCTGTTCCGGCTCATACCGGGGCGCGTAACCCAGCAGGGACTTGGCTTTCTCGATGCTGAAGCAATGGTTGCGTGACAGGTGGCTCCAGCTCGTATCCGCGTGCCCAGGCGCGGAGACCCTGCGGAACTCCTCCCAGCTGACTGGCTCGAGGCGAGGTTCTTTCCCGAACCAGGACGCGGCGATCCCGACGTATCCGCGAACCGTTAGGGCGGTGGGAGCAACGATGTTGAAGTCCTCCCCGGCCGCCGCTTCACGTCGCTGGACGGCTTTCTCGAAGGCTTGCGCGACGTCGTCGGCGTGCACGTGATGCATCAGCTCAGTGCCACTTCCGGGAACCTTTAGCGGCCGCCCGGCGGAGATCGTCTCCCACACGGATGGGTCCAGGTTTCCAAGTGGCCCGATCGGCTGCCATCCAGGTCCGACGATGTGACCGGGGTGCAACGACGTTGTGGCCAGCCCGCCTGAAGCCGTCTCTTCCTTCAACATGCGGGCTATTGCGCGCTTCTGGATGCCATACTCATCGGTTGGGGCCGCAGCAGAATCCGAGCCCTCCGCGATGGGCAGCTTCATGCTGGCGCCATACCGCCAAATAGAACCGCAGTGAAGGAGGTGGCCCACCTCGCCGCGGAGTCGGTTCACCAGCGCGGTGGCGGAGTCGAGCGTAAAGCAGACCAGGTCAATCACGACGTCGGCACCCAGTTCCACGATCCGGTCACCGAAGGTGCCGTCCCGGTCCTCCTGCTCCCGGTCCGCTGTGACCTGGCGGACCTGCTGCCACTCGGGTGTGTCGGTGTAGGCCTGGCGGATTCCGCGGCTGATGTTGGCCACCTCATGGCCCGCGTTGACGAGCCTGGGCACGAGGAACGAACCAATGTGGCCACTGCCGCCGATGACAACTATTTTCATGGGTACTCTTCGCCTTTGGGCCTGCGTGGGTTGGAGTTCCAGAGTAGCTGCCAGAATTGTTCGATCATCGGCGACACATTTAGGCAGGTGGCGGACAGGTATAAGGTATGAGTCATCTATCGAGAGCCCCTGATAGGGCGGACGCCTTCCGGTCGTTATACGAAGCTGCATATACCGACCTTTTGCGGTTCGTTCAGCGGCGGACGGAACCAGCAAGTGCTGAGGACGTGGTCGCAGAGGCGTTTCTCATCGTCTGGAAACGCTTCTCTGAAGCTCCAGCGAATGAAAGTGACGCCCGGGCCTGGCTTTTCGGAATCGCACGGAATCTCCTCCTGAACGCTCACCGTGGAGAACGGCGACGTCAAGCGTTAGGTGTTCGGCTGGCTGAAACAACAACGGATGCTTTCAACGCCTCGCACGCCGAACTGGTCGATCACCTCATTGATCTGAGCCGTGCTTGGCAGCTTCTGTCTGAAGCTCATCAGGAAGCCCTGGGACTCGCCGTGTTTGAAAACCTTGCCGCGCCGCAAGCTGCCAAGGTCCTGGGAATCTCACCGGTGGCTTTCCGTCTGAGATTGACTCGCGCCAGACGGGCCTTGCGGCTCCTCCTTGACCACCTCCCTCATCATGCTTCCGATACTTCGGCGGCATCACCTGAAAAGGCAGCAACGCTATGAAAAGTGATCAGAGACTCGACACACTTCTGCGCTCCATGGACGCAGCAGAACAAAGTTCACCGCCGGATCCTATCCGGGCGCACGCGGACCTGAACCGCATACTCAGTTCTCAAGCAGCAATTGCCTCCAGCAGCACATTGCCAGATAGCCACGAGTCCAATAAACCCAAGATCCGCCAGCGCCGACGCGCGCTCACTCTTGCAGGCCTGGCGGCAGCAGTTACAGCCGGATTTGTCATCATGCCGGCACTCTCGGGAGGCGACCCGGCCTTCGCGACCTGGACGGCAGCCCCCGGGACACTCACTGGCTCAGACCGTGACAACGCCGTCTCAGACTGCCGTAACTCGAAACAGAACGTAGGCGGTGGCATGTACTCGACCGAACTTTCGGCTGCGGAAGTAGCCATCGCCGAGCGGCGCGGTGCCTGGGTCACGGTCGTTCTCACTGGAGCTGACGGCTTTGAAGCAACATGCACTACCGATGCCACGGCAGCCTGGTTCCGCAAAGGGATCATAGGTTCCATCGGTAAACCGGCTAATGTCACCGCCCTCCCCGCCCGAGGCATCGCTGCTACTCAACTGGGAACGGGAGTAATCGCAGACAAGCCCATCTCGATTGCGTCAGGCCGCGTGGGTGCCGATGTCACAGGTGTTTCCTACACCAACGCTGACAAGGAAGAAGTGCTCGCAACCGTAGCGAAAGGCCAATTCGCCTTTTGGCTTCCCGGAAATGAGTTGCAGAACGCGACTGACCGAGGAGTGCCCGTTCACGTGACGTACAGCGATGGTTCCAGTGAAATCCAGCTGCTTGACTTCTGAGCTCAGACGTTCGGGCGCCCTGGAATCACGTCATTGGCCAGCAACCTGACGACTCACTTCTCCCAAGCTCGACAAACCCCATGCCGTCGTGACTAGCATGAATACTCCGGGCAAGCCCGGGTACGTGACCTCTTGAACGACCCCCTCGGACGGTCGGCGTTGACGCGGCGACCACGTAAAGGAGAAAGCTGTGCGGGAGCCTGTAGTCAGCGAGAGCGTGTCAGAAACCAACGGGAATCCAGACGAAACAACGGAGGATCCGCAGGAAACGCAAGCCGACGAAACCGCCACAGAGTCACCCGAGATCACCTTCGACGAACAGTTCTATCCCGCTCGCCCAAAGGCGCTACGGCCGATCGCACGGCGCCGGCAATTCTTTGCTGCCAGGCCTTCCTTGGAATTCGATGGGCGCAATCCCACGTATGTGGACTGGCTTCGCAACCAGTCGATGCTCGGCGACGCCAACACCATGGCCCGGCAACTCTCAGGCCAAGCAAGCATGTGGCAGAACGCCTACGCCCGGCCAAACCCCAGGGCTGCTGTGGAGCGCGCACCCGTTTGGTTCACGGCCTACCCTCTCTCCTTCATCACCCGCGAAGGTCAGTCATTCCTGTCGGCGTTGGGAGAGCCCGGGCTCTGGAAAGCATTTCGGGAGATCGGCATCCGTGGTCTCCACACCGGTCCCGTCAAGCTGGCCGGAGGCATCAGCGGTTGGTCCCAAACGCCCAGCGTAGATGGTCACTTTGACCGCATCAGCATGGCGATCGATCCGGCATTCGGCACCGAAGAAGAATTCCGCCGGATGTGCGAAGTCGCCGCAGATCACGACGGGACGGTCATCGACGACATCGTGCCCGGCCATACAGGCAAAGGCGCCGACTTCCGTCTTGCCGAGATGAACTTCCGGGACTACCCGGGCATCTATCACATGGTGGATATCCCTGAGGAAGACTGGCACCTGCTGCCCGATGTTCCCGAGGGCGAAGATTCAGTGAATATCAGTCCAGACGCCGAGCAGGCCCTGCAAAAAGCCGGGTACATCATCGGCAGGCTCCAACGCGTGATCTTCTACGAACCCGGGGTCAAGGAGACCAACTGGAGCGCCACCAGGCCGATTGTGGATACCACCGGCAAAACCCGCCGCTGGGTGTACCTCCACTACTTCAAGGCCGGTCAACCATCCATTAACTGGCTTGACCCCACATTCGCCGGGATGCGGTTGGTGGTGGGCGATGCGCTGCACTCCCTCCTGGACCTGGGCACCGGCGCCCTGCGGCTGGATGCCAACGGGTTCCTCGGCGTGGAGAAGAGCGCGGAGGAGCAGCCGGGTTGGTCAGAAGGCCACCCCCTGTCCGAGGCAGCGAATCAGCTCATTGGCTCGATGATCCGCAAAGTGGGTGGGTTCTCCTTCCAGGAACTCAACCTCACCATTGATGACATCAAGGCGCAGTCCGAGTCTGGCCCGGATCTCTCGTACGACTTCATCACCCGGCCGGCCTACCACTACGCGCTGGTCACCGGTGATACCGAGTTCCTACGGCTGACGCTTCGGTTGGCCATGGAGATCGGTGTGGACCAGGCCTCGCTGGTGCACGCACTGCAGAACCACGACGAACTGACCTACGAGCTGCTTCACTTTGCCGCTGGCCACAGGGAAGACATCTTCGAGCTTGGGGGCGAAGAATTAACGGGCGCCGAGGTTGCCGAGAAGGTTCAAAGCACCCTGCGGGAACGCCTCACCGGTGAGAACGGGCCCTACAACGCGGTCTTCACCACCAACGGCATCGCCTGCACCACCGTCAGCTTCCTCATGGCGGCGCTGGGAATCAAAGACCCGGACTCGATAACGCCGGAGCAAGAGTCCCAGGTCCTGGATGCCCACGTGCTCCTGTCAATGTACAACGCGCTGCAGCCTGGCGTTTTCGCGCTTTCCGGCTGGGACCTCACCGGCATCACCGCCTTGGATCGCGAAACGGTCCGGGAGCTCACCTCGCAGGGCGACACCCGGTGGATCAACCGCGGGGCACACGACCTCATGGGGACGAGCCCCGACGCCAAGACCTCCCTCGCGGGCATGGCGCGTGCCCGGAGCCTCTACGGTCCGCTGCCTGAACAGCTCAAGGATCCAGCCTCCTACGCCCGACGCCTCCAGCAGATCCTGAAAGTAAGGGAAGAGTCAGGGATCGCAACGAGCACTTTGCTGGACGTGCCCGATGTTTCCAACCGCGGGCTGCTAGTCCTGGTCAACCAACTCGGCAACGGCGAGCTTGAAGTCACGGTCCTGAACTTCTCCGACCAGGACATCGCAGGCAGCATACAGTCCTCCCATCTTGTCCCTGGAGCCAGCGTCCACGATCTTTTCAGCGGCGAAAACGTGGGGCAAGTGGATGATCTTGGCAGCTTCTTCCTCGAGCTGCGGGCGTTCCAGGGGACCGCGCTGGTTCTGAAGGAAGCCGAGACCGAATAGAAGCCCCCGACGTCGGCACCCGCGTGAGTGCCGACGTCGGGGTTTGGTGTGGGCGGTTTGCCAGCGCTATGGCTCGGCAGTGGTGAAAAGGCGCCGGACGATGCTTCCATTTGCGAGCGCGTCCAAGGCTTCATTGATCTCGGACAGCGGTTTGGTGTCCGTATGCAGCAGCTCCACGGGGAGTCGCCCTTCCCGCCACATCTGGATGTAAAGGGGAATGTCCCGGCTGGGCACCGAATCCCCCATGTAGGACCCCAGCAGACGTTTGCCCATGCCGGCGAATTGGAGGGCCTGGACGGTCAGGGTTTGCTTCGGGTCAGGTAGGCCCACCGATACCAGGACTCCGCCGCGCGCCAGCAGTGAGAGACATGCTTCCATAACCTTGGCGTGCCCCACTGCCTCGATTGATACGTCAACGCCCTCTTCCGTGTGGGCGGCGACCAAGTCAGCCGCCTCGTCGGGCCCTGCCGCGTAGTCGGCGCCGCAGCACAATGCGAGTTGCTGTTTCTCTGCCAGCGGGTCAATGGCAATGACTGTTGTTCCGGGAATTTGCGCTGCTGCCATCACGGCCATTAGCCCCACCGCCCCGAGACCGAACACAATGACTGACTGGCCTTCCATTACTTGGGCCGTGTTAAGTACTGCGCCGACACCAGTGAGTGCGGCGCAGCCAAACATGGCGGCGACATCCATGGGCACGTCCTCATCGATCACCACGAGGGATTCGCGGGCAACGACGGCATATTCGGCGAAAGCGGAAACACCCAGGTGATGGTTAATGCGTTCACCTGAGCCGCCAATGAGCAGGGCATCCCCGTGGAGCAGGTCGCCGCTGGTATTTGCTTCGGCACCCCGGCGACATAACGCTGGGCGACCAGCGTTGCACGCCGAACAGTTACCGCAGCTGGGCACGAAAACGATCACGACGTGGTCTCCGCGCTTAATATCCATTACGCCTGAGCCGACTTCGGTAACCGTACCCGCAGCTTCGTGGCCCAGAACCATTGGAAGGGGTCGGGGTCGGCTTCCGTTGACAACGGAAAGGTCCGAGTGGCACAGGCTCGCACGCTCGATTCTCACCTGCACCTCCCCCGCGCGCGGTTTTGGACGTTCAAGCTCTTCGAGTTTGAGGGGACTGCTGTCCGCGTATGGGTACGGGGCGCCAGCGCGGCGGAGCACGGCGCTACGCATCGCCACGGCCTTCATACGTTTCAATGGTTCGGCTATTCAGGCGCGGAAGGATCTCGCCAATGGCCAAGGTCTTGAAATGTTCGTACGTTCGGTGGGCGGCGAAACCAGCTGCATCGGTGTACTTCTCCAGGATCACGAAGTGTCCTGGATCGTTCACGGATTGAAAATAGTCGTAGGCCAGATTCGCCTCCTCCTGACGGCTGGCCTCCGCCAGCTTGCCGAGCAACCCGGCGACTTCCTCTACTTCTTGGGTGATGGCGTGATAATGGGCAATTACTTGGAAGTGCGTCTCTGACATTCCGTTCCTTGTCTTATGAGTTGAGTATCAGTTTGTTGACGTTTCGACGCTGTCTCGTCCGGCCAGATCCCATAGCTCGGCAGCGCTAGTGGAAACCGCTTTGGCACCTTCCCTCAGGGCCCTCGCCACATCGCCGCCCGTACGGATGAAGCCGGCAGCAACGAAGGGGGTGAGGCTGCTGAGTTCTGCCGGTGAAAGGTGGGCGATAACGGGCCACGGCATCACCTGGACCAAGTGGGGTTTGCTCTGTTCAACAGCCCCGGTGCTGCGCGGCAGGTTGGACCGGTCCGTCACGAAGACCTTCTGCATTGTCACCATTTCCATGGTGTTGGCGCGCTGGATCAAAGCCGTCTTGGTGCTGACCAATCCCTCAGTGCCGATCTTCTTTAGATATTCCACGGCGCCCCGGTCCTGCCCCAGCCCGGAGCAGGCATCGATGTTCACAAAAGTGAACTTGCCGGCAGCCGTCAGAGAGTGAAGCAGTCCTTCAAGCTCATGCAATGCCACATGGGCAAGGATGCACACCTGACATCCTGAGCCGAGAAAGCCTGGCACCGCGTCGACGCCGAATACGGAGCCGATCACAGGATTGCGGCTGAGCCGAAGGTCCAGTTCCTGTGGAAATTCAATCATCTTTGGATCCTCGTCGTTGTATGCGGGTCACCTGCACAGGCGCACGCTAAAGACCCAGTTTGCCCGGGTTCAGAAGGTTTTTGGGATCCAGCGCACCTTTAACCGCCCGGAGTACTTCGAGCCCGCCGCCCAAGGACGCCTCCATGTAGGGTGCGCGCAACAAGCCAACGCCGTGATGATGGCTCAGCGTCGCCCCATGCCGGATGATGACTTTGTTGGCGGCGTCCCACGCGGACCTGTACCACTTGGCACGTTCATCCACTTCAACATCGCCGCGCACGGAGAAGTACAAACATGCTCCATCAATGTACGCGTGTGATTGATGCGCGGAGCCTGCGAGAGTACCGGGTATGGCGTTGAGTGCGTCAACGACTTCGGTGTAGATGGCGGGCAATTCCTTCCAATTGCCGATCATCTCCAGGGTGTCGGCCACAAAACCGGGTCCTCGTTTGAAACCCTCGGCACTCTTACCCGTGAGGTACCTGGTATCGAGCCATCGCTCGAAGATCATTTCTCCGTTGAGCTCGCTACCCGTTGCGGCGCAGACGCGTTCACTGATTACCATCCCTGCATCCACTAGTTCCTGGGTACCCTCATCTGCCACCAACAGGACGTTGGTATCCGGAAGGTCAAATTGCACGCCGCTTTCAAGGTTGTCGTATAGGCGGAGCGCGGCTGGCGTTGCCCCCTGCTGCATTATTTGCCGACATGCTTCCAGCCCTTCGGCGAAGGTCGCGAACCCATAGGCAACCGCACGGCCGTAATCAGGCAGCCGATGCAGTTTGAGACGGACTTTGGTGATAATGCCCAAAGTTCCTTCCGACCCGATAAAGAGCTGGAGCAGATCGGGACCGACGGCGGCCCGGGCACCATTGCCTACACTGATCACTTCCCCGTTGGCCAGAACCACATCGAGTCCGTGGACCATGTCCTCGATCTTGCCGTAACGGGTGGAAAGTTGGCCGGCCCCGCGGCAGGCGACCCACCCACCCACAGTGCTGATGGCATAAGAGGAGGGCCAATGGCCCATGGTCATGCCGTAGTTGGCCTGGATTGTCTGCTCGAAAATGTCTCCAAAGACGCCGGCCTCCACTTCAACGATCTGACTCTCCTCATCGAAGCTGGTGACTTTGTCCAAGCCACAGACGTCCAACACGAGGCCACCGGCAATGGGCAGCGCCGCACCGGTGACGTTGCTGCGTCCTGCCGAGACCGTTACCGGGATGCCAGATGCCGAGGCTATCCGCATGATGTCCTGCACCTGCTCAACGCTGGAGACGTGGACAATCACGGCGTCCGAAGTGGCTGGCTGCCCGCCCGTTTCTGCAATCATTGTGCCGGCCCACCAGTCGCGGGTACCGTCCAGCACTTCTTGGGGTTCAGTGACAATCCTGTCCGCGACTGAAGCCAACTTATCCAAAATGTCCGTGTTGATCGTGGCTGGGTTTGTGGAGTAGGCAGCCTTCCCGTCAAGGGACCCCAAGGTCTGGGCGAAGTGCGGCTGAGTCGGCGCACCTACAGTGTAATTGCCTCGGTTGTAGCCGCGTTTTACTGCTTCCTTGCTGATCATTGTCTAGTTCTCTCCCATCAGGATGGCGCGTTCATGCGCGGTTTGGTTCTTGTAGCTGGCAACCTGGGCATCAATTTCCGTTGCGGGCAGGTCGAGTTCTTTCATGAGCAGCTGGCCCACCCGCTCTGCAGCTTCCGCAGAGGCGTCCCGGGCGACAAGCCGGGCCCGGGTCCGGCGGGACATGATGTCATCGACATTGCGGGCCATCTCATGGCGTGCGGAATAAATGACCTCCGCTTCCAAGTAGGGCAAGCCGTCAATGATCGGCTTGTTCAGCCCTGGGTCCTCCGCCAGAATGTCCGTGACGAATCGGGCTTCTGTCCCGTACCGCTCCCCCAAATGCGAAGCAAGGCCACCTGAGGCAACAATCGCCTCAGCGTCGTAACCAGCAGCACCTAGCAGGTAGGCGTTCTTGGTTCGGCAGCGGCGGTTTTCTCCCAACACTTTCTGCGCTGCGTCAATGGTCTGTTCGGCCATGTGCCTGGAAGTGGTGAGCTTGCCTCCGACGACGGTCACCAGCCCATCCGGGTCGGTACGGATCTCGTGGTTGCGTTTAACTTCCAGGGTTTTCCCTCCCGGAGGTGCAACCAGGGGCCGGCAACCGCCTATGCTGCCAAGCACGTCCTCCGGCTCTACATCGATGTTGAGTGCGGACCGGGCGCCTTCCAGGAGGAAGTCCATCTCCTCGCGAGTACAGTTCACATCGTCGAGGTTGCCGTTGTAGTCCTCGTCAGTGGTGCCCAGGTAGGACGTATTGCCCCAGCGGGTGATAGTGGCGCGCCGGTTGCGTCCTGGAACCGGGATGGTTACCGTGCAGTCGTTGCGGATTTTGGTCCATGGGACTGCAATGTGAACGCCCTTGGCTGGCCGGATATTGGGCGCGTCAACTTCTTTGCCGGCACCGGTCCAGTCCCGAAGCCAAACACCAGTGGCGATGATGACAGCGCTGGCGCTGGCGCGAAGCTCCCGGGTTCCGGTTTCGATAACTACTCCGTTTACTTGGCCGCCCTGGCGGGTCACCTCAGTGACTTTTGCACCGTTAAGCACGGTTGCTCCGTGGAATGCTGCGGTGCGGGCCAAGGTCAGCGTCAGCCTCGCGTCGTCGGCGCGTGCGTCGTAATACAGGAAGCCGCTCTCAAGGTTTTCAGCTTTGAACGTAGGGCAGTGGGAAAGGACTTCATTTTTGGTCAACTTCTGATGGAGTATGCCCTCGCGCCACCCGCCCGCCAGATCGTAGGTCCAGAGAAGACTTTCAAATCCTGCTGCAAGGCGGCGGTCAAAGACACCCGCATGCGAGAGCACCGGAAACAGGAACGGCAACCGTTGGACCAGGTGTTGAGCGTTTTTACGCAGTCGATGGCGTTCCAGGAGCGAGTGTCGCACCAGCGGTAGGTTGCCCTGTTCGATATACCGAAGCCCGCCATGGATCATCTTGGACGATTTGGAAGAGGTGCCCGAGGCGAAGTCATCCTTTTCCAGCAATGCCACCTGGTAGCCGCGTAGTGCCGCGTCCATGGCCGCATAGGCTCCTGTGACACCGCCACCGACAATAATGATGTCGAATTCTCCGCCATCCAGGCGGTTGATCTGCTCAGCCCTGTCCAATTTCAGGGGGCTGTCCGTAACCATCCGGGCACGCCCGGCTTTCGGTTTGCGTGAGGGCATGGAAATCATGAAGGTATGTCTCTCTCAATTGTCTTGGGTCGTGGCTGGTAGTCGGTGTCAGGAGTCACGGACAAGCGCCAACTCACTGGCGATACGCGAATTCCATGCATCGCGGCGGCCGAGTTGCTCAGCGGCGGTTAGTCGTGGTTCGAAGAGGTCTCCTGGACCCAGGCATTCGACGGCTTCGGTAAGGGAACTCCAGAGCAAACCGTCCGCGGCACCCATGAATGCGGCGCCACGCAGGCTTGCCGTGTCACAGGAATTCAAGCGACGCATGGGGATGCCTGTCAGGTCAGCCTGCATCTGGATCAGGGGATCACTGGCCGACATTCCGCCGCCCACTGCGATCTCGGTTACGGAAATGCCGGACACTGCCTCGTTGGCCTCCACACTGCTGGCCACAGAATGGGCAACGCCTTCCAGGATTGCGTAGGCGATTTCCGGCAAAGTACTGGACATCGAGAATCCAGTCAGCGATGCACGGGCGTTCGGTTCTACAACCGGCATGCGGAGACCGGTCAGAGCGGGAATGAACATAACGCCGTTGGAGCCGTCCACCGTGGCAGCCAATTCACTGATTCTCTGCGGAGAGTCGAACCAGCCAAGAGTGCTGCATACCCAGTCCAGCGCCGAACCCGTTGTCGCGGTAAATGTTTCCACCGCATAGGTGGTTTCGTGGTGCCGGCGCCATGCAGCCAGGCTTACCGTCCCTTCGTACAGCCCCGGCCGCGCCGGCATGTTGCTGCCCGTCACAAGATCGACAAAGCTGCCCGTGCCGTGAACGCACATTGCTTGTCCGGGACGCAAGCATCCCAAACCCACGGTACCGGCATGCTGATCACCCATGGCGGACAGCACTGGCACTGAAATGCCCAATTTGGAACTGTCGCTGTGACCAAGGTGATCGGCATCCTGACGCAGCTCGGGCAGTAAGTCCGAGGGAAAACCCAGGGCCTCGATCCAGCCCCGCTCATAAGCATGGTCGCTCAGAATGTAACCGCCGGCCGACGTCGCATTCGTCGTTGTAGCAACGTATGAGCGTTCGGCGGTGAGACTCCACAACAGCCAGGTCTCAACGGTGCCAAAGCCTAAGCGGCGTTCCCGAAACGCGACTTCCACTTCGCGGGTTTCCCTCAGATGATGGGCGGCCCAGAGATAGGGGGAACGTACTCCCGCAGGGCGCCCAACTGATGCGACAAGCCGTTCGTTCCATTCCTCTCCCAAGATGGCAAGTTCAGTAGCGTATCGGCTGTCCTGCCAAACCATGGCCGGCACCAGTGCCTGCCCTGTAACGGTGTCCCAAAGGACGGCAGTCGAGCGTTGCGTGGCAAGCGCGATCCCTTGAATGTCGACACCCTCATCAGCGGCGCGATTGAGGACTGCACGGCACGCGTCCAGCGTCTTGTCCAGAATTTCGTTGGCGTCCTGCTCCACCACACCAGGGCGGGGGCTTGAGACAGACAACCGTCGATACTCCAAGCCATGGACTCCGCCGTCGGAGGTAACCCACGCCGCCCGTGTCCCTGTGGTGCCTTCGTCTATTGCCAGAACGGCCGAATTTCCCATAAAGCTTCCTCTTTTCCGTGTCAGCGGGTGGGGACGGCGACTTGGGCGGCGTCGTTCCTGAATTGAGGCGCGTCGGTCTCCTCGTCGGGGCTGACGGGTGCGCGGGTTGGATCCCACTTGATGATGGAGCAAATGATGCAGGCAGCCAGGGGAACCGCGGACAGGATAAGGAACGTTGGCCCCAGTCCCAGTTCTGCTTTCAAAAGCGGGAAGATCAACAATCCCAATGCCGCGCCAGTACTGCCCAATGCTCCGATCACACCGTTGGCGCCCGCCCGGAGTTCGCTCCGGAAGGAGAGCGTGGAGATGCTCTTGCCGTTAGCGCCTGGACCACCGGAGTGGAACAGGATGAACAAGGACGGCACCAGGAAGGCAAGGAAAATCGGCAGGGTCTCGTAGAAGAAGCCCAGGATCAGGAGCATCACGAACACTGCCCCAAATCCGATTGCTGAGGCCCGACGAAGGCCAAGTACCTTGCCGATCCTTGGCGACATGAAGCCGCCGATAATGCCAAATACGTTGAAGACCAAGGCCCCTAAGGTTGCCACTACGAAGTCTGACCCGAAAAGGGTGAGGCTGATGATGGGTAAGTACCAGCCGACCGCGAAGTATTGGATGGACTGGCCAATCTGCACGGTGGCCGCCAGGATCGTTCGTGGCAGATAGGTACCCCGGAAGATGAGGGCGATATTGGCAGCGCCCCTGTTAGCCATGTTCAGGATCGGGGTGCGGTCCGCCAGCGGAGCGGGAGTGAAGTCCTGCCCGTAGATTTTGCTCATGGAAGCAGCGGCGCGGTCCAAGAGCCCTTTTCGGGCCGCCCAGGTGGGGCTTTCAACCATGAAGATGATCTGTGCCAGGAACAGCGCCAGTGCCACCACCCCGGCAGAGCCAACCGCAAACCGCCAAATCGAGTCGCCGACCCCCAAATTGTAGAAAGCAATCGCCAGAATCAGATTGCTGCTGACAGCCGTGTACCAGATTCCCTGCCACGTATTCAGGCGGCTCTTCAAGCGCGCCGGCGTGAATTCCGCCAAAACGGCCATCGCAATCGCAAAATCAATGCCATAAGCAGCACCTACGAAGAACCTGCCCACCAGAACAAGCTCAAAAGTCGGTGCGAAGGCCGCGAAGCCAGCGCCGGCGAAAGCAAGGAACTTGGCAAAGATGAGCGGTGGGATCCTCCCCCACCTGTCCGCCATCCAGCCGCCGATTGGATTGAACGCAATGGCTACCCAGGAGGCCAAGGACGTCAGGATCGCTATCTGTGTTGGGCTCAGGTGCAGGTCTCTGGTCATCGGACCGAGCCCGGCACTCAATGCCGAGTTGGAAAAGGCATCCAGGAACAGGCCACCCAAAGCCAGCCACCAGATAAGGCCTGCTCGACCGGAAATTCTGGGGCGGGCATCGATGTAGGACACGACATCGTGCACACCGCGAAGGACCAAGCTAGACATTCGTTCGACCTCTCTGTCGTGAAACCGTTTCGTCAGAGGTCGTCGCCTGTAAAACAAAAAATGGGCAGATTGAGACCTCCAACAGGAAGTCTCAATTCTTACCCTGTGCCAGTGATTCTATTCACAGTTCCTACGGCGCTGCAAGCGCCGGTTCGCAGATTTCAAAAACCATGACGGTTGCAATCGGAACCTGAGTGCCGGCGTCGGGGGTTTATGGCTGGTTTGTTAGACGTGGCTTGGCCGAGACGTCAATCCAGTAACGCCGAAAATACCGCCCGCTCTCAGCCTCCCGCAGATCCTCAAGCTGGCCGCCACAACGTTCAATGGTCTTGGCGGACGCCGCATTGGCATCATCACAAGTCAAAAGAACGCGGTCGGGCTCTCCCGCCGCAGCCAAACGGGCGCAAACTTCCTGCAGAGCCCAGGCCGCGAAGCCTTCCAGGCTTGTGATGTCGTCGTCCGCCAACAACCCCGCACCGTCCTGATGGGCCCCATTCCACTCGCGGACTCGGCAAACGAGTGGTAATAGGAAGCATCCGGTGCAACGAGTTTGAATATGTGGACGACTATATCCGTGGTCAAAGTAGCTGGAGCCAAGCGCTGCACCTTGGTAGCTTTCAACGCATGGCCATCAAATTTGAGAATGTGGGAATCGCTGTTCGCGACATCGAAGAAGCAATCGCCTTTTTCACCGATCTTGGTCTTACCGTCATCGGCCGTGACACGATCAGCGGCGAGTGGGCGGACATTGCCGTAGGACTTGATGGAAACCATGCCAAGATCGCGATGCTACAAACTCCGGACGGGCAGGGTCGCCTTGAACTCTTCGAATACATCCACCCGGATGCGATCGAGTCGGACCCCACTCGCCCCAACGACATTGGCATGCACCGCGTGGCCTTTTCGGTTGACGATATCGATAAGGCCCTTGAAATAGCTGCAAAGCACGGATTCCACCCCCTTCGCGGCGTGGCGACCTATGGCGACGTCTACAAGCTCACATACCTTCGCGGCCCCAGCGGAATTCTCGTCATGCTCGCCGAGGAATTGAAGAAGGCCTGACAGCCGAGCATTAGTGGCCCGGCTCTCGGGCGATTTTCTGGGCAAAATCGTTCAATACTGCAGCCACAGCTTCCGGATGGCTCAAGGCTGCGTAGTGCCCCCCTGGGATTTCCACCGGTTCGATTCCAAGCCGCTGATGTACTTGGCGTCTCATGAATGAAGCCGGAAAGAACCGGTCGTCACGGCACAGTATTGCCATGGTGGGGACGGCTGGATGCCGACCAGGCCAGGGCCCTGCCATCCAAGCACCTCGCTGATCGCGCTCCCTGTCGCGGGCCTGATCCGCGAGGTCTTCAGGGACCTCGTTGAAGAAGGCTTCCTGAGGGTCCGGGTCAATGGTCTCCCGGTTGTGTCGGGTGTTGATCCACCAGTCGCCGAATGTCTCGCCTGGCAGTGGGATCATTCCTGCCAAATACACAAGGCCTTCCGAGTGGAGCTGCTCGCAAACCAAGGGTGCCGTAAAGCCTCCCAGCGAGTGGCCCACCACGATCGTGTTCTGAGCATCGCCCACCGCTGCAGTCACTGCTTGGCTGTAATCCCCAAGCCCTGCAGCCTCGTCCTCGATGGGCAAGTCAACCGCGACGACGCCGTGCCCGGATGCCTCAAGCAGTGGCCTGACCAGATGCCAGTCCCATGCCGAGGAACCGCCACCGTGGATCAGTACGAAAACGGCCACATTCCCACCCCGCTTTCCAAGGACATCACGCGTGAGCTGTTACCAGCGGATCGGGCTTCTGCGAGCTGACGCCGGAAGCAGTCTCAAGTGGTAGGCCGTTCCGGATCCAGTACTCGATTCCGCCTATCATTTCCTTCACGGAATATCCCAGTTCGGCGAATGCGAGCGCCGCGAAGGTGCTGCCGTTGCAACCCGGACCCCACGAATAGACCACCACTTTTGAGGCCGCCGGGATCAGGTTTGAAGCCAACGCCGGAATCTGCGCGGTCGGAATATGTACCGCACCGGGAATATGCCCGTGGTCCCATGAGGACTGCCGCCGCGTGTCCACCACCACGAGGGAGCCCTGCTCCGACTCCGCCACTTCCATGACGTCGATCTCACACTGCAACTTGGCGCGAAAATAGGCGGCAGGATCGAGTTCTTTGGTGGCCGGTGAGGTTTTCACGTGTCCTCCTTTATGAAGAGCGGATTCAGCGGAGATCCTCGTTCCGCCAAAGCAAACAGTACGCTGAGCCTCCCCTTCCCGATGCCGCCGGGGTAGACTCCAGCCCACGACGCGGGGAAGTCTGTGGCATTTTGGGGGATTTCAATGGGAATTTTTGCCGGTAATTCAGCTCTGCTTTTTCATCGCACTTCGGAGGAACCTCGACGGCGGTTGGCAGCTGTGCTTTCGGCCGCCGCCTTGCTGTCCCTGGTACTTAGCGCGATGCCGGGTAATCCGGCGCGGGCCGACGTCGTGGTGAACAACATTAGCGTGGGCGAGGGAGCCAGCAACATTGTCGTCAACCCTGTCACCAACACCGTGTACGTCACGACGAACGACGGGCTAACCATCATCAATGCGAGGACGCAAGCCACTGCCAAGGTGAAAACAGGTGGGGTCCCGGCGGATCTGGCCCTTAATATCGCCACGAACAAGATCTATGTGAGTAACAAAGGCGGCGAAGCGAGCGGAACGGTTGCAGTTATTGATGGCAGTACGCATGCCGTGACCCAAGTCTCCGTTGGTCCCGATCCATATGCCATCGCCGTCAACCAAACCACGAACAAAATCTACGTCGGTGGCCGGGCGGGCCTGTCTGTGATCGATGGAAAAACGAACGCCAGCACAACCATCAACACTGACTGGGTAACACAAGTAGCGATCAACCAGGCTACGAACCGCGTTTATGTCTTGGCCAACGGCGTGAAAGTGATTAATGGTGCCACTAACAGCGTGACTCAGATCGACATGGGCTCCAGCGTTGCTTGGCCCACCAACTTGGCTGTCAATCAGGTCACCAACAAGGTCTACATTGCTTCGCGTGTCCGCAATTATATGGAACTCGAAGTCTTGGACGGGGCTTCCAACCAAGTGCAGCCGATCTACTCGGATCTGAACTCAAGCCCGGCTGGACTCGCTGTCGATGAAACGAACAACAGGGTCTACCTGGGCCGCATCTTGCTCGGGGACGGAACGCTGTCATCGCTGACTGGGGTCCTGTCCGTTTTCGGTGGTGAGGGCGGCGGTCCCATTGATATCAGGACAGGGGAAACGCCAGAGAAAATCGCGGTCAATGGCAAGACCAACAAGGTGTACCTCGGTGGAAACTACCTCGGTGTCAAAGTCATCGATGGCACAACTTTTGCTTTGTCGACGCTGTTTGTGAAGTCCGGAACAGCTATTGCGGTTAACGAGACCACTAACAGAATCTACGTCGCCAAATGGGCCGGAACCGTGGCTGTCATTGACGGGAGCATTCCGTCCCAGCTGAAGAACGACTTTAGTGGCGATTGGAAAACGGACGTCCTCGCCCGTGACACTTCAGGTCTACTGTGGCTCTACCCAGGAAACGGCGCGGCTGGATGGCAACCCCGCACACAGGTGGGGTCGGCTTGGAACTCCATGACCGCCGTCGTAAGTCCTGGCGATTTCAGCGGCGACACGAAACCGGACGTCCTGGCCCGCGACGGCGCTGGCCATTTGTGGATGTATCCCGGAAACGGGTCGGGCGGCTGGTTGCCCCGTGTACACGTCGGCTCAGGCTGGAACGCCATATCCGCCATCGTGACACCGGGCGACTTCAACGGAGACGGCACGTCGGACATTTTGGCCCGGGACACGTCGGGAATCCTCTGGTTGTACCCGGGTGACGGCCGCGGGGATTGGCTTCCCCGAACCAATCTGGGGGCCGGATGGAACGCCCTGACCGCGATCGTTGGCACTGGTGATTTCGATAGCAACGGTACGCCCGATGTCCTCGCCCGCGACGGCTCCGGGCTCCTGTGGCTCTATAGCGGCGATGGGACGGGAGGCTGGTGGGGGAACCGCAAGCAGGTGGGACAGGGATGGAACCCGATGACCGCGATCGTCGCCCCGGGAGACTTCAACGGCGACGGGCGTCCGGACATTATGGCCCGCGACAGCAGCGGCGCACTCTTCCTGTATCCCAGTGCGAGTGGCGGAGCGTGGCTGCCCACTGTACGAATTGGGCAGGGCTGGAACAGCATGACCGCCATTTTGTGATACCCCCAGGGGGTACTTGATTTGATACCCCCAAGGGGTATACATTCGATGCATGAGCCATGCAGACCTGAGTATCAGTCAACCGGGCGGCGACTTCCCCACCATCGAAGTCGACCTGGAGCACGCCGCGCCGCACGGTTACACCAGCAACAAGGATGCATACCTACGCCGCCTGAAACGCATCGAGGGGCAGGTCCGCGGTATCGCGCGCATGGTGGAAGAGGACAAGTACTGCATCGACATCCTCACGCAGGTAGCTGCTGCCACCAAAGCCCTGCACGCCGTCAGCCTTGGGCTCGTTGAGGAGCACATCGGCCACTGCGTGGTGGGCGCCGCCTCCGAACCCAATCCAGAAGCCCGGGCCGAACAAATCGACGCCAAAGTCAAGGAGGCCACCGATGCCATCGGGCGCCTGTTGCGGTAACTCCGCCAGCACACACCACACCATTCAACTCACTACAAGGGAGCGCATCATGAGCCAGACCATCCAGACAAACGTCAACGTTTCCGGCATGACCTGCGGCCACTGTGTTTCAAGCGTGAGCGAGGAACTCGAAGCTCTTAACGGCGTGGAAGACGTCTCCGTTGACCTCAACCCCGGCGGCCTGTCCACCGTGACCATCACCTCCACCAGCGAGCTCTCGCCGTCAGAAATAGGCGAAGCCGTTGCAGAAGCCGGCTACTTGGTGGTAGCCAACGAAGCCTAGGAGTCCTCTTGAGTAGCCAGGAGACCTTCAATCAGCCCGAAACCCGGGTCATCGAACTGGACATAGAGGGCATGACCTGCGCCTCGTGCGTCAATCGAGTTGAGCGGAAGCTCGGCAAGCTTGAAGGCGTTGAAGCCAGCGTCAATCTCCCCTTGGAATCAGCCCACGTTACGGTTCCGGCCACGGTAACGGATCAGCAAATCGTGGACACCGTCAACGCCACAGGCTATAAAGCCAAAGTCCGCCAACCCCCGGCCCCCCACACCCGCGAGCGCCAGGATCACGGCGCCCACTCCGACGGACGCGAATACACGGTCCCTGGCGCGCACGGTCATCACCCAAACACCGCCACCGAGCTCACGAATGACCCCTCGGATCTCAACGGCAACCACTATTCGCCAACCAGCCACGGCACAATGGCGCCGGATCAGACAACGCTGGTTGTGCCGGGCGGAACCGGCCACGACCACAGCGGAACCGCCGGAGGCGTGCGGCAGCATGCGTCTAAGCGAGGCACGAGCGAGCATGCAGAGCACGGCGCCGACGGTTCCGCACCCACGGAGCCAGCCGACCACGCAGATCACATGTCGCACGGCCCAGCGGCGTCAACACTCCGCCCACGCCTGATCACGGCGGCGATACTGACCGTCCCTGTCTTCGCAATCTCGATGGTGCCCGCCCTGCAGTTCACCAATTGGGGCTGGATTGTCGGTGCCCTGGCGCTGCCGGTAGTCAGTTGGGCTGCGTGGCCGTTCCATAGGGCCGCCGCTATCAACGCCCGGCATTTCGCATCCACCATGGACACGCTCGTTTCCATCGGGGTGATCGCGGCCTACCTCTACTCCGCGTGGCAGTTGTTCGCGGATCCTCGAATGACTGAGCATCCCGGCATGGAGAGCATGTCCGGTGGTGGTCTGTATTTCGAGGTCGCCGCGGTTGTCACCACGTTCCTGCTTTTGGGCCGGTACTTGGAAGCGAATGCGAAGGCCAAGGCCGGCGACGCTTTGAAGGCCCTGCTGAACCTTGGCGCCAAGGATGCCACGATTTTGGTGGACGGCCGGGAGCAGAAAATACCTGCTGAAGAACTCCTGGTTGATGACGTCATCGTGGTCCGCCCAGGTGAGAAGATCGCCACGGACGGTGTGGTCATTGACGGCGCGTCCGCCGTCGACGCCTCTCTGGTTACCGGCGAATCCGTTCCGGTCGAGGTCGGTCCGGGCAGTCAGGTGACAGGCGCCACCATCAATACGTCTGGCCGCCTGTTGGTACGCGCCACACGGGTTGGATCCGATACCACCTTGGCGCAGATGGGCCGTTTAGTCAGCCAGGCGCAGACTGGAAAGGCACCGATCGCACGTCTGGCGGACAGGATCAGCGCGGTGTTCGTGCCGATCGTGCTGGTGCTTGCGTTGGTGACGTTCCTGTTGTGGCTGTTCTTCTCGGGCGACCTGAACGCGTCGTTTACCGCTGCCGTTGCTGTCCTCGTGATCGCCTGCCCGTGCGCCTTGGGCCTTGCTACTCCTGTAGGCCTGCTGACAGGAACGGGCCGTGGCGCCCAGTTGGGCATCCTCATCAAAGGTCCGCAGGTGCTCGAGGACACCCGCCACGTGGACACCATCCTGCTGGACAAGACAGGTACCGTGACCAGCGGCAAGCTAGCCGTGGACCATACGGTCGCCCTCAACGGGCATTCTCCGGCCGCGGTCCTCACGCTTGCCGGTGCGGTTGAGTCGGCATCGGAGCACCCGATCGCCCATGCGATTGCAGCGGCGGCCAGGGAAGCAACGCCCGACGCCGGTACTCTTCCGGCCGTGGATGAATTCAGTTCCGCTCCTGGCGGCGGAGTCCGGGGAACCGTGGCTTTGGATGGCACCAGAAAAACGGTTGTCGTGGGCCGATCGGGTTGGCTTGAGCAGAACGGCATTGCCCTCGATTCCAGCCACCGGGACGAACTCGCAGCCCAGGAGAATGGCGGCGCCACCGCTATCTGGGTGGCTGTGGACGGTCGAGCTGCCGGAATCGTCAGCCTGAGCGATACCATCAAGCCCGGCTCGGCGGCTGCCATCCAGCGACTGAAGGACCTGGGTATCCGTCCGATGCTCCTGACAGGTGATAACGCTGCCGTGGCCGCCCAAGTAGCTGCCGCCGTCGGGATTTCTCCTGACGATGTGTTCGCTGGGGTCTTGCCCGAAGGCAAAGTCGACGCAGTTCGGAAGCTCCAGGCCTCCGGCGCAACTGTGGCCATGGCGGGCGACGGCGTGAATGACGCCGCTGCGTTGGCACAGTCCGATCTGGGCATTGCCATGGGATCGGGCACGGATGTCGCGATCGAAGCCTCGGATCTTACGGTCATGGGCAGCGATCTGGGTCAGCTCGTCCAGGCTATTGAGCTCTCCCGCAAGACGCTCTCCACCATTAAGACCAACTTGTTCTGGGCATTCTTCTACAACGCGATCGGTATCCCAGTGGCAGCTCTTGGACTGCTGAATCCCATGATCGCGGGCGCGGCGATGGCAGCGAGCTCCGTGCTTGTTGTTGCAAACTCCCTACGGCTGCGCTCGTTCGGAAAATAACCAGGGTCCGGGCTAAGCGGTTCCGAAACGGACCGCGGCCCGGGCCTTTGCCTTGGCCGCTTCCTCGTCACGGTTCTTCGCGGGGGCATGACTCACCAGCGAATCCAGCAAATGCTGCGTGATGTGGGCGATCTCGTGGACGGCCTCAGCGAAGGCTTCCTCGTTGGCCTTGGAAGGTTTGGTAGAACCGCTGATCTTGCGCACATATTGCAGCGCGGCGGCCTCCACTTCAGCCGTCGTAGCGTGTGGTTCGAAGTTATGAAGAGTCCTGATATTCCGGCACATAACCCCATGCTAACTATGGGCAGCGCTGCATGGGGAGGGGTGCCCATCGACGCCTTTTGGAAACCCACGATAGGTTTTAGCTATTGGATCTTCCGGATGAGCCGGAGGCCGCTGGGGATGCCGAAGAGCTCGGGTCCGAACAAATGAAGGAGAATCTCATGGCTATTTGGGGTGCAGATGTTGATCAGCTTCGTCAGCTCGGTAACAAGCTGAAGGCTGGCGCCGAGAACATCGAGCAGCAGCGTTCACAGTTGAAGGGTGCCCTTGACGGCACCGACTGGAAGGGCCCGGACGCTGACAAGTTCCGCAGCGAGTGGGACAGCCAGCACGCTTCCAACCTGAAGAAGGTTGCCGACGCCCTCCGCGAAGCTGGCGACCGCGCTCAGAAGAACGCTGAGCAGCAGCAGCAGGCTTCCAACTAAGACAGTTGGGAATGGCCCGGACGCACACAGCGCCCGGGCCATTCGCCTTTTAAGTCGGAACCCAACTAAGCCGAATCCCGAGGTTGTTCGTTGATCCTGACGCTCAAGGGCAGGTTGTGCGAACAAGCCCGGGAGTTCCTCGTGGTCTAGTCGCGCGGCACCTTGGCGGCCGGCCTCGACGGGACGGGCTCGACGTCGTTCGCGTGATCCAATACCCGTGCCGCGGCAGCTTCCGCTTCCGGGCGGGCGACGCGCCGGTCACCCCGGAGCTCGTCCACGCGGACCAGGACCACACCGCCCACAATCAGAAGTCCGCCCACCAACTGGATGGGACCCGGCAGTTCGCCCAGCAGCAGCCAAGCCCAGATCACGGCGAACAGCACCTCCGTCAGGGAAACGAAAGACGCCACTTTCGAGCCCAGGCTGCGCGCGGCCATGATGCCGGAGACGTAGGCCAGGACGGTCGCGAGAATAACGAGTCCCGCGGCTGAGACCCACCACGGTATCGTCCATGGGCCGAGGCTCGTATCAGCGGTGCTAAAAGTCATGGGAATCAATCCCAAGGCGCCCACCAGCCACATGACCAGTGCGCCCACCAGAAGCCCGCCCGAGGCGAGGACCAGAGGGGGAAGGGTGTCGTTTTCCTTGGCCGTGATGAAGAAGTAGATCACCAGGCACACTGCCGCAGCCATGCCCCAGAGGACGCCGATGAAGTCCACCTTCACAGCACCGGTCAGGTCCAAGACAAGGACTAACCCACCCAATGAAAGCAGTGCGCCGGCGGCCGTAAGGGCCCGAGGCCTGCGGCGGCTGGCGATCCAGAGCCAGAGCACGATCATTACCGGAGCGAGGTACTCGAGCAGGAGCGCGACACCCACGGACAAGCGGGCCACTGCATTGAAGTAGAACAGTTGGCAGCCAGCGACTCCGATGAGGCCGAACAGCAGGATAGTCAGCCAGTTGTCCTTGAGCTGGTGCCAGCGGCCGCGAAGAACCACGACGCCGGGAATCGCCAGGATCAGCGCGGCACCTGTCAGTCGCACGGCAACGGCAGCGCCGGGTGACCAGCCGGTTTCCAGCATGGACTTGGCAAATGAGCCGGAGGTTCCGAAAACCGCGGAGGAAAACAGGGCGATGCCGACTCCCGAGGCCAGGAAACCTTTTGCATCAGCCTTCGTCTTTGTAGCTGACACAGCAGCCTCCTGTCAGGAGTAAAGTGGGCTTATGGTCATGACAGTACTCCCGAAACATGTAAGGAGTCAAAGTGCATTTTGCGCCTGACACCGAGATTGCACTTCGCACCGTCGTCAATCTCATCAACACAGCAGCCAACGGCGAGGATTCGCTGGCATCAGTAGAGGACCTCGACGAGTTCCTGGAGGCCGAAGAATTCTCGGGTTCGAGGACCCACGATGAAGCAGAATTGCGCAGCGTCAAGCGGCTGCGTAGCGAGCTGGCATCACTCTGGGCTGCCGATGAGGACACCGCCGCTAAGACCGTGAACAAACTGCTCATAGACGCGCAGGCACTCCCGCAACTCGTCAAGCACGATCACTGGGACTGGCATCTCCACGCCACCACCCCGGAAGCACCCCTGGCCGACCGCATGGGCACAGAAGCTGCCATGGCAATCGTTGACGTAATCCGCAGCCAGGAGATGGACCGCATGCGTGTCTGCGCCGCGGACGATTGCGACGCCGTGGTTTTGGACCTCAGCCGCAACCGCTCAAAGCTCTATTGCGACACAGGCAACTGCGCCAACAGGGCCCACGTCGCGGCGTATCGGGCGAGGAAGTCTGCCGAGGGCGACTAAGGCCGGGAGCCTAGTGGCCGGCGTCGGGCGTTTCTGTCTCATCAGCAGCCGAACCGGGAGCTGCAGAACCGCCGTGCCCGGGGCGCTTGGAACTGAGATTGACGCCGGAGCCCTTGCCCAGGTGCTCGGCGTTTTCCTTGTGGCTCATGGAAAGCATGGCCGCCACCACGAGGCTCACGATGAACGCGATACCTGCGCCGGTGAATGCGAGATCGAACCGCGGAGTGTGGGCACTGCCGCCTGAAGCGAAGATCAGCACGGCGACGAATGCCAGTGCAGCGAAAAACGCGGAGAACATGAGGGGTCCCTTGACCGAGGTCCGCATCTTGCGCGGCTCTCCTGGTGTCTGGTCTGCCACGGTCATTCCTCCAATGATGGCGGGCCTGTTCGGCGCCCGCCGGTTGCAAAAGTTCTACAGAGAGTAGAACGTCCAGCTACTAGTTTACGGCCTCAGGGGAAGCACCCGGCGCAGTGGCCTGGGTCCCCGACTGAGCGTCATGCCGGAGGGTGAGTCCGGAAAGCATCCACAACACTCCGGAAAGGATCGCACCGCCGCCAGCGACCCCCAAAAGCGCGTGCGCCCCGAGCGAAATGAAGAACGGCAACGCCAGAGCGGTACCCACAGCGATAACGCCGGAAACAAGCCAATCACGGGTCAACGAGTCGCGATTCCGCAGGCCGTGGATCAGTTCAAAAACGCCAAGCACGAGCAGTGCGGCGGCGGCGGAGAGTGCGACGCCGGCATCGGACTGAGTGACCAAAGCCGCCACACCGCCCACTGCGACGACTACGGAAACGGCCTTAGGCAGAACGCGGGACATCCACAGAGCGGCAGCTGTCCCCAGCAGGTATAGGCCGATAGCCCACGCGAGGACCTGCACAGAAGGCGATCCCCAGAAGATCGTAACCAGGCCAAACACCAGTGCAACCGCAGCGCGGACCAGCACGGGTTTCCAGAGCTCGGCCACGGAGGCAGACGGTGTCTGGGCAGAATTCGCTGGGAGAGTCACCCGTCCAGTTTAGTGTGAACCCAGCACCATCCATTTATCGGTCCGCGCGCGCAACCCTAAGGTCACTCCACGGGCGAGCATGTAGCCAAGCGCAAAGACCACCCACAACCACACCAGCCCCGCCGCGCCGTCGGGCCTGATGACATGGACGGCCGCCAGCAACGGCCCATAGACCGCAAGATTTACGACGCCGGCAATCGCCAGATAACGCGCGTCGCCAGCACCGATGAGAACTCCATCGAGGACAAACACGTAGCCGGCCAATGGCTGTCCGACGGCGAGGACCCAGAGCGCCAGCGTCAGAGCCTCCCGGACACCGGCATCAGAGGTGAAGAGGTAGCCGGCCCAAGGAGCAACCAACGCCAGCAGCAACCCGGTGACCACCCCAAAACCGAGACCCCATCGGATCATGGTCCGCGTGAGTTCACGGACGCGGCCAGCATTTCGCGCACCCAGTTCCTTGCCGATCAAGGCTTGCGCTGCGATGGCGAGAGCGTCCAAAGCGAAGGCGAGGAAGGAGAAAATGGTCATCGCCAACTGGTGCGCCGCGAGGTTCACCGCACCCTGGGCTGTGACCACGAGGACCGTGGCGAGGATGGCGAGACGGAGGCTGAGCGTGCGGAGCATCAGCCACGAGCCCACCTTGGTCATGGCCCGAATGCCGTGCCAATCGGGCTTGAAGGACACGTCGTGTTGCCGTGCATTTCGCCCGACCATCACCAGATACACGGTGGCCATGGCCCATTGGGCAATGCTGGTGCCGATTGCCGAACCAGTAACGGAGAGATGCAGGCCGTACACGAGGAACCAGTTCAGCGCGATGTTCAGTGCAAAACCTGCAGTGGCAACCACCAGAGGCGTCCGGGTGTCCTGAAGGCCGCGGAGCACGCCAGTACCTGCGAAGATCAGGAGCATCGCGGCGAGGCCGGGCATCGACCAGCGCAGATAATCCACGGCGAACCCACGCACGTCGCCAGTGGCGCCCATTAGGCCCACGAGGGGTTCGGCAGCGACAAAGCCAACCACAGCGAGCGAAATGCCCAGCACCAAAGCCAGCCAGACGCCGTCGCGCCCTGCTGCCAAAGCTTTCGCCAACTTTCCGTCACCGATCGCGCGGGCGACTGCAGGCGTCGTCGAATATGCCAGGAAGACCATAAGTCCCACAGCGGTATGCATAACGGTGGATGCCAGGCCAACACCGGCAAGCTGATCTACGCCAAGGTGGCCAACGATGGCGGAGTCGGCGAGCAGGAACAGCGGCTCGGCTATGAGCGCGCCGAACGCGGGTACTGCCAGGCGCAAGATCTCGCGGGCATTGGAACGTGTGGTGATGGTTGTGGTTTGAGGCACTAAACAAGCCTAGTCCGCTTGGGGGCGGGTAAATTTGGGGCCGTGTCACACAAGCATCCCGTTACAGTTTCCGTCGCCCGCACCATTCTTCCGGGGTATACCCGGCAAGCAAACGCCTGGGCACACGCCGGCCAGGAACTGGCACGCGAATGGCCCGGTTACCTGGGGTCGGGGTGGGTCCGGAATGGCGCTGGTTCAAACGAATGGCACATGCTGTACCGCTTCGCCGATGCTGAAACGCTGCACGGATGGGAGCAGTCCGAGGAACGTCGCTGGTGGATTGATAGTGCCCGGGAAATGATGGAGACCACTCGCGTTGAACGGCGCACTGGAATCGAGGGCTGGTTTTCACAGCCTGGCGACTCCTCTGTGGTCGTCCCGGAAACCGTTGTGCCGCCTCGTTGGAAGCAAGCCATTAGCATCTTCCTGCCGTTCTTTCCGCTCAGTTTGTTGGCTAATTTCCTGCTGCACCCTTTGACGCAAGGCTGGCCACTGGTGTTCCAGGTTCTCCTTAACATCGTCATCCTGACGCCGTTGATGACGTACATCTTCCTGCCGATCACGACGCGTCTTCTGCAGCCATGGCTACAAGCAACGCCGCGTGGGAAAAGTCACGGAACTTCTTAATTAGTTGACTCTTCAACTTATCTCGGGAAAAGTTGAAGATATGAACAAGTCCAGCCTGAGCACCACAGCCCTGACCGTCCTGCGCGTTATTGCAGGTTTTCTCTTCGCCGCGCACGGTTGGCAGAAGTTCAACGAATTCACCATTGCGGGAACACAGGCCTCCTTCGCGCAGATGGGCGTGCCCGGCGCTTCAGCCGTGGCCCCGGTAATTGCAACCCTTGAACTTGTGGGCGGCATCGCATTGATCATTGGCCTCCTGACCCGGGTGTTCGCAGCCCTCCTGGCCGTCGATATGCTGGGCGCACTGTTCCTGGTTCACGCACCGGCCGGCGTTTTCGTCGCCAATGGCGGTTACGAGCTTGTCCTGATCTTTGCAGGCGCCGCCTTGGCTCTCGCCCTCGCTGGTGCAGGCAAGCTTTCCGCCGACAACGCGCTCTTCGGACGGCAGGGATCCAAACTCCGCGTCCTCGCGTAAGCGCTCCCATACCCTCTCTCACCTAATAGCCTTTTGAGCCGGATGTTCTCTCACTTTCGTCAAGAAAGTGAGAGAACATCCGGCTTTAGGCCTCTGGAAGTGAAAGAAGATCGGTGAAAAGCCCGCGGGAAGTGAGAGAGCGTTTAGCCTTCTACCCCGGTTAGCTCATTCGGGACGTGCTCCAGCTCAGCCGATTTCTTCACTTTTCCCGTCTTCAAATCCACCGCGTGGATGGTGCTCGTCGCAGGTTCGGTGACGAACGCCGTCGCGCCCTGGACAAACAGCGTGGGACGCGGATCCTGCCAGGTGGTGGACTCTTCCCACGCGGCCACTACGGGGATCGTCGAGGTCACTGAGCCTGAAATCGGGTCAATGACACGCAGGGAACCGTCAGTTCCGAGGACCAGCGCTTCACCGGCAGGTCCGCGACCGAGGGAACGGAACGAGTAGCTGGTTCCAATATCCACAAGTTGAAGGGTTGCGGTTTCAGTGTTCACCAGCGAAATGCGGGTTGGCCGTTCCAGCTCAGCGGCCTTGTCCACTTTGTAGTCCCCCAGGATCACCGGCGATTTCCCGGAACCCGCCTGATTGCCCAGACGTCCGTAGGCATCCGGGCTGGCGACTTTGGTAATCACGCCATCCTTATAGATCAGCATGCCGTTCTCGCAGCCGACCACCACAGCTTCTCCGGCAGCAACAGCCTCGCCGTGGACGCCCGGGCAGTCCTCGTTGCGGACGATTTCCTTACGCTCTTGGCCCTTGCCTGCGGAGAGGATAGCGATTCCTGAGCGGCTTTCCTCATTCCCCAGGGTCACCAGCAACTTGCCGTCTTCCAGCTCCACTGCCACACCGTGATGCGGTTCCGGCGTCGTGTAGACGTCGGTGGCAGGCAGGGCGCCATCCTCGATGGAAGCACCCAAGGAGGACGACTTGAAGCTCTCAACCTTGCCCGATCCATCATTGAACAGGACTGTCTTGCCCGCATGACGAACCACGTGACCGGACTTGTCTGCTTCAAACGCCAGCTCGGTCAGCTTGGGTTCGGCAACGTAGTGATGGCTATGGTCGCCGTGCGGCTCGGTCCAGGCGCCTGCGTCGAACAGGCGGAACGAGTCTCCCGTGGATACAAACACATGGCGACCGTCACCAGCGGGATTCAGCCGATTGAAACCTGACAATTCCGCCCCTCCCACAGGCTTGAGGGTGGTGGCGTCCATGACTCCAATACCGGCGTCGTGCGTGTAAACCAGACGCGGACTGGGGGCGCCGCCCTCTTTCGGGCTCGACTTCCCACTACTGGAGGCGGCAGGCTCCGCGGCGTTGCCAGCTGAGCCTCCAGGGGCTCCGCAGGCGGAGAGTAGAAGGGCGGAAAGCCCGACGGCGGCAAGCGGCTTTGCGGGGAAGCGGCGTTTGGGGGTGGCTGAGGCAGGGGAAATAAGGGTGGAATGATGAGGCATGGGTTAAATGATATTGATTCTCATTTGTGTATCAACTCGCAGAGCGAATGTGTCGGGCTCCACGCCGAACCCATCAACAGCATGTTGACAACATAATGTTGATATCCCATGCTTGCGCTAGAAATGGTCAATCAAGGAGCAGCACATGGAAAACGACGCAGGGTCCCAGGACGCTGACCAAGCGGAGCGGGAAACCAGGGCTGTCCGGTTACTCATGGACAGGGGTGGTTCGGACCTCAGTCACCGGCCCTGGCTCGCGGCTGGTCAACCCCCCTCGGCCACGGACCTGATCCAGCACGTACTTTGGCGGTCCAGGGGTTCCAGTCAGGGCACAGACCCAAATCCCGCCCCCGTCGAGGCCGCGGATCTACGTGCCGCCCTCGCATTGGTTGCCGCCGCTCGTGGTGAGATGGACGCCGTCGAAACCGCGCTTCTGTTTCTTGCGCGGGCAGAAGGCCTCACGTGGCCGCAGATCGCGGAGAGCCTCGGGCTCCGCTCCGCCCAGGCCGCACAACAAAGACTCGATCGGCTTACCGATCGACCCAATCCGAACCTCGGTGGGCGCTGACGATGGCAGTCACACTCAACGGAACCGCGGCAAGCGCAGGAACGGCCCATGGGACCGCGCGAATCATCAACGGGCCCGATGACTTCGGTCGGTTCCAGCTTGGCGATGTGTTGGTGTGCCGCACCACCGACCCCGTATGGACGCCACTTTTTGGGATGGCTGCGGCAGTTGTCACTGAGAGTGGCGGAATGTTGTCCCACGCCGCCATCGTCGCCCGTGAATTCGGAATACCGGCCGTCGTAGGTGTCCGGGACGCCATGACGTTGCTCGCGGACGGAACTTCCGTGACGATCAACGGATCCTTGGGCACAGTTACCGTCGCTGCCGTTGCGGAATCAGCCGAATGACTGGCGACTTGTTACTTACACTTCACGCCGTCCGACTCCTCGGGTTCGCCGACGCCCACGCCATTGCGGATCGATTCAGTCGGGATCACAGCTTGGTCGAGTCCGAACTCATCGACGCCGGCGTGCTCGGTTTCGTTTCCCACACTTCCTTTGCTGGCAGCAGCGGGTGGTCCCTCTCCAGTGCTGGTCGTGTCGAGAATGAGCGCCTCCTCGCAGCTGAATTGGACCGTGAAGACGCCCGCTCCTTGGTGATGGGCGTGCACAACGAGTTCGTGGACCTAAATCCGACGGTTGTCAGTGCCTGCAGCGCCATCCAACTCCAGCAAGTAAGGGGCATGGCTGCCTCCGGGATCTTGGAGGAGGTGTTAGCTTCGTGGAGTCCGCTGGAAGAACGCCTGGCGGAATCATTGCCACGGTTCGCGGGCTACTCCCGGCGGCTGATGGACGCGCTCGAGCAGGCGCGCAGGGACAGTGCCTGGTTCACCGCCACCGACCGTGATTCCTTCCACCGGGCATGGTTCGAACTGCACGAGGATCTCATCGCAACCCTGGGAATCCAGCGCGGGTAGGCAGCGGACGTCCGGCCACTCGGACAGCGGATCCAGACTTACTCACGTAACAGAAACATGCCGACAGTAAACTTCCAGCATGAGTGAGACAGCCGGCAACTCCGTGACCCTCCGCTTCCTTGCGGCTCCAATGGACATTGGACACAGCGGCTCGGTCGACGCGGGCACAGTCCTTGAGTGGGTGGACAAGGCCGCGTATGCCGCAGCGGTGGGCTGGGCGAAGTCGTACTGCGTCACCGCCTACGTGGGCAACATTCACTTCACCGATCCGGTGAACAGCGGCGACATGGTGGAGGTAACTTCCACCATCGTGTACACGGGCCGCTCCTCCATGCACATCCACACGGTGGTCAGTTCCCGCGACCCCAAGGGCGGACCGGAGACGATGCACAGCCAGTGCATGGTGATATTCGTGGCCGTAGGACCTGACGGCAAGCCGATTCCCGTGCCGCAATTCGAACCCTCCACCCCGGAAGAAATCGAGCAAAGGGATCACGCGCTTGCGCGCATTGAAGTGCGTGAACAGATCGTCAATGCGATGAACTCCCAGGAATATACCGACGCCGGTACCGCCGAACGCGTCGTACTGCGGTTTATGGCGGCCCCCACTGATGTGAACTGGGGCGGCAAGGTCCACGGCGGCATTGTCATGAAATGGATCGACGAAGCCGCATACGTGTGCGCCTCGCGATACTGCGGCAAGGACACCGTGGCAGTCTTCTCAGGCGGCGTCCGCTTCTATCGGCCGTTGTTGATCGGCCACGTGGTGGAAGTAGAAGCCCGTCTCGTTTACACGGGGGCAAAGGGAATGCACATCGCTGTCCACGTCCGCTCCGGTGATCCCAAAACCCGCGAGATGAACCTGACAACGTACTGCCTCACTGTGATGGTGGCCCGGGATGAATCGGGAACGGCGGTGCCGATTCCAGAATGGGTTCCTGTATCGGAAGAGGACAAAAAGTTGCATGCCCATGCCCGGGAATTGTTGGAAATCCGAGGACGGGCGCCCGGGAATCGACTGCCGGATCATTTGCTTAAGGCTGCTGGCAACTAGCTCCCCGCCTTGTAGGACTCTGTGTCGTGCAACGCTCCAACAATGCGATGCAGGACGTCAACGGAGCTCCAAGAAGCACGAAGACCGGTAAAATTAGGCCTAGAGGTGCATGGAGATGTCTCTGGCTTTTGCTGTTGTCCTCATCCTGTTGGGTCTGGCTTCCCTTGCCGCCGCCATAGGGGCCGTGGTGTTGGTGATCCGCGACGGCCGCGGGCAGATTCCGGTTGAACCCTCAGTTCAACCATGGGTGGCAGGAACCCTCCCAAGTCGCCCCTACTCCACGCTCCGACGCATTTAACGTTTGTAGCATCCGGCCCAATTGCGGAAAAGGCTGCCTTCAGGGGTTAGCCAGCCCCGCGCTAAACTGGATCATGACCGGTGCCCGCGCCCGTCTCCTGGCTTGGTTCGTCGCCTCTGCCACCCTTCTGTCGGCCTGTTCGTCCGCGACCGGCGTGGACGAGGCCGCCCCGAATCAACCGCCTTCATCTTCCACGGCCCAGCCAGTGGCTGGCGGTGTCGCCGGTCCAGCTCAGGGAACGACTCAAACGGCCCCTGCTCCGATTTCGACGCCGGCCCCAGTCCCAACGCCTGTGGCGGTGCCTCAGGCGTACTCCCTGAACTTGTACCAAGAAGGCGACTTCGTACCGCAGTACACGTTTGATTGGTGTGTCGCAGCGAGCATCCAGATCGCGCACAACCTGATCGACGATACCGGAGGCGGCACATGGGCCGGCCGCGCCCAGCAGTCCGAGCTGTGGGAAATGGCGCGAATGCGGTCCTCCGACTCCTTCAACGGCGCAAACCCCTTCGGCTGGGCAGCGGTTCTGACCGCCGTCGGGATGGGACCGTACGAAGTCGTCAGCATCGCCAACTATGGGGAAGCCGTACGAACTGCTGCACGAGCCATGGCCACTACGGGCCGCCCCGTTGGCTTGGTCATGTGGAGTGGCCGCCATGCCTGGGTGATGAGCGGATTCGAGTCACTCGGAGATCCCTCCCAGTTCCCGGACTTCTCCGTCACGGGAATACGGGTACAGGACCCGCTCTACCCCTACGGCAGCGGACAGTGGGGCCCTTCGCCTGCCCCCAACAGCCTTCTGACCCCTGAACAGTTGGCGACGCAGTTCGTTGTCCGGGAACCGCGACGCTGGAGCGGTTCGCTGCCGACTGGGTACCTGCTGGTACTGCCCGTTGCCTAAGGAGCCTCCGGCTCGGGAACCTAGAAGCCGCCCCCACCACCAGCATCGCCGGCCATGTTTGCGAAGCGCGAGTAGTGACCCTGGAACGCGACAACAATGTCCTTGGTAGGGCCGTTACGGTGCTTGGCGATGAGGATGTCGGCCTCGCCGGCTCGCGGCGATTCTTTGTCATACACATCCTCACGGTGGAGCAGGATGACCATGTCGGCGTCCTGCTCGATAGAACCTGATTCACGAAGGTCAGACACCATGGGGCGCTTGTCCTGGCGCTGCTCGGAACCACGGTTCAGCTGTGACAGCGCAATGACGGGAACCTGAAGTTCCTTGGCGAGCAGCTTGAGGGCACGCGAGAACTCGGAGACTTCCTGCTGGCGGGATTCAACCTTTTTACCGGAGCTCATCAGCTGGAGGTAGTCCAGGATAACGAGCTTGAGGTCATGTTGCTGCTTCAGCCGACGGCACTTTGCCCGGATTTCCATGAGTGACATGTTGGGGCTGTCGTCAATGAACAGCGGGGCGTCGTTCATGCGGCCCATGGTGGTGGCGATCTTGGACCACTGCTCGTCCTTGATGGTGCCCTTACGGAGATCTTGAAGTCCGATGGTGGCCTCGGCAGAGAGCAGACGCATCGCGATCTCGTTCCGGCCCATTTCGAGGGAGAACATGACCGTAGCCAGATTGTTCTTGATGGCGGCGGAGCGCGCGAAGTCCAGCGCAAACGTGGATTTACCGACAGCAGGACGGGCAGCGATAACAATCATCTGGCCCGGGTGGAGGCCGTGGGTCAGTTCGTCAAGCTCGTAGAATCCGGTGGGAACGCCCACCATGCCTTCGCCGCGATGCCCGGAAGCTTCGATCTCGTCCACGGTGGACTCCATGACGTCCTTCAACGCCACGTAATCTTCGGCAGTGCGCTTTTCAGCAACCGCGTAAACCTCTGCCTGTGCCTGGTTGACGAGGTCTTCCACTTCGCCGTCCTGGCCGTAGCCCATCTGGACAATCTTGGTGCCGGCGTTCACGAGGCGGCGCAGCACTGCGCGCTCTGCCACGATCTCGGCGTAGTAACCGGCGTTGGCGGCCGTAGGTACAGTTTGGATGAGCTCGTGCAGATAGGCTGGTCCGCCGATCCTGTTGATCTCACCGCGCTTGGTCAGTTCGTCGGAGACCGTTACGGCGTCGGCGGGCTCGCCACGGCCATAGAGGTCAATGATGGACTCGTAAATCGTCTCGTGCGCCGGACGGTAGAAGTCGTGGCCACGGACGATCTCGACGACGTCGGCGATGGCGTCCTTGGACAACATCATGCCGCCCAGGACTGACTGCTCAGCGGGGATGTCCTGGGGAGGTTTCCGGCTCGAGTCCGAAGCGCGTGTGCCCTCGATTGAGTCCAAGTGCGTAACTGACAAAGCCGTCCTCCATTTGTGTACCGCTGCAGAGAGTTAGTCCCTCAGTGGTGCGTAAAGCGCAGGTGGACCTGGGATGGATTGCCCGAGCCTCCGGACCAGCCGAGTGCTCCTGTTATATCCATGGGGGTCCGACAATTTTCGACTTTCCCCAATTTCCACAACTTATCCACAGAAGTCTCCCCAAGCATGTTTGCGCGCGGCTGCTTGAAGGTCACTGAGAGGGCAAATTCCATACTGAAACAGGTACCCGAGCCACGTTAGCGGTGCTAAGTCCGGGCGCAAAGTCCACTGTCAAGTGCACATGTGGATAACCTGTGGAATACCACCCCCACGTTGTGCACAGTCTGTGCGTTACCCTGTGGATAGAGAAATTCTTTTTGCAGTAACTATGGCCTGACCTGCGGAAACGTTCATCACAGCCTGTGGAGCAAAGAAAGTTTTGGTGGAAAATCATCCACAGACCGAGCTGGTCCAGTTGGTCACTAGAGCCTTAAATCCATGCTAAACATGCCGCAAATGTGATGCATCTTACAAAGAGGGCCTTAATTTGACACTGTCCTCTCAGAAGTCTATGCCGAGACTGGAATGTGCTGTGGATAACCAAGTTCTGGCATAAGCTCTAAGCATGGGGATGAACTTTGGTGACGTGCTGATGATGGCCCTTCCGCTAATTGTCCTCCTGGGCCTGCTGTGGGCGCTTTCAGCGGCCTTTAAACCGCGCGACACTGGCCTTTCCGATGCCGAGCGGTATCAACACGAACTTGCGGCCCGTTCCGCAGCGCATCAAGCTTCACAAGTTCAGGCTGCGCTTGCTGCCCGGGCCAAGATCGAGGCTTCCACCAAGCCAAGCCAGAACGAGGCCCAGCACACCCAGCAGACAGAACAAACCCGGGCCGCTCATCAGGCCCAAGCCGCCAGGACGGCAGGCACGCAAACGGGGCACCAGCCTGCGGTGCTTCCCAATGGACAGCTCAATCCTCAACTCGCCTTTGAGTTGCAGAACCTTGTTCGCGGCGGACGCAAGATAGAAGCCATAAAAGTCTTCCGCCAGGCCACGCATTCAGACTTACTCACCGCTAAGAACTATGTAGATCGGCTCTGACAACGCCATGGATTCCTTGTTTGTCCCGCTCGTGATTTTGATCGCGGTCATTGCGGGCGTATTGCTGCTGATGCGTTCCTTTAGCAAGCGTTCGGCCGAGACAAAGGCTGGTGTAGCTGCCGCCAACTCCCCCAAAGATCCGGTTCAGCTGGCCAAAGAATCGGCTGCGAAGCTGAATGAGGAACAACATAGGCGGCTCTACTCGCTTATTGCCCAGGGCCAGGGCATGGCAGCCATCAAACTGTATCTGCAAGCCACCGGGGAGGGGCTACGGGCGTCACGGGACGCCGTGGGCGCTCTGGCCGCCCACCCGCAGCCCTTCACGCCAGAGGCGCAGCCCAAGGATCTCTTGTCGGAGGACGACGACGAGCCCGAGCGCTTCCCGTACCGGTACCGGGCCATCGTCAGCAAGGGTGACGTGACGCGCGAGGTGAGCAGCAACATGCTCAACGATGAGATCTACGGACGAATCCGGACTTTGGCAAAAAGCGGTGATGTGGAGGGCGCAGCCCTGGCCCTGACACGCCACTCGGACATCACCATTAAACAAGCGCGCGAATTCATCGAACTCCTGGAGGATTAGGCGCGACTAAAAGTCGAACAGTTCTCCCAGGAATCCTTCCTTCTTCTTCCGTTTACGGCCATACTCGTCGCGTCGGTCATAGTCACCCCTGCGGTCATAGTCACGGCGATCGCCGCGATCGTCGTATCGGGGCTGTTGCGGACGCGATTCAAAGGGGTTGTAGATGGGCGGCGGAGCGATCGGAGGCTGCTGGGGTGCCGGGGCTTGCCTGGCAGGAGCCGGCATGGTTTCGACAGCGACCCGGTCAATAATCTTGTCCAGCTCACCGCGATCGAGCCATACACCCCTGCACTGCGGGCAGTAGTCAATCTCCACTCCGCTTCGTTCGCTCATCACCAGATCAATGGAATCCACAGGACACTTCATGCTTGCCCCAACGACCGGACCCGGGGAAAAGTTCGGTCTGACGGAGAAGTGAAATTCGAAGAGCTGGAACCTCTCGATTCATTTCCGGGTCGGCAAGCTCACGCCAATGGAGGTGGGTCTCTTACCTGCCCCCTGAGATACCGGCCAGCAGTTGTTCGAATGGCAGCGACTCCAGGGCTGGGGTCTTGCGCCCGGGCTGGGGACCGCTGAGCAGTTGCACGAGTTCACCGGCTGCCCGGTCTACGCGGGCCGAGAGGGGCGAGCCGCCGTCGTCGTTTCCCCAGTCCTGGGGCCCCGCGAAGACGCCGGTGGACGCAACCCGGGTCCGCAAGTAACTGAACAGCGGACGCATGGCGTAGTCCAGGACCATCTGGTGGCGGTCGGTGCCGCCGGTTGCGCCAAGCAGCACGGCTTTGCCGTCGAGGGACTTGGGGTCCAGGACGTCGATAAAGGACTTGAAGAGGCCGCTGTAGGACGCGCTGAAAACAGGGCTGACGGCGATGATGCCGTCCGAATCCTCGACGCCGGCAATCACCTCTGCGAGCCGCGGAGCGGCGTAACCGGTGACGAAGTTATTGGCGATGTCCACGGCCAGGTCTCGAAGTTCGACGACGTCGATCCTCGCTTCGTAGCCTGCCGCCCGCAGCTGCCGCTCGGCGGATGCGGCCAGCTGGTCCGCCAGCAGACGGCTCGACGACGGGACGCCGAGTCCGGCGGAAAGGACTGTGATGCGGCGGGTTTCCATGGCATTCTCCTGTTGCTCGTTCATTCCCAGCATACATGCATATGCATCTAAATCACTGAACGAGCGAGCATCACAAACTATTCCCGCAGGGCATCCATCAACGCTTCCTTCCTCCAATGCCCGGGACGGACGTGACCTGTTTCATCCACGTCGCTATATGGTCTTCGTCGATGTCCTCCACGGATTCGAGCTCCAGACCCCGCGTCGATTTGCCCATTCCCACGGGCGTCACTGGCGGCACGGGTTGAAGCGTCACGCCATTGATAAACATGAGCTTGACGTGGCCAGCGAAGCCGCCGCAGCTGAAGCACCAACCGTCGCCGACGCCGTAATACGCCATGCCCCATTTCACCGAGCGCTCAAGTCCCGGCAGTGTCTTGGCCGCCAGCGCATCGATGGCTTCGGCGATGCCACGCTGTGGCTGCGGAAGGCTGGCGATGTAGGCGAAGACGGGCTTGTCCCCAACTGCGGCCTTCGCGGGACTTGCCCTGCCAGTCATGGCTTCTGGCAGCGAGAATGCTCCGGCCTCGACATGCCCTTCCGAGCGGTCCACAGTCTTTCCCTCAATTCGTTCTGGAGGCATGCATGGACAGGAAGTCCAAGGTCTTATCCCTGGCATCGCGGGCCTCGGCGAAGTTCAGGTGGAATTGGTACTCATGCGGCAGTTCGGGGTCGTGGTCCGCGGCCCAAAACAATTCTGTCACCGGAACACCGGCTTCCTTCAGGCGATTGCTGTAGGGAACCGACTGAAGCCACGTCAGACCATCACCATTGCCGCCGCTGATGAAGGTCGGCGGGAAATCCTTGGTCACAAAATCAATGGTGGACATGGTACTGCCCGCATATGTGGAGGACCAGTCCTTCGTTCCCGTATATGCCCACAGTGAGGTTTTGAAGCCCCACGCAACCAGGCCATTGAGGTCGGCCATGGCCCGGAGGTCATACACACCGCAGTGCAGGATGGTCGCGGCCAGGTCCGATTTCTGGAGCGCGGGTTCGATCCCCATCAGGTTGGCATACTCAGGGTTAACAGTGAGAGTGGTCATTTGGCTGGCCAACTGCGCTCCAGCAGAATCGCCGGCCAGGACAATCCGAGTGGTATCCACGTTCAGTTCTGTGGCGTGCGCCTTGATATAGCCAAGGGCATCGTTGATGTCCCGTACGGCGGTGGGATAGACGGCCTCCGGCGCGATCGGGTAGCTCACACCAATGGTCGTGTATCCCTCAGCCGCAAGAATTCGAAGATAGGGTTCCACATCGCGTTGAGCCCCTGAAATCCACGCACCGCCGTGGATCCAGACGATCGTAGGGAGCGCAGCGGTGGTCCCCGAAGGGCTGAAAACATCGAACGCGGAACCGGGCTTGTAAACAACACCGGCGTGCTCCTGCAAGGGAGTGTCCGGGACGTACGGCTCCATCTCATCAATAGTCGACTGCGCTCCGCGCTCAAAAACGCTGCGGATCAACATAGCCGAGGGCCAAGGAGTCGCCGACAGGGCCAGAAGAATGACCAGGATCAGAATGATGGCGAGGTCGAGTTTCCTCACTCGGGAAGGACGCCGTCGCTTGGTCTGCGAAGCTGCCCTGGAACCGGGACCTAAAGGGGAACCGCCTCCCGCATCCGTCCGGGCTTTTGCCGCGCCAGTCACGTTGGCTTGAGTCGATTCCAGTGGCCCCATTACACACTCCCCCAGTTGGTGTACCTGTGGACCATGCTAAGTCTCCGGGGCTGGATCATGAAGGGAAATCCCGTCCGATTTCTCGAAAAAGCTTGCAATATGAGTTCAAACTCATAATATGGGATCAGTGATGTGGCCTATCTCACGGCGTGCATCAGTTCCCAGCCTTCAGAGTGGAAGGCCCAACGATCGGATTTCCCATGTCAGACATTGCTGTTCTGATCAACACAGCTGTAGCGGTCCTGGCCGCGGTTGTGCTGATCGTCCGCTTCAGAGTCAACCCCGTCATTTCCCTGGTCATCGCTTCCGTGTATTTGGGCCTGGCAGTCGGCCTCGGGGTCGAAGAGACCGTCAAGACCATCACGTCCGGCTTCGGCGAGATCATGGTCGATGTAGGCCTGCTCATCGCCTTCGGCGTTTTGATGGGCTCCATCCTCAATCAGAGCGGAGCTATCCGGCGCCTGGTGGAGCATCTCCTCAAGACCTTCGGCCCCAAACGCCTTCCGTACACCATGGGGCTGGCGATAGGCACGCTCCTCCAGTCCATCTTCCTGGATGTCCTCCTGGTTATCTCAGCCCCGCTTGCCCGCAAGCTGGCTCCCAAAATCGGAAAACTGGGAACGGCACGGATGGCAACCGCCATGGCTATCGCACTGGAATGCGGCATCGTCTTCACGGTGCCCGGTGTGGCTTCCCTGGCACTGGCCGGTCTCCTCAACGTCCCACTCGGCAAGATGCTTCTCTTCGGCCTGCTGCTGGTGGTTCCCACCATCATCATTTCCATTGCCATCATGACGTTCCTCTTCCGCCGCGGTTTCTGGAATGAAGCCAAGGACGAGGACCACACATTCGTGGCCGAGGAAGACAGCGAGGGCGAGGAACCCACCAGCGGCTCACTCCCCGGAACAGAGACCGCCAGCAACTCTGGCGCCAGCTCCAGCACCCAGCCAACCAAGGGCGCGGTGGTTGTTGCCGAACGCGAGAGCAATGAGAAACCGCTGATCATGCTCTTTGCCCCCCTCCTGACTTCCCTGATCCTCATCGGTGCGGGCGCTATCCTCCAGATTTTCAAGATCGATCTCCCCTGGCTCCAGCTGCTTGGCGAACCCGTCATCGCTCTTCTCATTGGGCTGATCGGCACCTGCCTTGTAACCCGGGCGTCGATTGGCCAGAAAAAGGTTGAAGAGGCCATTGCTGTGGGCTTCAAGGAAAGCGGACAGATCCTGATCCTGACCGGCGTGGGCGGATCCCTGGCAGCCACCGTCAAAGCCGCCGGGCTCGGCGACATCCTTGGTGGCTTCTTCTCAGCGAGCACCGTGGCCCCGTTGCTGGTGGTGTGGGCCATCGCCGCAGCGCTGCACATCGCCGTCGGCTCCGTCACCCTGTCCGCCATTACGGCCGCCGGGCTGCTGGCACCCATCGCCCCAGCTATTGGACTTGATCCCGTGCTGCTGGCCCTCGCCGCTGGCGCCGGCTCGCTCTTCATGGTTCACGTCACCAGCAACACGTTCTGGCTCTTGCAGTCTCTTTTGGGCCAGAGTGTGAGGGGTGCATTGAAATCGGTCACGGTGGGAGTTTCGGTAGCCTCCGTGGTCGCGATCCTGCTGATCCTGCCCATGAGCCTGCTGTTCTGACCGCCCGCCGACCGTCCCATCACAAAAGCACGCACGAGAGAAGACCATGACACACGAAACAATCGCCCCGTTGGACGGCGTCCGAGTCCTCGAACTCGGCAATTACATTGCCGCTCCCACGGCTGGCAGGCTGCTAGCCGATTTCGGCGCTGAAGTCATCAAGGTCGAGCGTCCAGGCAGCGGCGACGAGCTCCGCAATTGGCGCCTCCACAAGGGCAACACTTCCATGCTCTACCGCACGCTGAACCGCAACAAGAAGTCCGTGGTCCTGGATCTCCGCACCGAGGCAGGGAAGCAGGCTGTCCTGGCCTTGGTTGCCAAGTCGGACATCCTGCTTGAGAACTTCCGCCCCGGAACGCTGGAGAAGTGGGGTCTAGGGCCCGAAGTCCTCAACCAAGCCAATCCGGACCTCATCGTCACCCGCATCTCTGCCTTTGGACAGACAGGGCCATTGTCCGAGCGGCCGGGGTTTGCCGCCGTCGCCGAGGCCTATAGCGGGTTCCGCAACCTGGTGGGTGACCCGGACCGCGCTCCGGTGCGTGTGGGCGTTTCCATCGGAGACTCGATCGCGGGCCTTTACGCCGCCTTTGGCTCCATGATGAGTCTTTACCAGCGTGAAGCACGACGCCGGAGCGCGGCCGGCGCTGTTCCCCTCGCCGAACGCATCATCGACGTCGCGCTGAACGAAGCAATGTTCTCCATGATGGAATCGCTTATCCCTGACTATCAGGCGTATGGCGTGGATCGGCAGCGCGTTGGTGGCCGGATGGAAGGCATTGCGCCCTCGAATGCGTACGTTTGCAAGGACGGCGCCAGCATTGTCGTGGCCGGAAATGGCGACTCGATTTTCCAGCGATACATGCAGACTATCGGCCGGCCGGACCTGGCCGAGGACCCGGCGCTGCAAACAAATGCCGGGCGCTGGGCTAGCCGCGAGGAACTGGACCAGGCAATCGGCGAGTGGACCGGCCAGCTGACCGCGCCTGAAGCATTGGCGGCCTTGGAGGACGCCGGAGTTCCTGCTGGTCCCATCTATACAGCTGCGGACATCAGTACGGACAGCCAATACGCGGCCCGCAATATGATCCAGAAGTTCGACGTTTCCACCGGCGAGGAGATCCTCCCGGGAGTAGGTTTCCCGGGCATCGTTCCCGTGATCGGGGAGCAGTCCCTGCCCATCCGCAACCTCGGACCGGACCTCGGCGAAAACACTGAAGAAATCCTTGGCGGCCTCCTTCACCTGGATGCTGCGCAAATCGATGCGGCGTCCGGCCGCGAGGAGGCCGTCCGACCATGAACCGCTTTGAAGGGCCTTTGGCCACAACCCTGGGTGACGCCATCCTGCGGGATGTCACGCTGAGGGATGGATTGCAACTGACCGGGAAACTCCTGCCAACAGAGCAGAAGATCGAAACGGTGCGTAAGCTGCTGCGGTTGGGTGTGCCAGCAATCGAGCTCGGTTCCATGGCCCGCGCGGACTTGGTCCCCACCATGGCCAACACACTCGAAGTGGTCCAGGCCCTCACGCCCGAGGAACTCGAGAAATGTTGGATATGGGTGGCCACACCGGGCCACGTCGCCAAGGCCGCCGCTGCTGGAGCACGGAATTTTCAGTACTGCCTGTCGGCCTCGGATTCGCATAACAAGGCCAATATCGGCCGCACCACGGACCAGAGCCTTGCCGCGTTGCCTGAGGCCGTTGAATACGCCCGCGCAGTGAATGGCCTGATCCAGCTGTGCATCGCGACGTCCTTCACCTGCCCCTTTGAAGGGTACGTTCCAGAGGAACGCATCCTCGCGATCGCCAATGACCCCCGGGCCGAGGGCACCACGGACATCGTCATCTGCGACACGCTGGGGCAAGCCGTCCCCGCACAGGTTTCACGCCTGATCACCCGTGTGCGGGATGAATCCCCTGCCCGGCGGATCGTCTACCACGGTCACGACACCTGGGGCTTGGGCGTTGCCAACACGCTCGCCGCAATCCAGGCGGGCGCAGCAATGGTCGACGGCGCTTTGGGCGGCCTGGGCGGCTGTCCCTTCGCCCCCGGCGCCAGCGGCAACACTTCCAGCGAAGACATACTCTTCGCCACCCGACCCGAGTGGCTCACGCCCGGGACTTTCGGCGGCCTCGTGGCTCTGTCCGAGAAGCTACTCGCGGAACTCGGGGAACCCAACCGTTCGAAGGCTGCCCAAGGCGCCCGCTCCCGGGCAGACGCCTTCGACTGGGTCATGCCGGCTGCCACGCCAACGACGGCACAGGGCAACTGAGACTGAGGCGATGCGGGCTGCCGGCCGCGCTGTGGCAGGGCTCTAGCTTGGCTTCCCCGCCCCGCCTGCCGCCATCAACTCCAGGCGACGCAGGGTTTCGCGGTTGCGGACGGTGATCATGGGATCCCTGAGTGCCTTTGGCACCACCTTTCCCGGGCCCCGAATCGCGTCCTCAGCCATAGAGACGCGGCACTGGTTGCCACCCAGCTCCTCCAAGGTAATGCGCACCTTTGCTTCACCTACGGGCCAGCCGCGGGCTAAAAGTTCCAGGCTACGGCCAGGTTCCACGCCGGTGACGCTGGTGCTGTCGTTGAGGAGGAGCGGCCATGCCCCCACGGAGTGATGGAGTTTGGAACCGACTTGTGGCCACTGGTCATCCACCGCGCGGATCCTTGAGGCGCCAACCACCCACCCGGAGTACAGCCAGCCGTCGGCCATGACGTTCCAGACGTCCGCGGCAGAGGACCTGAACAGCTGAGTAACAGTGGACATGGAGTTCCCTTCTGCGTGCCTTCGGCATCTGTGGTGAGACTAAGCTAAGCATGCTTATCAATTGTCCGCTACCGGCCGCCTACACTGTTGGCATGGAGAGCGGGGAGTGGCGTTATTGGGCGGCATGCGTAGCCCTGATGTCCACCTTGCCGCTGGCGGCATGTGACCGCTCCCCCAGCAAGGAACCGCCGACCAGCCCAGGGCCACAACCCATCTCCGTAGAGGTTAATCAATCCCGGGACCAATACGGCAAGCAAGCCATCCTCATACAGCTCACCAACTCCGCGGATGCTCCCGTTACCGTTACCGGTGCGCGGCTGAACTCCCCTTTATTTGAGAAAGACATCGTATGGGAGCCAACAGGCGGCGTCCTGGAGCTACCACCCCGGCAGCCCAAGAGCCTTCCCGCCAATTTGCCTGCGCCGCATTGCAGCCAGTCGCCTAATGGACCTATCAAGGCCATCGTTGAATATTCGGAGCCAGCTAAGGTACCCGCAGAAATCTCGGTTGAGGCGCAGGATCCGTTCAACGTCCTGCCCCGGAACGCCGACGAGCTGTGCTTGGCAGCGGACGCCGCCGCCGTAGCTACCATCGTCTTGAACTCCGATCTTGAGGTGGCCCCGGATGGTCGAACCGCCGTCGTGCGTCTTGTCATTACCCCTGCGAGCACTCCTGGTGAGTCACCGCAAAAGCTCACTATTAAGTCCATCGACGGAACCACGCTGCTGGCCGAATCGTCCACGGACCCCTGGCCGCGGGACATCGCGATATCGTCCGGCACGCCTCCGAAAGAGCTGCCCTTGACGATCCGTCCGGCGCGTTGCGACCCGCATGCGGTGGCCGAGGACAAGGTGGGAACGCTGTTGCCACTAAGGATTTCGGTGGGCACGCGGGAGGGCGTACTGAAAGTTGCAGCACCTAATGAGTTGCGTGGGCGTATCTACGACTTCGTGACGGCGGCCTGTGGTGGAGCCGCTCATTAGGCCATTTCATTCGTCAATCTCTCCGCCGTTAGTCTGACCGCGGACCGGCTGGACTTAGCCCACAGTAGCCAGAGCCGCCGGAGCGCATTCCACCCTGACTTTGACATTGGCTTCCACCGTCTTCACTTCACCGTCCATCTGGTATGGCAAGGGTTTGAGCGTAGTGAATTCATAGCTGCTCACGCTCGGCTGATCGCCCAAGCCTTGCGTTGTCGCTCGGAGGGCAGTCAGCAGCACCCGCCATTTGGGCATGTGCGGAAATATGATGACCTCGAATTTCCCATCAGAGGGGTGGTCTTCGGCCTCACTAAGCGTTGCGTACTTGGCCATTTCTGGGATGTTGGCGAAAACCAAGCTGTCGAATTTCCTGCGTTTGCCATCGGACGTGCGGATGCCAAATGGCTCGAACTTCGAAAAAGTCTTGATGACAGAGACCATCTCAGTCAGCGCTCCCTTGCTGCCCTTTTCGAGTTCGGTGGCCACAACAGGTGTGAGACCAAATCCGATGTAGGAATGCGCGTATTCCAAAGGCTCGCCTTCTTGTTGGCCCGTGTGAATGCTCAGGAGGTCAATTTTCCGGACGTGGCCCTCAGCAATAGCTTCTTCCAGGGGCTTGGTTCCCGTGATTCGGCGGTGATCGTTGGCGTTGCCCGCGGCCATGACCGCACACACTGCTTGCGGGTTCCCGGCCTGCATCACTCCGTTGACAACCTCGTTGTAGCCACCGTCACCACTCACGGAGACAACAAGGACGTCGCCTCCCCCTGCCGCCGCCGTCCTGGCCAACTCAACGGCATGTCCAGCGTGTTCAGTGGGCTGCAGGGTAATCTCTGGGGCGTAGGGGAGCGTGTCCTTCAGCTTGACCTGTAATTGCTCAGCCAGTTCGGGCGCATTGCCTGTGCTGTTGGGATTGAAAATAATGGCGATCGATTCAAAGTTCCGTGCCGAATGCATAATGTGCTCCTTGGGTGTACGCGCGTTTGGTTACTGCCTGTTAGCCCTTAATACCCCTACGACTCCCCCGGGAACCGCCCACCAATGAGTCTGGTCATATGTTCCGCGGTCGCGAGCAAAGGTTCCACCCACGCTTGGCACGTTTCCAGTGGCATCCGCAATGTAGGTCCGCTGATGGTGACTGCACCCACAAGGGCAGCAGCTGAATCGAACACTGGCGCCGAGAGCCCTGAGGCACCGTCTTCCCGTTCCCCTACAGTGATCGCAAAGCCATCAGCCCGCGTCTTCTTGACCGCGACCTCCAATTCCTCTGAGCTGGTGATCGTGTAGTCGGTAATGGGCTCCAACGGATCGCGAAGGACAGCCTCCATCAATTCAGGAGACCACGCAAGCAGGACCCTGCCCGCCGAACCCGCGTGAAGCGGAATGATCTTGCCAAGATGCATCTCGCGGCGGAGCGCGTGACGGGTATCCGCCATGGCGACGCACACGCGGTAGTGCTGTTCTGCTTTGAAGAAGCACGCAGTCTCACCGGTAGTATCGCGCAACGTCTTCAACAGTGGACTTAGGATGTCCACCACGTCCATGCCACGGGTCGCCGGAGCCGCCCAATAGGCCATCCGCATGCCAATGCGGTAGGCGTCGCCTTCGCGGTCCAGGAATCCTTGGGACGTCAGGTTGGTGACGAGACGCTGCACTGTGGAAGTCGGCATCCCGGTGTACTCGCGAATGTCGCTCAGCTGCAGCACCGGCTTCGATAGGGAAAAGGCGTCCAATATAGACGTGATCTTGCCAAGGACAAGCAAAGGGTTGCCGTTGGCCTTGGCGGAAGCATCGGATGCTGACATAAGTCTCACGCTAAACGCTCGCCGGAGGGGACGCCAATTCCGCTCCGGTTGGAGCTACAACAGGACAGTGCCCTGGATACACGTGGCCGATGCCCCTCCGACCCAAATGTCACCGTTCTCAGCCTTCACATGGATGCGACCCGCCCTGCCCAAGGCAGTGCCCTGCGCCGCCACGTATTCTTCAGGCGCCCGCCCCGAACCGATCAGCCACTGCGCTGCACCGGCGTTGAAACTGCCGGTCACGGGATCTTCCACCATGGCGTCGCCGGGAATGAACGTGCGCACTTCAAAGTCGACGTCGGAGCCAGGCTTGTGGGGGCCGATCACCCCGACCTTGAGGTCACCCATCGCCACCAGATCCGGTTCGATTGCCAGGACTTGTTCCGCAGACTCAAGCAGGACGCCAACCCATTCCGGGCCGTTCACCAGCCATGATGCGTCCAGTAAGGAGGCCTCCGGGAGCCTAAGGCCGGCTGCCAGCTGGGAACGAACGGCGGCATCCACCGCCTCGAAGCGGGTCAGTGGTGGTGCAGCGAAGGCCAGCCGGCCGGCGTCGTGCTTCACCCGGACCAAACCTGCGCCGCATTCCTGCACCAACACGCCGTCAGTCTTGGGCTCTCCCCCGGCCTGCAGCCAAGTGTGGGCGGAACCGAGGGTTGGGTGCCCAGCGAAAGGGAACTCCTCGCTGCCCGTGAAGATGCGCACTCGGTAATCGGCACGCGGATCTGTTGGAGGTAGAAGGAAGGTGGTCTCGGAGAGGTTGGTCCAGTTGGCGAAGTGCTGCATTGCCTCGCTGCTTAGTCCCTCTGCGTCCATTACTACTGCCAGCGGGTTACCGCGATATGGCTGGGCCGAGAAGACGTCGACCTGGTGGAAGGGGCGGATACGCAAGGATTCTGAAGTCACCGCTGCAGGTTATCACTGGGTAGCCGGCCAATCGTGAGTCTGGAAAACTACGAACATGGCAGAGAACAAGACCCAGCCCACAAGCATGTCCGTGGATGAATTCCTTTCCTCCGTGGAGCACCCTGGCCGGCGCGCCGATGGGCTGGAACTGCGGAGGATGATGCAGGAGATTACCGGCGAGGATGGGGTTATGTGGGGGCCTACAATCGTGGGCTTCGGTAGCTACCACTACAAATACGAGAGCGGGCGGGAAGGTGACTCTGCCGCCGTCGGTTTCTCACCGCGCAAGACGAACCTGGCACTCTATGGCCTCACATACGGGCCCGATGCCGAGCGTCTGCTTGCGGAGTTGGGCAAGCACAAGACCGGAGCGGCATGTTTATACATCAATAGGCTGGACGACGTGGACCGGGAAATCCTCGCAGAGATGATCCGGACGGGCTACCAACACGTCATGTCTGAGCTCCACACACCGTCCTCATAAGCAAAAGGACCCCCACCACCGGAAACCGGCGGCGGGGGTCCTTCGTAGCGGTCAGAGACTACTTCCCTGCAACGACCTCAAGGTCGATAACAGCGGAAACATCCTCGTGCAGGCGAACGTTGGCCTGGTACGAACCGACAGACTTGATGTGGTTCGGCAGTTCAACGTTGCGCTTGTCGATGGCGCCGAGGCCAGCGGCCTCAACAGCAGCAGCGACATCAGCAGGCTTGACGGTGCCGAAGAGACGACCGGACTCGCCGGCCTTCACCTCGAGCTTGACCTTCTTGGAGGACAGAGCCTGAGCCTGTGCCTGTGCAGCTTCAACAGAAGCGTGGGCACGAGCAGCGCGGGCAGCCTTGATGGTCTCAACCTGCTTCTCGCCACCCTTGGTCCAGGTCAGAGCGAAGCCGCGGGGCAGCAGGAAGTTACGTGCGTAACCGTCCTTGACCTCGACAACGTCGCCAGCAGCACCGAGACCGGTTACTTCGTGGGTCAGAATGAGCTTTGCCATGTTAGTTAATCCCTTCCCTTAGCCGCGGCCAGCGCCGGAGTAAGGCAGCAGAGCAACTTCGCGGGCGTTCTTGATTGCCTGGGCGATCTTGCGCTGTTCCTGAACGGTAACGCCAGTAACGCGACGAGCGCGGATCTTTCCGCGGTCGGAGATGAACTTGCGCAGCAGTGCTACGTCCTTGTAGTCGATGACAGTGATGTCAGCGGCCTTCAAGGGGTTGGACTTTGGTTTGGGCTTACGGAGTTCAGCCTTAGCCATCGTGGAGCTCCTTTTCTATGGAGCCCGTGGATATTGATCCACGGGATGGTGGTGTTCGACGGCGGTAGTCGCCCGGATGCCTTGCAGCAGTCCCGGCGGGTTCCGGCGTCGGACTTTTTCTTGGTGTTTAGAAGGGAGGTTCGGAATCCGGGCCGTTGCCCCAGCCGCCTGCATTGCTGACTCCGGGCGTAGCCCAAGGGTCATCCTGCTGCGCGGGCTGGTTGCCGCCCCAGTTTCCACCGGAGTTGCCGCCCTGGCTTGCACCAGCTGCTGCACCTCCGCCAAAGCCACCGGCGTTACCGCCACCGAAGCCACCCTGGCCACCGTTTCCGGCGCCGAACTGGCCACCGGAGCGCTGGGTACGGTTGACTTTGGCGTTTGCGTAACGCAGGCTCGGGCCGATTTCATCGACCTCAAGCTCGATAACGGTGCGCTTCTCGCCTTCCTTGGTTTCGTAAGAACGGCTCTTCAAACGGCCGGAAACAATGACGCGCATGCCCTTGGTAAGGGACTCGGCCACGTTCTCGGCTGCTTCGCGCCAGACGGAAGCGCGGAGGAACAGGGTTTCCCCGTCCTTCCACTCATTCGACTGACGATCAAAGGTCCGGGGAGTAGAAGCGATGGTGAAGTTCGCTACTGCTGAGCCAGACGGGGTGAACCGCAGCTCCGGGTCATTGGTGAGATTACCGATGACCGTAATAGTGGTTTCGCCTGCCATCTACTGCCTCCTTGTTCGTTCCTGCGGTGTAAAGATCTGGAAGGGGCTGATTACTCAGCAACGACCTTCTGGTCTTCGGGGCGGATGATCTTGGTGCGCATGATCGTCTCGTTAAGAGACAGCTGGCGGTCAAGTTCCTTGGCGGTAGCCGGCTCAGCGGTGAAGTTCACCACTGCGTAGATACCTTCGGACTTCTTCTTGATGTCGTATGCCAGACGGCGACGGCCCCAGATGTCAACCTTTTCGATGGTTCCACCATCGGTGGTGATGACATTAAGGAACTTCTGAAGCGACGGCTCTACGGTACGCTCTTCGACCTCGGGGTCGATGATTACCATCAATTCGTAAGGACGCATATGTGAACCCACCTCCTTTGGGCTAAGCGGTTACGGTATTTCCGTAACAGGAGGTTCATTTGCGATGCTGTGGCTCGCTCCCCCGCCGAAGATTCGGAAGGAGGGCGCAACACAGACTTCAATATCTTAGTGCATCTCCTGCACCCAAAGCTATTCGGTGGGATCCTGGACCGAAACCCGCCAGTCGCCGTATGTGGATAACCTTGGCCCCAGAGGAAGCTGGCGTGCGATGGAAACGACAAAACCCCTGGAAGATCAGCGATCTTCCAGGGGTTTCCTGTGCGCGGAGGGGGACTTGAACCCCCACCCCCTTTCGAGGACTAGCACCTCAAGCTAGCGCGTCTGCCATTCCGCCACCCGCGCAGGGTGATTCGGAGAAACAGTGTTTCGTTTTTCTCCGTAACAGCGACAAAGACACTAACACGAGGATGCCCATTTAGTGGATTCCTGTGTCCCAATGCCCCGGATCAAAAGGAGAACCCGGACTAGGGTGGGGGCATGGATGCACTGAACAGAGTTCGGCGTAGCCGCCTGCGTTTCGTTGTCATGGTGGCAGCCGGCGCCCTAGCCTTCATGGTCACCGGAGCCGCAGGCAGCTGGGTTGATGCGCCGGCCGTGGGCTGGGCAACGGCAGCGCTGATCTATGTTGTCTGGGTGTGGCTGGTGATAGCGCGAATGGACCCCGCCGAGACCCGGCAACACGCGACATCCGAGGACCCGTCCCGTGGAGTCACCGACGTTCTGATCCTTATCGCAAACCTGGCCAGCATCGCCGCTGCTGCGGCGGTGATCGTCAACTCGCACACTGAAGGAACGGACACGCGCTTTTATTCCGCCGCACTCTCGCTGGCGTGCGTGGCCCTGTCCTGGATGCTGGTCCAAACGCTCTTCACCCTGCGCTACGCCGAGCTCTATTACAGCCCTGAAGCCGAGGCCGGTGGTGGAGTTGGTGGCATCAGCTTCAACCAGGACCGCCCACCGCAATATACGGATTTCGCCTATCTGGCCACCAGCCTGGGCATGACGTATCAGGTCTCAGACACCAACCTGAGCAACCATAGGATCCGGCTTGAGGCCTTGAAACACAGTCTGCTGTCCTACTTGTTCGGCACCGTCATCCTGGCCGCCACAATCAACCTCGTCATTGGCTTGGCCCAGTAGCCCATTAACCGCCCGTAGCTCAGTTCCCGGCGGCGCGCCCAGGCGTAGGCTACTTGCCATGAAGCCCCGGCTGATCTGGGTTGCGGCGATTATTCTGGTGGCCGCGATCGGCGGACTGGTGTGGTTCGCCGTGGACAAGTCACGCGTGTGCCCTGCAATTGGGAACGCCGCTCCGATCGAGCTGAAGATAGCCTCAACGCCAAGCCGCGTCCAGGCATGTTTCGGAGACGGCTGCACACCGCGGCCCGTCCAGCAGCAGACGGATGGCCGCTGGCTCATCCCCCAGGAGCCCCCGTATCTACCTGCCGGGCAATCAGCCTCCCCGCCCAGCGTTGTGGCCAAGGTCCGTGTGGTGGTCAAGGAGGCAGGCAAACGCCAGCGGGACTCCGTCTTCGACATCCCTGCCATACCTGGTGTTCCGGACACCACCGGCGCACAGTGCCCAGGACCCATCCAGTACCTCCCCGTTGAGGTGCCTTAAACCACAAACGGGGCAGCCGCCGTCGAACACTGACGGCGGCTGCCCCGGACGAAAAGGACGCCTACGACGCCGGACCGGAACCCAACGTCACACGCTCGGCATCCGCGTCACCCGCCGGAGCGGACGGCGTCCCGCGCTTGCGGTATCGGAATACGCCGATGGCGACGACAACAGCGGCCAAGGCCAGCGAGAGGAAGAGCGATTCTCGCGTGGATTCAAGGATCACCATGCCGATGATGAGCGCAACGATGCTTCCGATTGCGATCCACGTGAGGTACGGGAACATCCACATCTTGAGGTTCAGGTCCTTGGCGGCCGCGCCCATCCGGCGGCGGAGGATGAGCTGTGAGCTGGCGATAACCAGCCACACAAACAAGGCGATAGCGCCGGACGTGTTGACGAGGAACAGGAACACGGTATCCGGAGCGACGTAGTTCAGGCCAACAGTGATGAACCCCACCACGGTGGAGGCCAGCACTGCTGCCGCAGGAACGCCGCGCTTGGAAATCTTCATCCAGGATTTGGGAGCGTCGCCACGCTGCGAGAGCGAGAAAAGCATGCGGCTTGCCGTGTACAGGCCCGAGTTCAGGCAGGAGAGAACCGACGTGAGCACCACGATGTCCATGATGGTGCCGGCACCCGGGATTCCGTAAAGCTCAATCACGGCAACATACGGGCTCTTGGCAACTGAGGCGCTGTTCCACGGCAGGAGCGTGACCACAATGGCAATGGAGCCGATGTAGAAGATCAAGATGCGCCACACAGTGGACTTCACAGCCTTCTTTACGGCATCTACTGGGTTTTCGGACTCGCCCGCGGCGATCGTGGCAATCTCGGCACCAAAGAACGAGAAGACCACCACGAGGATGCCAGCCAAGACCGCCCCGGGACCGTTGGGCATAAAGCCGCCCTGGTCCAGAAGGTTGGCGACGCCCGGCGCGGAAACACCCGGGATCAAGCCAAGGATGGCGGCAATGCCTGCGAGTAGGAAGATGACGATGGCAGCCACCTTGATCGACGCGAACCAGAATTCAAACTCGCCGTAGGACTTCACGGAGCCCAGGTTGGTCAATGTCAGGAGGACCATGAGTACCAGCGCCCAAACCCATTGGTCGACGCCTGGAACCCAGCGATGCATGATGGCAGCACCTGCGGTGGCCTCGATGCCCAGCACGATGATCCAGAACCACGCGTAGAGCCAGCCAATGCTGAAGCCAGCCCAACGGCCCAACGCCTTGTCCGCGTAGGTGGAGAAGGAGCCTGTCTCCGGGTTGGCCGCAGCCATCTCGCCAAGCATCCGCATGACGAGGATGACCACCAGGCCAGCGGCCAGATAGGCGACAAGGATGCCCGGACCAGCCTGTTGGATGGCGGCGCCGGATCCCACAAAGAGCCCAGCACCAATCACGCCGGCGATGGCGATCATGGAGAGGTGTCGTGGCTTCAGGGACTTTGAAAGCTGTTGGTCAGCGTGCATGGGTCGGCGCCGTCCTTAGTCTGTTTGGAGAAGGGGCCCAGTTGATGTGCAGTGGGCCACATGGCTTTCCCAGAGTAGCCATCCGGACAGGGCATCTTCTTGTGCAGATGTACATTTTGACGTTCTTCAAAACGGAAGCACGCACAAAAAGTATGATAATAAGCATCCAAAGTTTCCCCTGCGAAACATTGGAAACGCTCTTGAAATGAGTCCTTGAGGCTTTTGGTTTCCTTGGAGGACCTCAGACGGCAGTTCGGTAGAACAGTTCAGCCACAGAAGCCAAACGGAAGGCGTCCTCAACGCCGCACAACTCCCGTGCCGAATGCATGGACAGCAGAGGGATGCCCACATCAACTGTCCTGATGCCCAAGCGCGTCGCGGTCAGTGGACCGATGGTGGAACCGCATGGAAGGTCATTGTTGGAGACATATTCCTGGTACGGCACATTTGCTTCCGCGCACATCCGCGCCCACAGCGCAGCCCCCGCCGCATCGGTGGCGTAGCGCTGGTTGGCATTGATCTTCAACAGCGGCCCACCGTTGAGTACGGGACGGTTTACCGGATCATGCCTCTCGGCGTAGTTCGGGTGGACGGCGTGGCCGGCATCCGCAGAGACACAGAACGACGCCGCCAAGGACTGCCGCCGCTGGCTCACCGAAGCGCCAAGACCGTCAGAGATTCGAGTCAGGATGTCCTCGAGGATGGGCCCGCAGGCCCCGGAGCGCGAGTTGGAACCGATCTCTTCATGGTCAAAAGCAGCGAGGACAGCGATGGGGCCGTCTTCCGGGCCTGCCTTCGCATGTCCAATCAATGCCACCAAACCAGCGTGGGTCGAAGAAAGGTTGTCCAAGCGGCCGGAGGCGAAGAACTCACCCTTAGCGCCGAAAACCGCGGGCGCCTGCGTATCCGCCACCACGACGTCGTAACCCCCGATGTCCGCCGGATCAACGGCGGTGCCCTCGGTTCGCTCGGCAAGCAGGCCCAAAAGATCTTCATTGGCTGGATCGCCCTGCCCGAAAATCGGGTTCATGTGCTGCTGCTTGGAAAGCAGGAGGCCGTTGTCATTAACCCCACGATCCAAGTGAATGGCCAGTTGCGGGAAGCGCAGGAGCGGGCCGGTTGCAGTCAGGTGCTGCGTGCCGTCGCGTAACACCAGGCGACCGGCCAGTTGCAGCTCACGGTCCAGCCAGGAGTTCAGGAGTGGCCCTCCGTACACCTCGACGCCGGCCTGCAGCCAGCCGAACTTCCCGGTGGTGGGCTTCGGCTTGAGTTTGAAGGAGGGGGAGTCTGTGTGGGCGCCCAGAATATTGAAGCCCGTGGTTGGACCGGCATTCTCCGGAGTTACCCACGCGATCAGGGCGCCATCGCGGATGACGTAGAACTTACCCGCGCCACGTTCCCACGGCTGCAGTTCATCCAGTGAGGTGAAGCCAGCGCTATTGAGCCGCCGACCGGCCTCGTGCGCTGCATGGAAGCTGGATGGCGAAGCCGAAACATATGCGCCGAGGTCCTGGATGTGGTCAGTTGCTGCGGAGGCATTCGAAGGCATGCCCCGAGTCTAGCCGCGCTCGTCGACCGCTTCGCGTCAGACCGTGACGTTCAGCGCGGCTGTGTAGCCTCCCTGGACGGAGCCCGACATAGTGGCCAGCTGATATATGCCCCCATCGTCACCAAAGACGTTGTCATCTGCCAGGGTGCTCTTTGCGAAGTTTCGGGCACTCGACTCGTATCCCTCCAACGCGTAGACGTCCTTGCACGCTGCCTCGGTCAGGGCGATCTGGGACACTGCCAGCACCTGCCCGGCCGCAGAAGTGTTGCTCATGGATTCAAATACCTCAAAGTGAATATGAGGCCACCGGCCACTGTAGGCGCCGGGATAGATGGAGGTGAAAGTTACCTGGCCGTTGCTGTCGGTTTCCTGGACGCCACGGAGGTAGTTCTCGTTCTTCAGCCCCGAGTCGTACAGGGAATACTTTCCATTCTGGTCACAGTGCCATACATAGACAGCTGCGCCCGCCAGCGGCGAGCAACCGTTGGCGTTATCCAGGAGCGTCAGGGTGAAAGACAGTGGGACACCCGTGGCCTTCGTGGTGGAGCTACTGAAGCTTGAACTGATGTCCTTTCGAACCACTCCCGATGCTTCGAGCACATTCGGCCCGTTGGAACCGTCGCCGGGATATGGGCCGACTGTTTCCTCGGGGATCTCGACCCCGCATTCGGCGAGGGCGCGCGTCACGGTACTCGTAGCGGAAGGTGTTACGGCCGCCGTCGTACTTTCTGTTGCGGTAGCGGCAGCGCCGGAGGACGACGACGGCGACGCGCCGCCACCTCCGGAACCCGGCGTGCAGGCAGCCAGGGCTGCTGCCGTCCCGGCGCCGAACAGGAGGCCGAATGATCGCCGACGGCTCAGGAGAGTGGAGAGATCGAATTCGAGGCCGCGATCGTGGTCTGGATGGGGCTGTGGGGAGGTCATGCGTCCATCAAACCCACGGGGGCTGTGACTTGTACATGCCGAACCCATGGTGGCGCTGTGAAAGCCGCAGACTAAGAGCTCTCGCACCGTGTGTGCAATATAAACATTTCTATATGCTTGTAATGCTCGTCACGTTGTGCCACCATTGCTCCCAGTAAGCACACCTCGGAAGGCATTGCCCCATGAACATTGAATTGAAAGCCGTGCGAAAGCTGCGCATCCACTGGCCCATTCCGCTGGACACCATGACCCAACTGGCCAGTGGCGATCTGGGCGCTCTGGAGTCCGACGCCGGCATCGCCTCGCTGCTGCAAACGCTCACCGCAACGCCGGAGCTGGGTGGCTTCGGTAATTACCACCACGTCTTTGAGTCCTCGGCAGGGTTCGAGGGCTTTACCGTCGCCGAAGGTGCCAATCCCACGCTGGGAAGCGTGGGGAAGAGGACCATCTCGCCGACCTTTGTCTTCACCACATACTTCGATGATTCGCTCTCTGAGCAGGCCGTTCATGAGCTCGTCCAGCGGATCGTCGATATCCACCCGTGGGAAGTTCCCGTCATTGAAGTCTCCGCGCCACTGAGTGTCTCCAGCAGTGCCCACGCTCCTGTCACTGAAAGCCGGGTGGCCTGATGAATTACCCGCTATGGCAGCAGCTCGCGCCCCTGCTCGAAGGCAGGACGTACACCGATCTGACGCATGCTTTCCATCCAGGTCAGCCGCGCTTCGCGGCCTTTCCGGATGAGTCCCGCGAAGCCCTCTTTGACATGGAAAAAGGGGACGGCTTTACTGCCCACCGGTACTCGATCGTGGGCCAGTGGGGAACCCACGTGGATCCGCCGTCGCACTTTGTGCGGGGAGGCCGAACGCTGGACCAGATACCCGTGGAACAAATGCTCTTGCCCTTGGTTGTCCTGGATATCAGTGACCGTGTCAGCAAGGATGAAGATGCCACCCCAACACTCGCCGATGTCCAGGCTTGGGAGGAGAGGAACGGGCACATTTTGGCGGGTTCATTCGTGGCGCTCCGCACTGGTTGGAGCAGGCGGTGGCCCGATGCCCAGGCCATGGCGAACAAGGACCAAGCCGGCATCAGCCACACTCCCGGCTGGTCGAGGGAGGTTCTGGAATTCCTGATCGAGAACCGTGCTGTGGCTGCCGTGGGCCACGAACAAACGGACACTGATCCCGGCGTCGCAACTTCCCAGCAGGACTTCAGCCTGGAAACTTATGTCCTGGCCCGGGACAAGTGGCAGATTGAACTTCTTGCCAACCTGGACAACGTGCCCGAGGCCGGGGGCGTCCTGGTTGCTTCCTGGGCCAAACCCCTGGAAGGCAGTGGATTTCCGGCCAGGGTTTTCGCAATCCACTAAGGCCCGCGCCTGTCCCCCGCCCTGGTCCGCCGCGCCTGCGGCCAATAGCTAGAATCAATCCATGTCAAAGACCTCAAGCATGGGCCGCGGCATGATGGCCATCCTTGCGGTCGGTGCCCGTCACGCGCAAGGATACGACGGCGGGACGGTCGCCGACGTCGCTGCCGACCTGGACAAGGACCGCAGCCAAGTGTCCCGGAGTCTCAAGGGCGCCTTGCAGGAGGGCTTCCTGGCCCGCAGGGATCAGAGGAAGTACAGCTTGGGCTGGACTATCCTGACGGACGCCCAACTGGTCGCTGAACAACGGCTGAAAACAGACGGGCTAACCGCCCTTGAGGGTCTCGCTTCTGAAACCAACGAGGCATGCTTTCTTGGCGTGCTCAGCGGCAACAGTACGGTCACCATCGGTGAACAAGTGCCTGCCAGCGCCAACCTCGTGGGATCGTGGCTTGGACGTCCCTATCCTGCATATTGCAGTGACGCGGGCCAAGCACTCCTGTGGGACGCTCCCGACGAAGAAGTCCGCAAGATCTTCGAGTCTGTTGAGTTCGTGAAGCATGGACCCAATACGCCTTCCTCTGTGGAGGACTTCCTGGCGCGCCTCAATGATGCTCGCGTACGCGGCTACTCAATCGTGGACGAAGAAGCTGAACCAGGACTTTACTCGTTGGCTGCCCCCATACGCGACTTCAAGGGGGAGGTTGCAGCGGCCCTTCAGATTGTGGGCCCAAAGTCACGCATTGAGCCCCACCGCGAAACTTACGCAGTCGCACTCCACTCTTGGCAGGAGTGGCTTGAGTCTATGGTTGGTGGACGGCTTCAGTAGCTGCCCTGGCCTTAGGCGCCGGATGCGGAACCGAGCCTCTGCGCTGCCGAATGCAGCAGCGGGGCAAGCTCCGGTGCGGCCCTCTCAAGATCGGAACGGGTGCCCAGGACACTGAGGGCAGAAATGATGCCGCCCGAGGGATCCCGAACAGGTACGGCCAGTTCCCATACACCGTGCTCGAACTCCTCAGCCGCCAAAACAAAACCCTGGGGCCTGTCGCGCTCCATGAGGGCGTGGACTTCCGCCTGGGAATGCGCTGCAGCAGGCCCGCCGACGCCAATGAAGTTGACGTCTTTGAGCAGGGCTTCCAGTTCGTTTCGGGAGTGGTCCCACAGCAATGCCCGCCCGGAACCCGTACACCACACAGGCGTGACCATTCCCGGCTTTGCGAACCCGCCCAGGACTGAGTTGTTAGTAGAGGAACGCAGCAATAGAACCCTGACACCGTCGCGCACTGACAGTCGGGACCTAAATCCCAGGGACGAGACCAACTCTTCCAGTTCTGCACGCGAATCATGGACCCAGCCAACGTTGAGGGAGGCTGCCAGGCTGAAGAACCGAGGTCCCGCACGGAAAGGTCCGCGCTCCAGGCGCTCGAGTAACCCCAAATCGCACAGTTCCTGGGCCAGGCGCGAAACCCGGCTCTGCTCCATGTCCAGCTCGGCCGCGAGTTGGGATACGCCAAGTAGCTGACGGCCCTGCTTTTCGCGGTCAGTAACCAACCGAACGAGACGAAGCCCCTGCGCCAACGACGACGCCTCCGGTGAAACCTCCAAGAATCCCGCTCCTTCCGCCAAGCGTTCACGCCATTCTCACACGCCCGTGTCAGCGGCAAGAATCAGGACCTCATGGGCAGGACGATGAAAAGGCTGCACGGCCGGACTCTCTCGGGAGCCCGGCCGTGAAGCCCTGTGCTGGATTGATCAGGCGTTCTGCTTAATCGCCCGCCGCCCGTGCCTGAAGTGGAAGTAGATGTAGCAGGCGGCCACGAACGGAATACCGAAGTACAAGGCAGCAACCTGGTTGGGATCGAAGGCAATGCCTACCAGTGAGACCAAGCAAAGCGTGAATGCCAGGATGGGAACCAGCGGGAAGAAGGGGGCCTTGTAAGCAAGGTCGGCCACCTGGCCACCATTTCGGATGAATGCCCGGCGATGGAAGAAATGTGAGGCCGTGATTGACATCCATACCCCTACCACCGCGAATCCTGCCACGGAAACAAGGGCGAGGTACACGGTTTCGGGGGCAACCACACTGCTGATCAGCGATGCCAGCCCGCCAAGCATGCTGACAGAAAGGGCAACGAGGGGAATGCCGCGCCGCGTCAGTCGCTTCAGGGCCTTTGGCGCGTGCCCTTCATCAGACAGCGAGTACAGCATGCGTGCACAGGAGAACAGTCCACTGTTTCCGGCGGACAACAGTGCCGTGATGATGACGAAGTTCATGATGTCGGCCGCGTAGGGGATGCCCACCGAGGAGAACACTGTAACGAACGGGCTCTCGTCCAAGCCCACCTGATCGAAAGGAACAGTTGCTGCGATGACGGCAATGGCACCGACGAAGAAGATCAGGAGGCGGACTACAGTGCTGCGCATGGCTTTGGGGATATTCCGCGCGGGATCGGTGGTTTCTCCGGCAGCGACGCCGATGAGTTCGGATCCGGAGAAGGCATAGAAGACTGCCAGGGCAGTAACAAGGACTCCTGAGAAACCGTTGGGAAAGAGGCCGCCTGAGGTGTTGAAGTTCTCAAAGAGGAACGGGTGATTAGCGGATTCCGAGAGCGGCTGGAACCCGAGGAGTGCGGCCCCACCAAGCACGATCAACGCAATGATCGCACCCACTTTAACGATGGAGAACCAGAACTCGGACTCTCCGAAGAACCTGGAGGAAACAGCATTTAATCCGAAGAGGATCGCTGCGAACACCACGCACCAGACCCACACTTCGACGCCAGGGAACCACCGCTGCATGAGCAGGCCCGAGGCCGTGAATTCGGACCCGATCGCAACTGCCCAGCAAAGCCAATAGAGCCAGGCCGTCGTGAAGCCGGTAGCCGGACCGATGGACCGTGCCGCGTAAATGTGGAAGGCGCCTGACACCGGATAGGCGATGGCGAGTTCACCCAAGCAGGCCATCACAAGGTAGACGACGAAGGCCCCCACCAAGTACGCAAGGACAGCGCCGAGGGGACCCGCCTGGGAAATCGTGTATCCGGAACTGAGGAACAGGCCCGATCCGATAACACCTCCCATCGCGATCATGATGAGGTGGCGCGGACCCATCGTTCGGCGGAGGCCGGTTTCGGCAGGAGCGGTGGGGGAAGCGGGAGCATCAGGTAGATGGTCCAATTGCAGGGGTGCTGAAGGTTCCATGTGGTGTCTCCGGTTAATGACAGATGCGAACGGTACGCCTGAGGACATCCGGACTGAGGGTGCCAAGGAGGGCGTCTGTAGTGACGAAGGTAACACAGTTTCGCCGCATGTGGTCATTAAAAACATTTGTTAATGCATATGTTGCACGTTAAGTGCTGCCGGGTTAGTAGTCCGGGTTACTCGGCACAACAAGTCCGGTCTCGTACGCATACACAACCACTTGCACGCGATCCCTCAGTTGCAGCTTGCTGAGGATGCGGCGGACATGGGTCTTAACAGTGGCCTCGGACAGGAAGAACTTATGGGCTATCTCCGCGTTGGACAGCCCCTCGGCGATGGTGGTGAGGATCTCGGTCTCGCGTGGTGTGAGATCGTCCAGTAAGGGATCTCGATGTGGGTTGGACCATTGGCCGGGCACGCTGCCGCCGCGTACGTACGTCTCCAACAGCCTCTGCGTTACGCGGGGGGCCACAACGGCGTCGCCACTGGCCACAAGCCGTACAGCGTGCACGAGTTCAACCGGGGCAACATCCTTAAGCAGAAATGCAGAAGCACCAGCCTGCAGTCCCGAGAAAGCGTATTCGTCCAGGTCAAATGTGGTGAGGATGATGACCCGGGCTTCGGAACCGGCGTCCGAAATGCGGCGCGTAGCTTCTACGCCATCCATGGTGGGCATTCGGACGTCCATGAGCACCACATCCGGCTGCAGCTCCCCAACCTGCCGGACAGCCTCGTTCCCGTCTGATGCCTCGCCCACCACATGGAAGTCCTCTTCACCTTCAAGGATGAGTCGAAAGCCCATCCGCAGCAGTGGCTGGTCATCCACCAGCAGGATCTTGATGACGCCGTGATCTACCACTATTCCCCCTTGTCGCCGTTCCAGTGCAGCTCGGCGTGGACCGCCCAGCCTCCCCTTTTGCCCGGACCGGCACTAACGATTCCAGCATAGATTCCCGCCCGTTCACGCATTCCCGCAATGCCTTGCCGTGTTCCCAGGCTGTCCATTGAGTCGCCACCCTCCCGGGTTCCCCGGCCGTCGTCGAGCACGTCAATGGTGACCAGGTCGCCGTCGCGGGCTACTTGCACGTCGACGCGGCTAAGAGAGCGCCCATAGCGGAGAACATTGGTCAACGATTCCTGCACAATCCGGTAAACGGTGAGCTCGAAAGCAGGATCGGCCGGAAGCGCGGGCCCTGTGTGCGCATAGTGCAGCGGCAGGCCCGCCGTACGGAATCCATCCAGCAGCTTGGCCAGGTTAAGCCCCGACTCGAGCGGCGTCAGTGGCGCCGGGCGGCCGGAATCGTCGCGCAGGACTCCAAGCACACGGCGCATATCCGCAAGCGCCGCTCTGCCCGTTCGGGACAGCTCACCCAGGACGTCGCCGGCGCGGTCGGGGTCCTTCTTGACCACGACTGCCGCACCGTCCGACAAACTGATCATTACCGTCAGGGAGTGAGCCACGACGTCGTGCATTTCCCGCGCAATCCTGTTGCGCTCAGTAACCTTGCCCAACTGCGTTGTCCGCGCTGCCCATGCGGCGATCTCGGCCTCATGCTCCCGCCGCTGGCGGACCGAGATACCAATGCCCGTAGCCAGGAGGTTGGACAACATGATGGTCACAGCAGTGGCGATGTTGTTGATGAGGTGGAAGTTCTCCGGGACGTCCTGCAGGGTGTTCATACTGCTGGGACTTGTCCACATGAAAAGGTACAGCAGGCTAAGCGGCAGGCTGGCAGCGCCAAACACAACCAGTGAAATTGCCCGCTTACGGGTAGTCGCTACAGCGTAGAGGGCGAACCACAGACCCGCGGAAACGTTTGAGCCCCACGGGTTCAGCACCGTGGCCAAGACTTCCAGAACCGCGACGGCGGCAACCACCCGAAGCGGGTACCGCCGCCGGAATATCAGAACCGTCGCGATCAGCAGCAAAAGCCCGACCACGAGCCACTTGCCCTCGATGATCGAGGCGATGATGGTGGGCAAGGCCAAAAGGACGTAGCAAAGGACGACCACCGCATCCATCGCACGGGGACGCTCGAAAAAATAGCGACGGATACGGCCCCTGCGGCGGTGGGCGATTTCAGCGAAGGACGCGTCAGCTGTTACAGCCGGCGCGTCCTTCGCTTGTGGAGCTTCAGTCATGGATTGAGCCTAGGGGGCCTAGACATCCCGCTTCTTCAACAGGACCATTGCCAAGGCAACGGGTACCACAACCCAAGCGCCGAGAACCAGGGCGGCCTGCCAGACTTCCAGGGTGTCCGGAACATGCTCGACGGCGGTCATCGGGTTGATGGTGTTGCCAGGAAGGTACTTGCGGGCTTCCACGAAGAAATCGCCAGGAATCAGCTGAAACGCAATCGGGGCCACAAAGAACAGGCCCACGAGGCTCATGATGCCTCCTGCCGAGTTACGGACTATGGTTCCCAGTGCCATACCAATCGCTGCTACGGCTGCCACGTAGATGCTGTTGACAAGCAAAAGCTTGACCGACTGCGAGCTACTGAGATCCAGCTTGAGATCGTAGTTGTCCACGATCGGGAGTGATACGAGGCCAGCTATGAAGGTGGACACCGCCGTCAACAGGAAGGCACTGACCATCACGACTATAAGCTTGGCCAGGAACGGCGAGAGCCTCTTCGGGACCGCGGCGAAAGTGGAGCGCGCCATTCCCGTGGTGAATTCGGAGCTCATGAGCAGGACGCCCAACGAACCGAGGATCAGCTGGGCGAATGCGATGCCGGAGGTGGGGATGGTAACTGCGATGTCGCCGCCCTGTGCGGCAATGGCTGCGGCGGCTTCGGGATCCCTCGCAGCTTGTTCGGCGAACTGCCCTGTACCCCAAGCCGAAAGTGCTGCGAAGCCAACCATGACCAACGCTGTGGAAGCCAGGAGAATCAGCGTGGACAACAACGTGCGGAACTTGATGAACTCGGAGTTCAGCACGCGATGGAAGGCCGGTCCTGGACCGACTGAGTTACGCATGGACTTGCGGTCCAAAGTGGTGGTGCTCATGTCTATTTCCCTCCGGCCTGAACGGGAACAGAGGCCCCGGTGGTGATGTGCGAGTGGTATTCCACCTCGTCCTTGGTCAACTCCATGTACGCCTCTTCGAGACTTGCCTGGAGCGGGGTCAGCTCGTAGACCATGACCTGGTTGTCTAGGGCAGTCCGGGCGATTCCGCGCGGATCCAAGCCTGAAACTTCCAGCAGTTCACGTTCCTGGACCTCCACGGAGACACCCGTGCCGGCGAGTAGTTGCATGAGCCGCTCGGGCTGGTCCGTGCGGACGCGGGTGCGGGCCTGGCCCTTACCGGTGATGATCTCTGCGATGGGTGCATCCGCAATGATCTTGCCGCGGCCGATCACGATCAGATGGTCTGCCGTCAATGCCATCTCGCTCATAAGGTGGCTGGACAGGAACACGGTGCGGCCCTCGGAAGCGAGGTACTTGACGAGGTTGCGGACCCACACCACGCCTTCCGGATCCAGGCCGTTGACGGGCTCGTCCAGGATGATGGTCTGCGGATCGCCCAGCAACGCTGCGGCAATACCGAGGCGCTGGCCCATTCCAAGGGAGAAACCCTTCACCTTTTTCTTGGCGACTTCTCCCAGCCCGGTCATCTCAATGACCTCCCGCACCCGGCTCTTGGGGATGCTGTGTGTTGCGGCCATGGCCAGCAGGTGGTTGTACGCCGTGCGACTCGTATGGACAGCCTTGGCGTCCAACAGCGCGCCGATTTCACGCAGTGGCGCAACATGCTTGGCGAACGGCTCCCCGTTCACGGTCACCGAACCCGCGGTGGGAGTGTCCAGCCCCATGATCATGCGCATCGTGGTGGACTTGCCGGCGCCGTTCGGGCCCAGGAAGCCGGTCACCCGTCCGGCCTGGACGGTGAAACTGACACCGCCGACGGCGGTTTTCTCGCCGTAGACCTTCGTCAGGCCTTTTGCTTCGATCATGGAAGCGTTCCCTCCTCGGAGCACGTGTACGTGCAGGTGAGTTGTTGACTGTACTGACAACGCTACTCACGGAGGGCACGGAAATCGCCTGTCTCAGGGATGATTCAGGGTCCAGTCAGGGTAGTCCTCCCGGATGACGCTATGAACCTGGATCTTCCGGCAAGGGACAGTACACGCGCAGCTCGCGTCTCTTGACGTTGAACACGGCACTGCGCACACCGGGCTTAGGCTCACCATCCACGGCAAGGACCAACGGTTCTCCGATCGCTTCAATGGTGACGGTTGTCGCCTCGGTCAGATGCGTGACTTTGGAAGCAGCAACGGTGCCCGTAATGACGGCCCAAAGCAGTCGGGCACGGGCAAATGGTTCATCCGCGGTGATCATGCGGAGATCGAAGACACCGTCGTCCAACACAGGGCGTCGAAGTGGGGCATGGTCGCTGGGGTAGTACCGCCCGCGTCCCAGGTACAGAATCCACAGCTTGTGCTTCACGCCGTTGACGGTGAGCGTCGTGGGCGAGTTCACGCCGAAAGTCCGCAGCGATGCCACCAGACTGGCCAGGGGTTTGCCCATGGCAGGCTGCAGCCGCTCCCGGCGGCGTACTAGGTTCGGATAAACACCCACGCTGGCCGTATTCAGCATGGCGATCTCACTGGTCTCAGGGTTCTCAGGCAAACCACGATGGACGGCAACATGCCCGAAGTCCACATAAGCGGCGTGCCCGTTTGTCACTGCGTCGAGTGCGTCGTCAATCGAACTGGTCCCAAGGTCACGGGCAAAGTGGTTGAGGGTGCCACCCGGTAATACCAGCAGAGGCAGGGAATGCTCGACGGCGATAGCCGCCGCGGTGCCAACCGTCCCGTCACCACCCCAAACGCCAAGCGCTACGGTGCCTGACCGGGCAGCTGCTGCTTCAATCTCAGCGGCCACATCCTCGCCCTCCGCGATTTCATGAATATGCGCTTTGGGGAATACATCTTTCAGTAGTTCGCCGGTTTCGGGGGAGTAGGAACCACCCAGGACGTTGACCGCAATACTGAGCCCTTCGCCGTCGGGAATCGCTGGAGCCTCAGCCGCTGTCCTGCGCGGCTTGGGCTCGGGAGGCTTGGCTGGCCACCACGTGCGCGTCAGCAGGGCAGCACCCGCACCAAGTGCTGAACCAAACACCACATCCGACGGCCAGTGGGCCCCTGTGTGCACGCGGGAATAGGCAACGCCTGCGGCGATAGGCGCGAGTACGGCACCCAGGACGGGAGAGACCATCCCCGCACCCACGGCAAAGGCTACGGCGGAAGCTGAGTGACCCGACGGCATTGAGGAACTAACTGGCTGCGGATGCACGAACCTGAAGACCGGCAAATGCTCGGGCAGGGGTCGTGTCCTGGGGAGTGCCGTCTTGAAGATGACGTTGGTGACCCCGGAGGCCACGCCCAGGGCAAGGAGTCCATGCAATGCTGCTCTGCGCGGCTTTCCTGGAACCGAGGCCATGATTCCCGCGATGCCGAACCAGAGCTTCCCTTTGGTGGCGGCTGCTGAAAGCCGTCGGAAGAGATCATCATGCTCTCCGTGAGGCTGGCGCGAAACTGCCCTGACAAGGAAATGATCGAACCTTGCCACGTGCTTGGGGCCTTTGCCCAGGAAACCTCGCATTCCACCACAGTAGCGCGAGCCCAGCGGCAGGACCCGACGGCATTCCAAAACTCCGGCAACCCTGTCCAACCGGCGTGGCTACGATGAGTGCATGATTCGCGTCCTGCGTCCGCGCCAACGGCCCACCTGGCAGATTGTCGCGCCTGCCTTGCTATTGCTCTGCGCGTTCGCGGTACCGGGAGGGCTGATTATGGCCGGCCAAGGGGAGCCCGCCTTCAACAGAATTGATACAACATGGCAGGCCTATTCCTTCAGCCTGCACGCCCCGTTCTGGGACGCAGTAAACGTGGTGCTCAACTGGGCTGGGTATACAGGCGCCTTGGTGTCGCACCTGGTGCTGGCAGCCGCGCTACTCATTTGGCAGCGTCCCCGCGCGGCCGCCTTCTCTGCACTCGCCGGTCTGTCCGCACTGGGCCTCACTCAACTGGCCAAAGCGCTGGTTGGGCGTGATCGGCCCCAAGGCGCCAAGGTCCTCTCGGATACAGGCTCATACCCTTCGGGGCATGTTTCTGCGACTACCGCTTTCCTCGTCGTCATGGCGTTGCTGATCGGTCAGCAGTGGGCGAAAGTGGTGGCCGTTCTTGGCATACTCGCGATGATGGTTAGCAGAACCTACCTGTCCGCTCACTGGTTAAGTGATGTCCTCGGCGGTGCTTGCCTTGCCGCCGGCGTGGTCCTGCTGTTGTGGTGGCCGTTCTGCGACATATGCATCCAGGAGAATGAAATCGCTGGTCGGACGACTATTTGGCGCGCAAGGGCTTTGCAACGCCAGCAAGAAGCAGGGCAACAAGAATAGGCAATCCGATGGCCAGCAGTGCCATGTGAATCCCGGTTTGGTCCCCAAGGTAGCCCAGAAGCGGCGGGCCAGCGAGGAACGCGACGTAGCCAATCGTGGAGACCACGGAAACCCGGGCCGCTGCGTGCTTGGGATCGTCGGCCGCTGCGGACATGCCCATCGGGAAGGCCAACGCCGCACCAACGCCCCAGAGTGCAGCACCAAGGCCAGCCAGCACCACGTTGCCGGCAAAGACGAACAACGCAAGGCCCAGCGCGGCCGCTGCCATGCTGGCGCGGAGAACAGCGACGCGGCCGAACCTGTCGATGACCTTGCCGCCGAGGAACCGCATCCCGGTCATTGCAGCAACGAAGAGCGCAAACAGCAGGGCCCCCGTCGCTTCGGAGGTACCGAGTCCATCAACGGCTGCCTTGGCAATCCAGTCGTTGCCGGCCCCTTCGGTGAGGGTCGCCCCCAAAACCACCACACCGATGAGCAGGGTCCGGCCGTCCCGCCAAGCCGTGGGTCCCTTGGGAGCCGGCGCGCCGTCGTCGAGCGCTTCAGCCACTGACGCTTCGTGTGGCAGGAAGTACCGCGGCACGGTCAGCGCTAGGAGGACAGCAAGTCCGGCGATCACGAGCAGGTGCTCAGGGAGGCCAACACCGAGTTGAGAGAGCCCCGCGCCGATCAAAGCGCCTACAAACGCCCCGCCACTGAACGCTGCGTGAAACTGCGGCATGATGGTCCGCTTCAGCCGATGTTCGACGTCGGCCCCTTCGATGTTTTGGGCTACGTCCCACAGGCCAATGCCGATGCCGAAGAAGAAGAGCGCGATGGCTGTGCCCGGGACCGATGCAGCCATGAGGGAGAAAGCGATCGCAGCACCTGCGGCACCTGCCACGATGCCGGCGAGGCGAACCGTGCCAGCTGTACCGATTCGGCCCACCACCCAACCTGCGGATGGCAAAGCCATCAGGGAGCCGACGGCGGTGCAAAGCAGCAGGGTGCCCATTTGGCCGGAGGTCAGGCTAAGAGCCTCGGTGACAGCGGGGATGCGTGCCGCCCAGCTGGCAAACACCAAGCCGTTCATGGCGAAGATCAGGAACGTCGCCACCGCCGCCGCGTTGACGTTGGTGTCGCTTCTTGTGCTTGTGGTCATGCAATCACAACTTCCACAGAGAGTTTGTCGAGCCGGGCAAGATCTTCGGAAGAAGGCTTCAGGTCCGTCACGATGACGTCCACAGTCTCCATAGCGGCAACCAGGGCTACCGCGCTGGCATTCCACTTACTGCCGGAGGAAGCAACGATGACCCGCGACGCCGATTCCAGGCCGGCGCGCTTCACCGCGGCGTCGTCAATGTCATGGGCCAGCAGTCCATCCTTGAGGTTGAGGGCGCAGGGTGTGACCACAGCGGTGTCGAACCGCAACGAGCGAATGTTCGCCTCGGTCATGGGTCCGCGGAAAGACCGTTCGCCGGGAATGAGGCTTCCTCCGGGGAGTATGAGCTGCGGCCGGCGGCCCTCCTTGGCGTGGGTCAGCGCCTCAACGCCGTGCAAGGACATCGGCATCACTGTGAGGTCACGCTGACTCAGCCGCCGCGCGATCTCCGTGGCGGTGGATCCGCTGTCCAACCACACGTGCTCGCGGTCCTTCAGGAGCGTGTCAACGGCTGCTGCGATTTTGAGCTTGGCCTCATGGTCTTCCAGTTCGCGCTGCCCGTAGCCGGGGTTGTCGCCCCGCGCCAGCAGACTGCGGGCCCCGCCGTGGATCCGCTTCAGTACTCCATTGGCAGCGAGGATCTCGAGGTCACGGCGGACAGTGGCTCCCGAGGCACCGGTTGCCGCCACAAGCTCGTCCACCGATACTTCTTCGCGTTTGCGCAGCAACTCGCCTATGAGTCGGTGGCGGTCAGGAGTTCCCATAGTTCAACGGTATCAGGCTGACGCTCACTTAATCATGCAGTGTGATCATTTGATCACCCGATGCTCGCTCACATCCCACCCCTTAAACCCACGATGCTCTCTCACATCCCACCCCTTAAACCCGCGATGCTCTCTCATCAACCGAGAGAGCATCGGGCGAAAAGGGCAACGATGTGAGAGAACGTGTGGATTAGCGGGCGCGCTCCACGCGTTTCTCATCCCACACGGGTTCCTCCGACTCGTAGACCTTTCCATCCGAGCCAAAAATCAGGAAGCGGTCAAAGGACTTGGCGAACCAGCGGTCATGGGTGACAGCCAGGACCGTTCCCTCGAAAGCATCGATAGCGCGCTCCAGGGCCTCGCCGGAGTGCAAGTCCAGGTTGTCGGTGGGCTCGTCCAGGAGCAAGAGGGTGGCTCCGGACAGCTGCAGCAGGAGGATCTGGAACCGCGCCTGCTGGCCACCGGACAGGGACTCATACTTTTGCTCCGACTGGCCGGCCAAACCGTAAGAGTCCAGAGCACCTGCGGCAGCTTCGCGGGGCAGGCCGGAGCGGTGTTCATCGCCGCGGTGGAGGATCTCCAACAAGGTCCGGCCCAGCAGATCCGGGCGAACGTGCGTCTGCGCGAAGAATCCGGGGCGGATACGCGCGCCCAACTTCACAGTTCCTTCGTGCGGCACTTCGGCAATGACAACGTCCGACACCGGCAAGTGCTCCCGCTCAGGGTCGGTGCCTCCCGTTGCGAGCAAGCGCAGGAAGTGGCTCTTTCCGGAACCGTTGGAACCGAGAACGCCCACACGGTCGCCGAACCAGATTTCGGTGGAGAACGGCTTCATGAGCCCAGTCAGTTCAAGCTTCTCCGCCACGACGGCGCGTTTGGCTGTTCGCCCACCCTTGAGGCGCATCTTCACGTTCTGCTCAATGGGCAGGGCCTCGGGCGGCCCCGCCTCCAGGAACTTGGCAAGACGGGTCTGTGCTGCCTGGTACCTGTTGGCCATGTCGGACCGGAACGCAGCCTTGTTCTTGTACATGTTGACGAGTTCCTTGAGCTTCACATGCTCCTCGTCCCAGCGCTTGCGGAGTTCCTCGAACCGGGCGTTCCTGTCGGCACGCGCCTCCACGTAGGAGCCGAAACCGCCTCCGTGGATCCAGGCTCCGGCTCCGTTGATGCCTGGTTCAAGCGTCACTATTCGTCCGGCGGCGTTGTTGAGCAGCTCGCGGTCGTGGCTAATGAACAGCACGGTCTTCTTGGATTCGTTGAGCTTTGACTCCAGCCAGCGCTTACCGGGGACGTCAAGGTAGTTATCCGGTTCGTCCAGGAGCAGAAGTTCATCCGGACCCGCAAACAGGGCTTCCAACACGAGCCGCTTCTGCTCGCCACCGGACAGCGTGGAGGCACGTCGGAACTGTGCTTTGTCGAAGGAAATTCCCAAAGCCGCCATGCAGACTTCGTCCCAGACCGTCTCGACGTCGTAACCGCCGGCGTCTCCCCAATCCACGATCGCCTGGGCGTACTTCATCTGGGTGGGTTCATCGTCGTGTTCCATCATGGCGAGCTCGGCGTCTTCTACCGCCTTGGCAGCTGCCGCCAGCCCGGCTTGGGCCGTGGAAACCAGCAGGTCCCGGACAGTTGATTCGTCCCGGACTTGCCCCACGAACTGGCGCATGATGCCCATGTTCCCGGATTTGCCTACGACGCCTTCGTCGGGTGTGAGGTCGCCGGAAATGATCTTGAACAGCGTCGTTTTGCCGGTTCCGTTGGGTCCAATCAGCGCGGTCTTGGTGCCGTCCGGCACCTTGAAGGTCACGCCGTTGAGCAGCTGGGTGCCGTCGGAGAGGAAGTAGTCGATGCCGGAAACGTCAATATGGGCCACCGCCCAATCTTCCCACGGCCAGGTATTAAGGCTCGACGGCGGAACTTGGCCTCGGTGCCCAAGCGGGCTAAGCGTCAGGCTTTCGCCGGGCGAACTGCGGTGCACGCTCGGGTCGTGGGCCGAAGGCAATCATCCGTGCAGGCACCTTCCGGACGCCGGGAAAGTTCCGGAGCACGAAGAGCAACAATTTGGGCGGTTTTGGCTGCTTGCCTGCCATGACCTGCGCGAAGATCACGCGATGCAGCACCCGCTGAAACGTCTGCACAATCACGGTTGGTGGCCAGCGCCGCTTCTGGACGGCGGCGAGGTGACCGTCGTCGAGCGTGTTGCTCAGCAGCGGGGACGCAATGATCCGGGCGGCCGCGACGGCGTCCTGCACCGCCAGGTTGATCCCCACGCCACCGGCGGGGGACATCGCATGGGCAGCATCACCAATAAGCAGGAGGCCCGGCTTGTGCCACTCGGACAAACGGTTGAGCTTCACGTCCAACAGGTGAAGATCATCCACGGAGCGAATGTTGTCCACACGGTCTGAAAGGTCTGGCCGCAACCTGGCGATGCGTGCACGAAACGCCTCCACGCCTTCAGCCCGCAACTTCGGGTCCAGTCCCTTCGCCGCGAGGTAGGCGATCTGATAAAAGTCCTTGCGGGTCAAACTCAGCAGAACATCCGAAGTCCCGAAACTGGGCGCAATCGACGCCACGGGATCCCTCTCATCGGAGTACCGCGGAAGCCGGAACCACCACGTATCGAACGGCACCGGAAATTCGCGTGGCACCAAACCCGCCCGTGCACGAAGCACCGAACTACGGCCGTCACAGGCCACGGTCAATGCTGCGCTCAGTTCGCCCGTCCCTACGGTTTCGCCGGTTAGGGGGTCCCGGGTTCTGTACGCCACACCCGATACTGCACCGGCCCCGTCGCGGAGCAGCTCTGTGACCTCAGTGTTCATCCGCAACGTGAAGGTAGGTTCCTGCTTGGCTGCCTCCACCAGAAAGTTCAGCAAGTCCCACTGGGGCACCATGGCCACATAGTTATACGGCTCCTTGAGGAGCCCGAAATCAGCGAGGATCACAGAATCCCCGGTCCCGGCAGGGAGCTGGAAATTACCAAGCTTGCTCTGCGGCAGCTGCCGGAACCCTTCACCCAACCCCAACTCGTCGAGGAGGCGGACGGTGGAGGCGTGCACGGTATCGCCGCGGAAGTCCCGCAGGAAGTCGGCGTGCTTCTCCAACACAGTGACTTCAACTCCGGCCCGGGCAAGGAGCAGGCCCAGCACGATCCCAGCCGGACCTCCGCCAACCACAACGCACTGCGTGCTGCTTTCCATAGCTTCTCCCGAGTTAGCCGGCGGCGGTGAGGAACGACTTCAACAACGGCCCGCTGGTGGTCGCACCCAGCCCGCCGTCTTCCACGAACACGGCAACCGCCAGGTCTCCGTGGACCGCAACGATCCACGCGTGAGTCTTGGGCGGGTCGTCATTGCCGAACTCAGCAGTACCCGTTTTTGCCCCGACGGGCGCTCCCGGCACCTGGGCGAGGAATCCTGCGTGCCCGGAGGTCACCACCGCCCGCATCATGTCTGATAGCGCTGCGGCTTCTTCCTTGGTGATCGGCTTGGTTGAGGGCGGCGAAGCGGGCGGCGCGCTAGCGGAAGGGGACGGCGCACCAGACGAAGAGGACGACGGCGCGCTGCCGCTTTCCGTGGGCGTCGCTGTCGGACTGGAGTTCTGGGCTTCTGGGTTCAGCACCAGTTGAGGCGACACCGGAGCGCCGTTGCCAACAGAGGCTGCCATGATCGCAGCAGACAGTGGGGAGAAGAGCACCTTACCTTGGCCGATCATGGATGCCGCGTGCTCGGTTCCCTCTGCGGCGCCAGGGACTGAACCGAGGAAGGCGTCAGCTCCCAGCTTGGGCGCTTCCACGGCCACGCCCAATGCCATGGCGGCGGACTCGAGCTGGTCCTGGCTGACGGTGTCACGGGCATTGATGAAGGCGGTGTTGCAGGAATGGGCAAACGCGTCCCGCAGCGTAACGGAGCCCAAGGAGCTCTCCGGATAGCCCTCGGAGTTCTTGAAGGTCCTGCCGTCAACTGTCAGAGTAGGGGTGCATTCGACCTTTGAATCAGGTGTGGCGCCGTCACGGAAGAGCGCCAGGGAATCGACGATCTTGAACGTGGAGCCCGGCGCGTACTGGCCAAGCATCGCCGTGTTGTAGCCGTTGCTGCCTGGACCGGATGCGGCCGCGAGGACAGCTCCGGTAGAAGGCTTCAGAGCCACAATGGCGGACGCTGGCCCTACTCCGGCAAGGGTTTCTTCGGCCAGTTGCTGGAGCTTCAGGTCAAGCGTGGTCTTGAGGGTTGTTCCAGGCACAGGAAGGGACGAGAAGAATACTTTGGTTGCAGGGGTTTCGCCTTCCGACTTCGCTGCCTGCTTGGCTACCACTTCCACGCCATCCTTACCGCGGAGCAGCGAATCGTATTTCTGTTGAAGGCCGCCGGTTCCTGTGGTGTCCCCGGCCCGCAGGGCACCATTGGACTTCTCGATCTGCTCTGCACTGGCCTGCCCCACACTTCCCAGGAGCGCCCGGGCGAAAGTGCGTGTCGGTGCCAACGCCATGGAGTCCAGGATGCTCGCGCCACCCGGAATCGCAGTGATCTTTGCTTCGGTAATTTCGGGGGTATAGGCGCGGAGGACGATGCCCTCCACGAAAGCCTGCGGACCCGAGGCTGCCACCTGCTTGGCGTAGTCTTCGACGTCAAGGCCGAGCAGGGCAGCCATTGCCCGCGCGGAGGCATCCGCCTGATCAGCGGCAAGCTTGGTCTTGTCGATACCAACGCGGAAAACAGGCCGGTCTTCCACAATGGGGGCATCCCCTGCGCCGAGGATCTGTCCGCGCTGGGCAGGAACGGTCTTAACGGAGAGCGTCTGGCCATCCGAAAGTTCCGGGGCAAGGAGCTGGGGGTTCCATTGAACAGCCCACTTGTCACCGGACTTTTTCAACGTAGCCTCGGAGCTGTACTCCCATTTTGCTGAGCCGATGTTCCAGCTGTAGTTCAAAGGGAAGGTGGCGGTCTCGCCGTCGAGCTTCACGTCACCTGACTGAACCGATGGCTTGGCGCCGAGTCCCTCAAACACCGCGTTGAGTTCATCGTTGGCCGCGGAAGCGTCCTTGCCCGCCACGGCGAGTGAACCGACGTCGAGCGCGGCAAGTGAGGAGGCCAGCTGCTTCGCTGCACCCTCGGCACCGGCGCGGCCGTCATCGCAGGCGGTCAGCGAGCCAGCCATCACCAGCGATACCAAGCCAAGGACAAGATTCCGTGTTTTCATTTTCCCCATTTGCGACATTATGCCCCGTTCCCCTGACAGTTTCTCGTCGCGACCACAACGCGGACCCGCCCCACGCCAGGTCCTCCGGAACGACTTGCTGGCGTGCCAATCGAAAATGACTTACCGCTGCCGAATGATCCTGCGCTGCGCGGCCACTGCTATCGCCGCCGTTCGGTTGTCCACGCCCAGCTTGGAATAGATATGAACAAGGTGCGTCTTCACTGTTGCCTCGGAAATGAACAACTGCTTCGCCATGGCGCGGTTGCCCATTCCGGTGGCCAGAAGTTCCAGTAACTGGACTTCCCTGGGGCTCAATGCAGGCGACGGATTCCGGATCCTGCCCATGAGTCGGGCCGCCACCTCCGGTGCCAGCGCGGTTTGGCCAGCGGCAGCGGATAAGACAGCTTGCTGGATCTGCTCAGGCGGGGCGTCCTTCAGCATGTAGCCGCTGGCACCAGCCTCAACAGCGGCGAGGATGTCAGCGTCCGTGTCGTAGGTGGTGAGGATAAGGACAGGCGGCGGGGGAGTCCCACCCTGGCCAGCTTTGATCCTGCCTGTGGCCGTCACTCCGTCCATACCGTTACCCATTTGAAGGTCCATCAGCACCAGGTCCACGGGCTCACCCAGAGTGTTCAACCTGCCCAGTTCGGCCAGCGCCGCTTCACCGTCCGCAGCCTCGGCCACAACACTGACACCAGGAAAATCAGCGAGCATCGCCCGGAGGCCAGCCCGGACAACCGGATGGTCGTCCACCAGGAGGATGCGGATATCACTCATGCCCCACCATCCCGGGCTGGCAGCGGCACCCGAAGGGCAACCACTGTTCCCTCGCCGGGCGCCGATTCGATATCCAGGCTGCCTTCGAGTGCTGCCAGCCGCTCGCGCAGGCTCTGGAGTCCCACGCCGGTGCCGTCCCCGCGGGCATTGACGGTCGCCGTCGACGGTTCAAAACCCACGCCGTCGTCAAAAACATCCAAGGTTACCTCCGAGCCGAGGAAGGACAAAGTCACGACGACGGCACTTGCGCGGGCGTGCGCCCACACGTTCGCAAGGGAAGCCTGGGCGGCCCGAAGCAGGGTGGTCTGGTAAGTAGTGGGCAAGTCCAAGGGGGTGCCCACAAGCTCGAAGCGGCAGCGCAGTGCGGTTCCCCGGGCGGCTGCTTCGGTCTCAGTCTTCTCGCAAAGCCTCCGCAACGTGTCCACCAGATCGGACTCCTCCAAAGCGGGCGGCCGAAGATCACGGACAAAACTGCGTGCCTCTGCAAGGTTGGCTGACGCGGTCTCCTGTACGATCCTCAACCGTTCATTCGCGGCCTCCACGTCTCCCTCCTCCAAGGCTTTCCCCGCAGACCTGCCCATCAGGACAATGCTGGAGAATCCCTGTGCCAAGGTGTCGTGAATTTCCCGGGCCAGCCGTTCGCGCTCTGTCAGGACCCCGGCGTCGTGCTGGGTTTTGGCCAATTCTGCCCGTGTTCGTCGGAGGTCGTCGGCAACAATGCGTTGATTCTCGGCCTCCAGGAACAAGGCACGGTATGCCAGTCCGGTGACCACAGCAAAACCAGCCCCGAACATGGGTCCCATGACCATCGCGAGCTGCAGACCGCCGTCGGCCGAAGCCCTGCTGTGGAACCAGAGGGCACCGATGAGCAAAGCGGTGCTCACCACGATTGCCGGCAACGCGAGGCGCCGGGGGAGTACGTGCAATTGGAGGAAGAAGAGTGGGAAGGCAACCCATGCGAAATCGCCGCTGACCAGGAGAAGCAACAGCCACAAGGCCATCACGGCACCAAGCCACCAGCCTGAGTAAGGTGTGGGATCGAACCGGGAGGCATTGCCCGCGTGGCGTTTTTCGAGGATGGTTCCCACGAGGTACACAAGGGCCAAGGCGGCTGACAATGCCAGTCCAGCAATAACAGCCACCGGCGACGGACTGCCCGCAGTGCCTGCCACCAGCCGCACCACTGCCACGAGCAGCAGCACCGCGAAGCCGACATGGAGACTTATCCGCAGCACACGGAGGATGGTGGCGGTGCCGGTAGGAGTCTCCTGCATGCGTCCCAGCCTATCCCCGCCCGACGCGCCACTCCCTCGGAATTCCGCGTCCCGAAGCAGGAATCAACCAATCGGATGATGGCGGGTTCAACCCCTTGATGTGCGCCAATCCATCGGGCTCCCGATGTGCCCGGATCCATTGGGCGGAAGAGTGGATTCAGTCGGGACCAAGCCCGCATCCAAGCAAAGGATTCTGATGTTTCTAGCCATCCGCGACATCCGCTTCGCCAGGGGCCGGTTCGCGCTCATGGGAAGTGTTGTGGCCCTTATTACCCTGCTTCTGGTCATGCTTTCGGGGCTTACTGCCGGCCTCGGAAACCAGTCGACATCGGCCATTGAATCAATGCCTGCACAGCAGATCGTCTTCGGTGCACCGGCGGGCGGGGAGCCGAAGGCCTCCTACACCGAGTCTGAGGTTTCCAATGCGCAGCTCGAAGCCTGGCGGGAACAACCCGGCGTTTCATCGGCACACGCGGTGGGCATCAGCCAAACCCGCCTCCAATCCTTGGCTGAAGGTGGCACTCCGAACGGCACTGCAAATGTGGCAGTTTTTGGCGGTTCTTTGGGTTCTACCCCTGTTGAGGACGGGACCGTCGTGGTCGGCAAAACCGTGGCCAAGGATTTGGGGCTCCAAGCCGCCAGTCGAGTCCGGGTCGGAGGAACGGAGCTGACTGTTTCAGAAGTTGTGGAGGACCAGTGGTACTCGCACACTGGCGTGGTCTGGACGACGCTAGACACCTGGCGAAAGATCGCCCACGCGCCCCAGGGCACCGCCACGGTCCTGGCCATAAAGTACGACGCCGGTACCTCCGTCAGCGTTGATGCCGCCAACGCTGCGGCTGGCACGGTGAGCATGGATCCCATCGGCTCGTTCCAGGCCCTCGCCTCGTACAAGAGTGAGAACGGTTCTCTCATGCTCATGCAGGCATTTCTTTATGGAATCTCGGCCTTGGTGATCGTTGCCTTCCTTACTGTGTGGACAGTGCAGCGGACGCGTGACATCGCGGTCCTCAAAGCACTCGGCGGTTCTGCGGGATACGTCCTGCGTGACGCCTTGGGTCAGGCGGCGATAGTGCTGCTGGCCGGAGCCGCAGGTGGCGGTTTGCTGGGCCTCGCGGGCGGACTTCTCGCGGCCAGCGCAGCGCCCTTCCTCATCACGCCTTTGACTACGTTGGTGCCGGTTGTCGGCGTCGTCGTCCTGGGCCTCGGCGGCGCTGTCCTCGCGGTCCGCAATGTCACCAAAGTAGATCCGCTGTTTGCCCTCGGTGGCAACTAAGTTTTTGAACATTCCCAGAGAGGCATACATTGTGACCCATGCACTGAATCTCATCGACATCTCCCTTGAGTATCCCGACGGCGAGTCAAGCCTCAAAGCTTTGGACGCCGTCGACCTTGTAGTCGGACGCGGAGAGTTCCTCTCCTTGGTGGGTCCGTCCGGTTCCGGCAAATCCTCGCTCTTGGCTGTTGCGGCCACGCTCGTGAAGCCCACCTCGGGACTCGTCGTCATCGACGGCCAGGACGTTTCAGCGCTCAAGGACGCCGAGCGCACTGCCTTGCGGCGAGACAAGGTGGGCATCATCTTCCAGCAGCCCAACCTTCTTCCGTCGCTGACCGCCGTCGAGCAGCTGCTGATCCGGGACCACCTGCGCGGCAAGGCTGTCCGTGAGGCCCTTGGCAAAGCGCATGAACTCTTGGAGATCGTGGGCTTGGCTGCATTGGCAAACAAGAGGCCTCACCAGCTATCCGGTGGGCAGCGTCAACGGGTGAACATCGCCCGGGCGCTCATGGGCAGCCCCACCGTATTGCTGGTGGACGAACCTACCGCAGCCCTGGACCACGAACGCAGCGAATCGATCGTCAGGTTGTTGCGTCGGATTACGGACGAGTTCTCCACCGCCACCGTGATGGTCACGCATGATACGGAGTTCCTTCCCCTGACGGACTCCGTCACAACCATGCGGGACGGACGAATCAGCCCCGCCGCACTCCCGTCCGCCCTGCCCAACTAGGTTGCAGTAGAGCGCGTTTTGAGCGTCCAGAACGCGCTTAACTGCTACTTAGTTGGATGAGCCGAGCAAGAGGTCATCCTGCGCTTCGTCGTAGGTGTCGCGGGCTTCGAGAATCGTGGGGACGTGGCTCTCCGCCCACTGACGTAAAAGGGTGAGGGGTTGCAGGAGTGATTCACCCATCGGTGTGAGTTCGTAATCCACTCGCGGCGGCACCTGTGCGTGGACGGTACGCGTAATAAGCCCATCACGTTCCAAGGCGCGCAGCGTCTGCGTCAGGACCTTCGGCGTGACGACGTGGACCATCTTTCGCAGCTCCGAGAACCGCACGGGCCCGTCACCGAGGACTTGGATCACCAATGACGCCCACTTGTCCCCGATTCTCTGGAAGATCACGCGGGATGGGCAATTGGGATCCAGGACGTTCCCTGGCAGGCCATTAGTATCCATAAGGTAACTCAGTTCCTTTGAAGCTATCAGTATCAAATAGATACCTTCGTGTTATCGGAAGGATAGCAACCCCAAGGAGAGTCATGAAAATCGCAGTCTACGGCGCAACGGGCATGGTCGGCAGTGAAATCGTCAATGAATCCCTCACCCGCGGCCATGAAGTCACGGCTATCTCCCGCAAGGGCACCGAGGTCGCCGGCGCAACTGCCCAGGTAGCCGATTTGGCCGACGCGGAGGTCTTTGCCTCCATTGCAAAGGACCACGACGTCGTTGTGCTGGCTACCGGTCCCAGCCGCACCGGCGGGGACCATGGAGAGTGGCTCGATGCCATGACCGCTGCTTACAGCAACGCCGAAGGAACCCGCCTCATGATCGTTGGCGGCGCAGGAACCCTCGAGGTAGACGGCGTCCGGCTCCTCGATTCCCCCGACTTCCCCGAGGCATACAAGGCGGAAGCCACCACCGCCGCGAAGGCACTGGAAGTCGTCAAGCAGACTCCCGAGACCGTCGACTGGACGGTACTTGCCCCCGCTCCCGTTATCCAACCCGGCGAGCGTACCGGTGAATACAACGTGGCCAAGGATACCCCGGCCGGTAACAGCATCTCCTCGCAGGACTACGCCGTGGCCATGCTGGATGAAATCGAAAGCCCTGCTCACCGCCGCGCACGATTCACGGCTGCAAACTAAATAGCAGCCTGGCCTAAGTCGGGGCTAACCGACAGCCAGGCCGAGCCCGGGTACCGGCATCTGGAATATGTCCTTGAGGGCATACTTCGCCGCATGGTACCCGGGCATCCCTGTAACACCAGGCCCGGGCGGGGTGGATGAAGAACACAAGTAGACGCCCGGCACGGGTGTACGCCACGGAACGTTGGACACTACCGGCCTTTGTACCAAGCCCCGCATATCCAGCAGACCTGCACTGAAGTCGCCACCCACGTAGTTTTCGTTGTAAGCGGCCAGTTCAGCCGCCGTCGTGGTCTTCGAGGCAACCACCACGTCCCTGAAGCCTGGTGCGTACCGTTCAATCCGTGCAGTGACAGCCTCCGCCATGTCCACATCAGAGCCAGCCGGCACATGGCAGTACGTCCACAGGATGTGTCGCCCCACCGGTGCCCGCGACGAGTCCACCAGGGACGGTTGGGATACCAGCACGTAGGGCTCCGCTGGGTGTTTGCCCATGTCCACGAGGTTCTCGGATTCGGCCATGGCCAACCGCGAACCACCCACATGAACCGTCCCCGCCTGCCTCAGGCCAGGGGCAAGCCAAGGAACAGGTTCGGACAGAATGTAGTCCACTTTGCACGCTGCATTCCCGAAGCGGAATGCATCCAGTGCCCGACGATAATTGTCGGGTATCTCAGCGCCACCCAGACGTGCAAGCGTCGGAGGTGCAACATCCAACAGGATGGCCTTTGCTGGCCTGACCTGATCGAAAGAATCCACGCGCACACCGGTGTGGATGGTCCCGCCGTGGGCAATGAGGTCCTCCGCCATGGCACCTGCGATAGCTGCGGATCCGCCCACGGGCACCACCCATCCGCCTGCGTGGGCCAGGACGGCGAGCAAGAGCCCGGCACCCGTGGAACTAAGCGATGGCTGGGAGCCCAACGCGTGGGACATCACGCCGGTCAACAAAGCGGGAGCAGCCTCTTCACGGAAGCGCCGTCCCCAGAACGGTGTTCCTTGGTCAAGGGTCGCGAGGCCAAACAGCACAGCAGCAAGGGGATCCTTGGGCACGCGGAGCAACTGGTTCGACGTAAAGTCCACTACGCCGTTGACGCGCGCAAGGAGGGGCGCAATCAGGTGGCGGTACGCTGGGCCGTCCGCCCCCAGTTCCATGGCGGTCCGTTCCAAGGACTGGTAAGCGAGGGCGGCTCCGCCCACGTCCAACGGCGTGCCGTGCTGGACTTCAGGCAAGCGCAGCTCAATGCGCTGCGCAAGGTTGAATTCCTTGAAGAAAGGAGACGCCAGTGCCATTGGATGCACCGCGGAGCATACATCGTAAAGGTATCCCGGCTCGATCAGCTCGCTTGTCCGGGTCCCGCCCCCGATGGCATCGGCGGCCTCGTACAGATGTACCTCCAGCCCTGCGCGGGCCATGGTCACTGCTGCGGCCAGACCGTTGGGACCAGAACCGACGACGGCGACATCAGCCATCGCTACCCACCTCCAACTGCCGGGGAGCTTTCGGCTCGGCGGGCTCAATCCCAGAACGCCAGGGGAGAACTGACATGGACGGATGGAGAAGGTCGATCCTGAGCCAATCCTTGGTGCCTTCGAAAGGCGAACCATGGGGATCGTCTTCGCCCAATGCGCGTAGGGGATCCTGCGATGGATCCAAGATATCCATCACTACCCTTGCCATCAGGTACGCCGTTGCAACCATGTGCAAGGCCACAGCCAGGACGTAGTAGGACATATCTATGTTGTGCTGCACGGGCCCACCGCTGGTGGCCATGCCCAAGTACATCCATATTGCAGCCCAGTGGAGGCCTTCGGCGGCCTGCCAAACGAGGAAGTCCCGCCAGCGTGGCCTCGCAAGGGCAAGGAGCGGAATGAGCCAGATGACGAACTGGGGAGAGTACACCTTGTTTGTGAGGATGAACGCGGCCACAATCAGGAAGGCCAGCTGGGCAAGGCGGGGGCGCCTGGGCGCCGTCAAAGCCAGGGCACCGATCAACACGCAAGCAATGACAAAGAGGTTCAGCGCAAGCGAGTTGATAGTGGCAGCGTTAAGTTGGGTCCATTGAAGCCGATCAGCCACGAGGTTGAACGCGAACCAGGGCGAGCTGTATCCGGCGGGTCGTTCCTGGGTGAATTCAAAGAAGTAGCGCCAGCCCGAAGGGTTCATTGCAGCGATGGGCAAGTTGACGGCCAGCCATGCCGCGGCAGCCGCAGCGGCAGTCACCAAGAAGGTCCGCAGACGACCACTGCGCAGCGCCAACACCAAAATGGCACCCAGGATGAGGACGGGGTACAGCTTGGTGGCCGTTCCCAACCCGATGCAGATTCCCGCCAGGATCAACTTGTCGCGGGAGAAGAAGTACATGGCCAACGCGAGCAGGGCCACCGCCCACATGTCCCAGTTGATGAACCCCGCAAGGACGATTCCCGGGGCCAGGGCCACCATGGCGGCATCCCAAGGGCGACGCTTGTTCATTCGAGCTGTCAGGAGGACGGTAATCATCCACACGGCAACAATCAGCGTTGCGTTGACGTCGAAGTAACCCAGAATGCGTTCGGGGCCCACCCCTTGTCCTGGTACGAGCAGCGCCGTCAAGCCTGCGATGATCCCCATGATGACCGGGTACTCAAACAAGCTGCCTTGTGTAAAGAAGGGGAACACTCCATCGCCCAAGCCGCGGTTGCGGAAGAGCTCCGGGAAGTCGGAGTAGCACGTGGCGTAAAACTGCGTGGGCGTTTCCCAGCCATTGACGCGGCAATAGTCCTTCGCCAGCACGGCCAGCAGGGCAGCGATCACGGTGAGGATAACGAGGACGCGTTCAACCGTAAACGGCGCGGGGGAGATCTGTCCTGGGGCCGAGTGGCGGCCCAAGGGCCCACCGACAACCTCCGTGAAGTTACGAAGCAGGGAGTCGCTGCGGCTTGGAACCACAAAGCGGGCACGTTTTCGCTGCCGGTGCGGCTTCGTCTCCTGCATAAATCGAGCTTACAGTCAGGCAGCTTGGGTAACGCCACCGGAGCAGCTCTGACCGACCAGTTAAAAGGGGGGAAGCCCACGCGTAGCCGCGTGGGCTTCCTGCGGTTCAGCATGCATCTGCGGCACCGGAAACTCCTTCGGAAGGGATGAAGGGCATCAACGGATGAGTCCCATCTGGTGCAGGACGACGAAGACGTCTTCACGACCCTGCCTGAGCAACTGGTCGTTGAACAGCGTGCGTTCCTTGGGAGCATCGCTGCTCTTGTAGAAGCGTAGGTCCTTAGTGCGTTTTGGCATGTGGTTCACCTCCTTTCATGCAGGAAATTGCCGGAATTGGGCACAACAAATAAAGCCAATTGAATTCAGGAGAAATCAAGGCATAAAAGAGCGCACAAATAGCCCGACGATAATAGGGGGAGTGGGGAGACCTGTGCGCGAGCGGCGAATGATCGTGCACAATTGCGTGCGCTTCCTGCAGTCGTCCCCAACAAGAAGCTGGTTCCGAACTTTGGGGAAACTGCGCACCCGCGGCTTGTTGCGTGGGTCTGCGCCTACAACTGACTGCTCAGAATGCCACCCTTGACGGTTGGCCATGAAGACCGCCGGCGTTGGAGCCGGTCCGGTGGTTCAGGGAGTGGTCAGTGCTTCGAAAAATACTTCGAAAAAGGGCGTCGATCAGCGCAAGAGGCCGGGGTAGCAGTGACGGTCACATTCCATCCGCTAGTCAAAGTAATCATTTTTCCCAACCTCCTTTTCCGCTGTGGCATTACGTCCGGCTGATTAACCGGGGTAATGCGCGCCTTGTTCCCGGCGGGTCGCTCTGGGAACAAGATACAAGCTACCCCATGAATAGGAGTCTTGACCAGCACAATTCGCTATTTAGCCAAAAGTTTTTCTAAATTCGCGTTTTAGAGGCCCCAGCGGACAATCGCCGGCGTCCGCTTATCCCAGCCAAGCGTGCATACTTTGGCTGTTCCAAGAATGAAGTGGCGGCCTTCCTTGGCGTCCATTTCCAGCCAACGCGCTGTGAGAATCCGGGAGAAATGCCCGTGTGCCACTACCAGGACATTGTCCATGCCCGATTCCAGGACGCGTCCAATGATCTTGTCAGCGCGGGCGGCCACTTCGTCCAGCGTTTCGCCGTTGGGCACGCCGTCCGTCCAAATGAGGTAGTCCGGATTGTCCTTGCGGATGAGGTCGGAGCTGACGCCCTCATAGTCTCCGTAGTTCCATTCCACCGCCAGCGGCTCGTGGACAGCATCGGGAAAGCCTGCAAGTTCAGCCGTGCGGCGGGCGCGACGCAGTGGAGAGGTCAGAACGAGGTCGAAGTCGATGCCCTCAAGGACTTTGCGCGCTTCGACAGCCTGCTGCTCACCTTCGACCGTCAAGGGAAGGTCGGTCAAGCCTGTGTACTGGCCGCTCTTGGACCATTCCGTCTCGCCGTGGCGAAGGATCCAAAGTTGCGGACGCGGGGAGATCGCGGCGTTCATGAGGACTCCTTGGTTTCTGCGGCGGTTTCGGTTGAAAGTTCGACGACGGCGGACTCGGGTTGCGCTTCCCACCACGCCAAGAGCTTCTTCTCGGCTTCCTCCGGGGACAGCGGGCCGTGTTCCATCCGTTCTTCCAGAAGGAACTTGTAGGCTTTGCCGACGACAGGACCTGGCTTTAGCCCCAGAAGCGCCATGATCTGCGCTCCATCGAGGTCAGGCCGGACAGCCGCCAACGATTCCTGCTCCAAGAGCGCGGAGATTCGATGCTCAAGGTCATCGTAGGCGAAGGACAGGCGGTCGGCCTTGCGCTGGTTACGCGTGGTGACATCGGATCGCGTGAGCCGATGTAGGCGTTCCAGCAGCGGACCGGCATCGGTCACGTAGCGGCGAACCGCAGAATCCGTCCAGCCGGCGTCTCCGTACCCATAGAACCGCATGTGCAATTCGACCAGTCGGGACACCGCTTTGATCGACTCGTTGTCGAAGCGGAACGCCTTCATTCGCTTGGCCGTCAGCTTGGCACCCACAACGTCGTGATGCCTGAAGCTCACCGCGCCGCCCGGTTCGAACCGGCGCGTAGCCGGCTTGCCGACGTCGTGCATCAACGCGGCGAACCGAAGCACAAAGTCCGGGCCCGGTACGGGACCGTCCACACCGGTTTCCAACGCCGCGGCCTGTTCAAGGACCTGCAGGGAGTGCTGATAAACGTCCTTGTGGCGGTGGTGTTCATCGGCTTCCAGGCGAAGCGCGGATACCTCGGGAAGGACAAACTCGGCCAGCCCCGTATCCACAAGGAGGTCGATGCCGACGCGCGGGTGCGCGCCGTTAATCAGCTTGACCAGTTCATCCCGGACCCGCTCGGCGGAGATGATCTTGATGCGGTCCGCCATCTGGGACATGGCGAGACGGACGTCGTCGTGAACCGACACGCCAAGCTGGGACGCGAAACGAGCCGCCCGCATCATGCGCAGCGGGTCATCCGAGAAGGACGCCTCAGGGGCGCCGGGAGTGGCGAGTTCGGAGGCGTGGAGGTCCCGGACGCCACCGAAAGGGTCCACCAGCTCCAGGCTCGGCAGCCGCAAGGCCATGGCATTGATGGTGAAGTCGCGGCGCAGCAAGTCCTCGGTCAGGGAGTTGCCAAAGGCGACTACGGGCTTACGCGAGTCAGGATCGTACGCTTCGGCGCGGTACGTGGTGACTTCGATCTGGAAGCCGTTCTTCTTCATCCCGATCGTGCCGAAAGCGCGTCCGATTTCCCAAAAGTTGTCAGCCCACTTCTTGATGACGGAGATCGTCTGGTCGGGCGTCGCGTCTGTGGTGAAGTCCAGGTCCGGGGACGTCCTCCCCAGGAAAAGGTCGCGCACAGGTCCACCAACCAAGGACAGCTCGAAGCCGGCGTCGACAAAGCGCTGCCCGAGATCGAGCACCACCGGATCGATGGTGAAGTTAACTGAAGAACTGTCCAATACGTGCGCCATAGTTCCTTAAGCTTGGCAGATTTTTCCGCAGCATTGGGCCAGAGTTACATCCGAAAACCAGCGGACCCGTAACGCGTGTCTCCTGCAGTCCATCTTGCGGCCATGTCCCGGTCATCACTCGAGGGCAAGAGTCGTTAGAGTGGACTTCATGGCCAATCCGATCCCGAGCGCTCCTGGCAGGAGGACGAACGCACCGTTGCCGTCGGCAATCGGCGCGCACGTCGCGCCTGCCCCGCAGCACCCGGTCCAGGCCTCCCTTCCCACTGTGGAGGAAGTGTCTGCGGGCGGTGTCGTAGTAGACACGTCCGACGGCGAGCTCCGGGTCGCGATTATCGCCCGCCTTAATAGGGGTGGCCGGCTTGAATGGTGCCTGCCCAAGGGCCATCCGGAAGGCCGGGAGAACAACGAGGAAGCTGCCGTCCGCGAGATCGCCGAGGAAACCGGCATCGAGGGCAACATCCTGGCGCCCCTGGGCAGCATTGACTACTGGTTCACCGTGAGCGGCCACCGGGTCCACAAAACCGTTCACCATTTCCTGCTCCGGGCCACTGGCGGCGAGCTCACCATCGAGAACGACCCGGACCAGGAGGCAGTGGACGCCGCATGGGTCCCCATCCAGGAATTGGCGCGCAAATTGTCCTTCCCAAATGAACGCCGCATCGCCGACTTGGCACGGGAAGTGCTCCCCGAACACCTCTGACCCGGCTACATGGGACGATAAAGGCGATGTCTGAAGCCAAAACTACCCAGTCCGTTCAATCCGGAGAAGCACGTTCCAGCGCCATCATGGCTGCGGGAACGTTGGTTTCCCGGTTCCTTGGCTTCGCCAAAACGTGGATGCTCGGCGCTGCACTCGGCCTGGGTTCAACGGTCAATGACACGTTCATCAACGCGAACAACCTTCCCAACCTGATCTTCCTGTTGGTGGCTGGCGGAGTGTTCAACGCCGTCCTGGTCCCGCAGATCATCAAGGCCAGCAAGGGTGCGGACAGCGGCGCTGATTACATCAGCCGACTCCTGACCCTCGCTGTTCTGGTACTGCTGGCGCTGACGGCCCTCGTGACCCTGGCCGCGCCCATCGTTATCGACCTAACGACCCAGGGCTACTCGGAACAGCAGAAGGCTCTGGCAGTCACTTTCGCATTCTGGTGCCTTCCACAGATCTTCTTCTACGGCCTTTATGCCCTGCTGACACAGGTCCTGAACGCGCACGGCGCATTTGGCCCCGCCATGTGGGCCCCCATCCTGAACAACGTCGTGGCCATTGCCGGCCTGGGTATGTTCATCTGGATCCTGGGTGCCAACTACACCAATCCGCACACACTCGATAATTGGGGACCAACCCAGACATTCCTGATTGCCGGGTTCTCCACCTTCGGAGTCATCGCCCAAACCGCCATCCTTCTTATTCCCGTCATGAGGCTGAAGCTGGGTCTGCGGCCCCGTTTCGGATGGTGCGGCGTCGGACTGGGCCAGGCAGCCAAGCTGAGCGTGTGGACGCTGCTGACTGCCGCCGTCGGGCAGTTGGCGTTCCTGTACGTCATGAAAATTGCCACAATTCCCGGCGCCGAGCGGCTCCGGCTGGACAATTCAGGCCAGACCACAGCGCCCTCCACTCTCCCAGGTAACGCCGTCCTTGAAGTTGCGAGCCAGCTCTACCTGTTGCCGCACTCGATCATTGCCCTGTCGCTGGCCACTGTCCTCTTTAACCGAATGACGCGGGCGTCACAGGATGGCAACAAGGCCGAACTGCGTGACGCGCTCTCGCATGGGCTGCGAACCATGGCTGTGGCAACAGTTTTTGGAGCACTGGCGCTGTTCGCGCTTGCTGGCCCGCTGGGCATGTTCTTCTCCGGCGGGAAGCCCCAGGACGGCGTCATGCTTGCCCAGACGCTCACCATCCTGGCGTTGAGCACGCCGTTCATGAGCGCAAACTTCATGATGTCGCGCGTGTTTTACGCCAACGAGGACGCGCGCACGCCCCTCTATGTGCAGCTGTTGCTTGCCGTCGTTTATGTTGTTGGCGCGTTCATCATCCAGTTCCTGCCGGTGGGCCAGATCATCTATGCGATCGCTGTCCTCTACACCTTGGGGAACATTCTTTCCGTGGTGATCAGCGTGTGGTTCTTGCGCCGCATGCTGGGCCATCTCGATGGTCCCCGGATCGCTAACTCCTACATCCGCATGGGCTACGCGGGCCTGGGCTCTGCGATTGCGGGTGCTCTGGCGCTGTGGCTTCTGGGCAGCTACCGTGCCGATGGTTTCGCGTGGAGCAGCAGGCCAGCGGCCCTGGTGACCGTGGTCGTCGTCGGGCCCGTCATGCTGGTGGCCTACCTGCTCCTGCTTCGCGTTTTCCATGTCACCGAGCTGCGCGATCTGATGCGCCCGCTGATGGGCCGCTTTGGCCGCGGCGCACCTGCCGTTGCGGGGGCCGCTGTTGAACCCACGACGGCGGCACGCGCCACGGTCTCGGACGATACCGGTTTGATTCCGCGCATCTCGGGCGAGTTCGACGCTGCCTCCTTCAGGGCCGGCCCGGCACTCGAACCGGAGCCCGCCGTCGAGGCTCCAGCCAAAACTCCAGACTTTGCTGACACATCCCGCTCTGAAGAACCCCACGCGAAGTATCTGCCGGATGAGGACGTACCGGGCACGGCCAGAGGAGGAAGGTTCCACCCGCAGGTCCCGTTGCCAGGCAGGCGAACCTACCAAGGCGAACCTGGCCAAAATCCCTACTTTCCCGCCGACGGGGACGTTGGACAGCACGCCAGGCAGAAGCGGAAGAAGTGAACCGGTGCCGCCAACATGGGCGGCGGGCGCCAATCGGCTAGGCTAGAAATGAATACAGGTAGTTGCAAAAGCGGTACAACCGGCTCGCCGGGCGGACCGCGTGCAGGGCCCCGCAGCTCCCGGACAGCCTAGGAGGAACACGTGTCCCACCCGATCGACGTCGGATCAGTGCTTGGCGGCCGCTATAAGGTCACGGCCACCGTATTGACCTCGCATGACCAAGATCTGGTGCTCGACGGCGTGGACCAGGTCCTCAACCGCCCCGTCAGCATCCTCGTTGCCGGTCCCGGAAATGCCGAGCAGGTAGCTCAGAGCGCCCGCGAAGTCGCCACGGGGGAGCGTCCTGGCCATGTCCAGATCCTGGACCTCGGAGTCAGCGACAACACCACGTACCTGATTACCAACCACAGCACTGCGCCGGACCTCCTGGACCTGGTGGTCGCAACCCACCCGCCGTACGTGGAACCGTTCTTCACGGAAACCCTCGGCAGCGAGATCTTTGGCCAGGCCCGCACGTACGAGCCCGAAACCTATGACGGCCTCTACGAAGACGATGAGCACGAAGCCGAGTACATTCAGTACGACGAAAATGGCTACCCGGTCCAATCGGAATCGGATGCTGACCACGAAGCGCCGGCCACGCAGGCCAGCAACCTTCCGCCTATGCCTTCTTCCAGCCCGTCATCGGCCAGGGGCGGTCTCGCGGGGAAGATCGCTGCTGCTGCGGCTGGCGCCGGGGCAGCAGGAGTTGCCGCCGCTGCCGCGCTGAAGAACGCCGGATCCAAGAACCACGACGCCGGGGCTGCCGCGAATGGGGCTGCCGGTGCTGGGGCTTCTGGTGCCGCTGCTACTACGGGAACCCAGCCTGCGACGCAGGCTGTACAGTCGCCGTCGTCCGGAGCTTCGCCTGCTACCACGCCCGTTGCACCGGTTCAGCCGCCTACCCAAGCCGTCACTTCGCAGCCTGTCGCTTCACAACCTGTGAACCCGCAGCCCGCACCGACTCGCGAGCCTGCCGGGGAACCAAAGGTTTCCCTCTGGTCTGAAGAGGACTACGGCCTCGCTGCCGGTGGCGCGGCTCAAGCCGCTGGAGGAAGCTCGGACCCTGGTTACGATCGTGCTCCTACCAGCTTCCCAGCGTCGGCTGCTGCCACTGAAGATTACGAAGATGAAGAGGTCTACGAGGACGAAACCCCGGAACGCGAGCCGCGGTCCATGCGTTGGCTCGTAGGCGGTCTGCTTGCTGCCGTATTGATCGTGGGCCTTGTCCTGGCGGTCACCAATCTGGGCAGCCTCCTGCCGAGCGGCGCTCCCGCGGCCTCAGACAAAACAACAGCGTCATCGCCATCAGCGGGCACCGAATCGGAACAACCGACGCCCAGCGAGACCGCTGCTCCCGCAAGGCCTCCGGCCATCGATGGCATTACCCGCCTCGGCGATTTCCCGTTCGCTGCATCGTTCGACAAAGACCTTCCCAAAGCATTTGATGGGAACCCGGCCAGTTACTGGTCCGACATGGAGTTCGCTTCCGCCAACTGGGGTGGACTCTCAGGTGAGATGCCCTTGGTGGTGAAGCTCAAGGAGCCCACAGAGGTCAAGTCAGTGGTGCTGAACCAGTTGGGCGGATCAGGTGGAAGCATCAGCGTTTACACCAACGATCGTCCCGCAATGGACGGCGCCAAGCTCGTGGGCACCAACAGCTTCACGTCCCCGGAACTGACGATGCCGCTGGCCGCGCCCACGCAGACCCAGTACGTCATAGTGGTCATCAAGACGCTGCCTAAACTTGCTGCCCCCAAGACACAGTTCGGATTTGGTCTGCGGTTGGCCGAGGTCAGGGTCCAGTAGTTCCGTTTTCGCTCCCCTTACCCAACTAGGTCGCAGTAGAGCGCGTTTTGAGCCTTCAGAACGGCATGTGCTGTTACCTACTTCTTGCATGTCCGCGAGGCCTTGTGACCGATGTGGCCACCAGTCATCCGGCGTCCCCGCTTCGATTCGCCACCACTCCAGACGGTACCCTGAATGATGGTGGCTTTGAGGGTCCCCAATTCCAACGGAATATTTGGAACGCAACAGGGGTTGAGTCAGATGGCTGCCCCGAAAGACGCAGCATCGACTAAGGAAGAGGTTCACGCCAAGTGAGCATTGCAGAAAACAACGCATCTCAGGTGCGTGACGTCATCATCGTAGGTTCAGGCCCTGCCGGCTACACAGCCGCTGTTTACACCGCCCGCGCCAACATGAAGCCTCTGCTCATTGCCGGCTCCGTCACTGCTGGTGGCGAACTGATGAACACCACGGACGTTGAAAACTACCCAGGCTTCCCCGAGGGCATCATGGGTCCGGATCTCATGGAAAACTTCGAAAAGCAGGCGGCCCGTTTCGGTACCGAGATTCTCTTCGAGGATGTCACGGAATTGGACCTCGACGGCGACATCAAGTCGGTCACCATCGGCACGGGGGAGACCTTCCAGGCGAGGGCCATCATCCTGTCCACCGGTTCCGCCTACCGCGAGCTCGGACTTGAGAACGAGAAGCGCTTGTCGGGTCACGGCGTTAGCTGGTGTGCAACCTGCGACGGTTTCTTCTTCAAGGATCAGGACATCGCAGTCATCGGTGGCGGCGACTCCGCCATGGAAGAAGCGCTCTTCCTTACCAAGTTCGCCAAGTCCGTTACAGTGGTCCACCGACGCGACACGCTCAAGGCTTCCAAGATTATGGGTGACCGTGCCCAAGCACACGAGAAGATCAACTTCATTTGGAACACGGCCGTAGAGGATGTCCTCGGCGGTGACAAGGTCACAGGCCTCAAGCTCAAGAACCTGGTGGACGGCACGGAGTCTGAACTCGACGTTACCGGCGTCTTCGTCGCCATCGGCAACGATCCCCGCACGGAACTTGTGAAGGGCAAAGTTGATCTGACCCCCGAAGGAACCATCGCCGTAGAGGGCCGGACTTCCCGTACCAACATCAAGGGTGTGTTCGCCGCAGGCGACGTCATCGACCCCACGTACCGCCAGGCCATCACGGCCTCGGGCTCCGGTTGTGTGGCTGCGCTCGATGTCGAGCACTACCTCGCAGACCTGCAATCCTGAGCTTCACCAGACCAGCAACCATACGAAGGGAAAAGTTATGAGCAACGCTAAAGACGTAACTGACGCAAGCTTCAGCACGGACGTCCTGGCTTCCGAGAAGCCGGTTATCGTGGACTTCTGGGCAGAGTGGTGCGGACCCTGCCGCAAACTCGGCCCGATCCTCGACGAGATCTCCGTTGAGTACGGCGAGAAGGTTGACGTCGTGAAACTCAACGTCGACGACAACCCGGCCATCGCCGCCGAGTACGGCATCACGTCCATCCCGGCTGTCTACCTCTTCAGCGGGGGAGAAGTGAAGAGCACGGTCATCGGCGCCAAGCCGAAGCAGTTCTTCGAGAAGGAATTTGCGGACGTCTTGTCCTAGGTTCCCTTAGTTAGTCAGTGAAAAGCCGGCGGCTGTCGCTCCTGAAGGAGTGGGAGCCGCCGGCTTCTTGCATTTAGCCAATTTGAACCCAATACAGTTTGTTTTTTAGCGTCGGATTGCGCCAGACGCCTTGCCCGCTCTCCAGGCACAGGGTTCCGGGTTCCCCTTACCTGGGGTAGGCAAACTCGGATCTTCTCTCACATCCCCACCCCACCCAGCCAATCCTCGCTCACATCCCCACCCCCTCCCAGCCGATCCTCTCTCACATCCCCACGGGCCATGAAGAATGTCGTCGGTGTCCAGTGATGATCCCCGGCTGGACGTTCTGTCGGAGTCATGTTCAATCGGACAGAGCTAACTCCAACTCGGGCGGCAAGCCTCAGCTCGCACCTAGATCGACGGGGAAACTACCACTGATGCAATCCATCAGTCGCGCCTGGACGACTTCCCATGGTGCTTCAATGCCTGTGGACTTCGGATTTTGCGTCACGACCGACGGTCTTTCGGATAGCAACATGTCAAGGACACCCTGACAAGACCTTCCGTTGATCAGCTGCGTTCGTTTGAATCTGCGATTCCGCAACGGTCCTCATTGTGACAACATCGAACCTCGCCTCTGGACTCAACGCCCTCGCGGGAACGTACGGTCATGTCAAACAACACCCACGAGTCTCAAGTGCCCTAATGGGGGTCCTTCAGTTCCCTCCGCGGCTCCTGTTTGCATCGCTAAGCCCCCATACAAGAGAATTTCGAAATCAACAGCAGTGAATTCATGCTGCTCGCGCTTTGAGAAGCATCCCGGACGCGAGTTGGCGTCTCTCTATAGTCGATGCCTCTGTTGTCACCAGGGAGGCGTCGGTGTAGATGTTTCACGTGAAACGGCCGAGGTTCGGTATTGCCTGGGTTCCATACCTTCCTCACCTAGGATAGATGCTGCGTTAGGCGCGGTGGGTTCATCGTAGAGGCAGGCGGTCTCCACTATGTTTCACGTGAAACGCACCCATGCACCCTGACCGGAATTGCGAATTCTAGGGATCCAACTCAGGATAGGAGTGGCTTTGAAGGGGCCGGTCCTAGTAAAAATAGGCCCTGATACTTCGCAGCACGACAAGTTGTCCGAACGCAACGGCGGGCGACTCAGGGATCTAGGTAGCCTTGGTTCGCACCCCGCTCTTGTCTGACCGTCTCAGACGAACGCTCACCTACTTGATGGGCTATCGGAGTGCGAAAACTGACACCCGAACGAACCGCCGTCCCTGACGGTCTCAGAAATAATGCCCACCGAATGTAGTACAAACATCCGGGAAGCATCGTATCTACTGTTCTCTCTGCGAATAGGCCTCCCCGGGGGGGAGTAGCCGACTGCCCTCCACCCAGCCAGAGATAGCCCGAAGGTTATGGACATACGCCTGAGAGCGGCCGCCACGCTTCAAATCCGCTCCGTCCCACAGTCAAACAGCCACGTCGTTCACTCCAGTCGGCCAATCCGAGCCTTATGTGAACCACTCCGGAGGCAGTGACTCTCGAGCCTTACACGTTCTTGCAGCCTCAGCGAGCAACAAATTGTCCCTCCTCTACTTGGGGACTAGACCCTGGATGTGCGTGGATATTCGAGGCCCTAGTGAGGCAATACTTAAGCTTCATGTCCCATCGTTGGAGGGTCGTCGAACTTCAATCCGTCATGGGCGTTCGATCTCAGACCGTCGATGGTGACTTACGGACTCTTCGCACTGTCCCGCGCCTAATGCCACTCCGCTGACAAGGCCAACTGCATAATCTGTCCATGTGGATCAGCACTGCTTCGTCCTAGTTCGTTCGGAACAATGGATCACCTGACACGGACATCCGTTTCACGTGAAACATAAGGACCGGTGCCCGGCAGCTTCTGGTTTTGCACCTACGCCTCGTTCGTTGTCGCCCTTGCCTCCCAGTACCTTCGGCGCTTCCAAGACCTAATATCGCCCCACAAGAACGGAGGCACGACAGGTGGGGCTAGAGGCCTGCACTACAACGGGGCCGCTCACAGGGCCATGGGGGCTCTTCGAGGGTCGAACAGACGCCTTGGAAAGGTACCCCGATGTCTTATCGGTCCCTCCAGGCGGGATCATCGATGTTTTCGATGTTTTCTCACCTATCGATAGGCGGACTCCCTATTGGCATGTCACCTCTTGCGGAGCCTAGGGGCTGGCCAGCCTACTGTTGGGTGATTCAGCCACGGCTCCCGCTCAGCTTAGACGAAACCCAGGAAGGGATAAGGCTCGATACCTTCAAATAGAGACATGAGTCTGAACTGCCTAGTGCATTGTCTCAACCAGAGAGCTACCCGCGCCGTTCAGTACGCCACGACCCTGCGGACTCACTCTCGGGAACCAGGCCTTTCACTTCATCTCACGGCCGCGACGGGCACCTAGAGGCAGTGCTGTTTCACGTGAAACACGAACGGAGTCGGGGGGCATAGTCAGGAACCTGACTGTCTTGCTAGATACTGTCAGCGGGACTAACATCCGACAGCCTTTGGCCGTGCATGGGCCGAGGGTGGCCTGGTCCAATAGCACGCAAATCTAGAGGACGACTGCATCCAACCACGCCCATAACAAACGCCGTGTGGGTTCCTGCGATGCCCGAACGAACATCACGAACTCGCATAGTCGTCGAGACTGTGCTCCTTGCCTGAACTATTGGCGAGCCGCCATACAGCGACTCCTGGGCAGGACCCAGTGTTCTCTGGATCAGTGCCAGCCCCTGGGGCGGCTGTCCAGCTCAGCGCAGTCTGCGTAACCCGTCAGTCATGTCCTGCCCGGAGACATCGGATCAAAGATGCCCCTGCTGACTGTCGACACCCGAATCTGGCAGCTCTGTAGAACCAGCCCCTCATGGAGCGTGACTCTCTAGGAAAGCTGATGGACCGATGTAAAGGGTGACGGAAGGGCCCTGGGTGGTGATCGGGCTGGACCGCCTCCACGGCAGTCGCTTCGGAGATGGAGTCTAGCTTCCGTCTAATTGTGAGGAGGCCCTAAACACCCATGTCGCGTGAAGGCAGCAGCGAGAGAAAGGCTGGAAGAACGGGTCGCGTTATTCACAATGTTATCCACAGGCTTTTCCACTGCCCACAAGAGCATTCAGGCATCTTTTGGAAAGCTCGGCGCTCGGCTCATTCTGGTCGCTAAATTTCGCCTTCGTGGTGCGTTCTCGAAAGCAGCGGCATACTGAGTCTCGCCGCTGCTAGGAAGTGCGCCAAATTCCCCGCAAATCAAAGTGTTTTGGGGTCATGTGACATGAACTACACCCCTTGCGGCGGTGGAGCGTTTCACGTGGAACATACGGCCGTCTACTCAGGGTCGAGCGTGGTCAAGGTGTTCCTCGCTCGCAACGAAACTGCTCTCGCCAAGGGGCGTGTACCCACGAACCATCCACAGGCTTATCCCCACAGTTATCCACAGGCTTATCCACCGCCCAAACATGTGCTTTCTCCGTGCCTCACACGCCGCTCCGTCGCGCAGTAGAGGGTGGGACCGTGTTTCACGTGAAACAAATACTCTTCGGCGACGAAGCTCAGCGACGACTCAGTATTGTCCCTTAAGGATGTTCTCAAAGACGGGGTGATGCTCGACTTGCACAACTCGAACTATAGCTGAGACCAGAAGCAGTACACGGCCCTTTCAGAGAGACGTACAACATCAGATCTATCCACAGCCCTGCCGTCCCATTCAACCAGCGCTAGGCCTGATGTTGCGGCATCACTCCCCAAATCACTCAGTGTCCATAGCCGTGGGACCGTGGTCTACGTGGACCGCATGAAGGACCCCCAGCGTTAGACGGCGTCTCCGGGCCAGGTCTAGCTGTGTGGCAGCCCAGGTCAAGCCGTGGAGCAAGCCATCTACCTGGAATAGCCAGAGAGATCACCATTGGAATTGCTACTTTGCACGAAGGGCTTAGATGAACCAAGGGCACGGCTTCGACCGCCAGTACCTCCAGGCCGTGCCGCCCAGAAGTCACGGAGGAATGACTGTCGCCCCTGTGGGAGACGCAACAGGGGAGACGTCTCCTGGACGGAGCCCCGAGCCTCTCCCTGCCTCAATCGTTCGTCTGGTCTCAGGACATGGGGAGGGACACCTTCGTCCTCTCTGACTCTGCCGACTCGACGGTCCACCTGCATAGTACGCTCGAGGCCTTTGGTCGCCGCCGGCAACAGGGCCTGCCAGGTCATACAACCACTCAGTCGGCAGCACAGGACGACAGTTCAGGAGCCGCCCGTGCCGTGAGCAGAACATCCTAGATCGACATGGACTGAAGTACCGGCTTGAAAACCGCCACTGCCTTCGGCGAGGAAGTGTGGTTGCGGTGCTGCAGCCCGCCGGCTACCTACAGGAAAATCCAAGGCCGACTAGCTTACTAAACCGCCAGTCGGCCGTTGTGCTTCCGCCCCCTACGCCTCTGAACTACATGAACACGCAGGCGCAGTTGGATCACGAGAGCACGAACCATTTCAGAAATGGCAGGCACTGAAAGCATGAACCGTCTCAACAGGGAGTCGTCTCTCAGTAAGCATCTAACGAGCGGAGACATTCCCTGACCCTACGTAGAACTGTCCGGCCATGGAGGGTCTTGGAATTGGCAGTCATGGTCGACGCCTACCGCGATACGGTGTTTCGGCCCTCCCAACGAACACGAATAGCAGGCTTGTAGTTCGATTCTTCGTTCTGTCCCGACGCTCCTGGGTTCCCACCCGCCATCTACTTCAGCCCGGCTAAAGATCTGCGTGTTTCACGTGAAACACTCCAGTGCCTCCCTACGAAGACCCACACTATAAGACGGCGCGGATCGTAGTCAGCATTTCTAGTGTGCCGCTGTCGGATTCACTCTGTTCCCTGCCTAGACGAGGATAGTCCGTCCGCTGAGTTCACAGGGGGAGGTTCCGTTTCACGTGAAACAATCCACGAGGGGCAAGACCTCATGACGTCCGCGATAGAGCAAAGCACGAGCACGGGCGCAAGCTCCGAAGCCCTAAAGTGGTTCCGCTCCGGGACACGCAAGCTCACATCAAGATCAGAGTTCGGAGCACTCCGGTTCAAAGGAGGGTCTTACCCCCGCGGACGTCAGATTAGCGGCTTGTAGAGCCTGTGTCGGGGCTACGGATGGGATCGTGCAGGCAACGCCTCACCGCATCACCGCATCATCGGGATAGGACAAATGGTTCATTTGCGATTGTCAGGCAGCTAATGGATTGAAGCTCTCTCCGGCGACTTCAGATGCAGAAATCTACGCCTGCAAGTCCCAAACTCAGTGCCGAGCGCGGGAGAAAGGAAGCGGGCAGATTGGCATCCTCACCGGCGGGCGCGTTTCACGTGAAACGACTGCCGTTCATGAGCCGTTCCGGTCCCTGCGGAGCCAGGATCATCCCAATAGAGAAGCGCTAGAGCAATAGACCAGAATCCTCCAGTGCCATTAGCAGCACCTGCACCAGATGGATCCTTCCCCAGGAAAGCAAGCTCAAAGACCGACCAGGCTGGCGCGGGCACGAATGCGTGGACATAGGCTGCGCCAGCGAAATGAACGAATCGGCTTTTGAGTTGTCATCCCGAAGGGACCACGCGAAGCACCGGACGCGCTTTCCGGGACGAAGCATCGAGCGACATGTATCCACAACGCAGAAGCCGGCTAGACCCGAAACAGGTATCCTCAGCGGTTTCGACGGCAACTCCGGCATGTTTCACGTGAAACCATAGACACCACTGAGCTGCACGACCCCCGAAAGCCCAACAATCCGCGCTGTGAACAAAAAGTCACTCCAGAACAAAAATGGGGCCTGCCACAAGGCAAACCCCATTCAGTTGGACCGAAGAACTAGTCTTCGGAACCCGGTCCCAAAACATCCATGATTCGGTTGAGATCTTCCACGCTGGCAAATTCGATGCTGACGCGGCCCTTGCGGGCACCCAGGGTAATCTTCACGTTGGTGTCTAGACGATCGGAAAGGGATGACGCCAAATAGTCCAGCCGCTCGTGCCGGGCGTTGGGCTTGGGAATAACACTCTTTGCTGGCGTCGTCGGGTCCTGATACAAAGCCACGGCTTCCTCAGTGGCTCGTACAGACATCCCCTCAGCGACGATCTTCTGTGCCAGTCGCTCCATGGCGGCCGCATCAGGCAACGCCAAGAGAGCACGCGCGTGGCCGGCTGACAAGACACTGGCTGCGACGCGGCGCTGCACCAACGGAGGAAGCTTCAACAAACGCAGCGTATTGGACACCTGAGGGCGGGAGCGACCAATGCGATCGGCCAGCTGCTCATGCGTGGTGCCGAAGTCCTCCAGGAGCTGCTGGTATGCGGCTGCCTCTTCCAAGGGGTTCAGTTGGCTACGGTGCAGGTTCTCCAGCAGCGCGTCGCGCAGAAGGTCGTCGTCAGTGGTGTCACGGACGATCGCGGGGATCGTTTCCAGACCAGCGGCCTGAACGGCACGCCAACGACGCTCACCCATTACGAGCTCGTACGGTTCTCCACCCTTTTCGGTTGAAGTACGTACAACAATTGGCTGGAGGACTCCGATTTCCTTGACGGAGTGCACTAGCTCGGCCATGTCGTCTTCATCGAAGACAGATCGAGGCTGTTTGCGGTTGGGGTGAATGTCCGTGACCGGTATTTCAGCGAATCTCGCTCCCGGAACTTCGACCAACTCCACCTCGGGTGAAGTAGCTGCAGCAGGAGCAGAAGACGCCGTGGCACTCGTCTCTGCATCGGCGGACTTCACCGCGGGAGATGAAGAGCGCTTAGTGGATGGCTTGGACGCCGGGGCCTTTGCCTCACTGGACCTGCTTGCGGCAGGTGCCTTGGAAGCGGACTGGGATGCTTCCTTCGCAGCGTCGGAACGCGAACCGCCAGCTCCACTCGAAGTCCCGGAGTCGGCCGTAGTGGCGGGCGTCGTCGCATCGGCCGCTTCCACCGGTTCCGCTGTCTTACGGGCTTCCGGAAAAAACAGATCCACTGGGCGGGAGGGCGCAGCGCCGTTCCCCTGGGCCGCCGCGGGCGAGCTAGGAATGAGAGCCCCAAGACCCCTGCCGAGGCCCCTTCGCTTTTCGCTCATTGATTCATCCCTCCGATGGAATAGCCGAGCGCGGACCGGCCCAGGCTGTTGCAGTGTTTCAAGAATTCTAGCGTTCAGCGATCTCGGCGGCGGCTTCCATGTAGGACAACGCGCCGCTCGAAGAAGGATCATAGGTCATGACGGTCTGCTGATAGCTCGGCGCTTCAGAGATGCGTACCGAACGGGGAACCACAGCGCTCAGAACCTGCTCAGGGAAATGCTGCCGAACCTCGGAGGCTACCTGTGCGGCCAGGTTGGTCCGGCCGTCATACATCGTCAGGAGAATGGTCGAAACCACCAAGTCAGCATTGAGGTGCTTCTGGATCATCTCGATATTCTTCAGCAGCTGGCTCAAGCCTTCCAGGGCGTAGTACTCGCACTGGATGGGAATCAGGACCTCGCTGGCGGCGCAGAACGCATTGACAGTCAATAGACCCAGGCTGGGCGGGCAGTCGATAAAGATGAAGTCCAAACGTCCCTCACCGTTCTTCTCCCGCTCTTTGGAGTAGACGTCAATGGCGCGACGAAGCCTCTGTTCCCGGGCCACCAATGAAACCAACTCGATTTCCGCGCCGGCCAAGTGGATGGTCGCAGGAGCGCAGATGAGGTTGGGAATGTCAGGGCAAGGAGCCACTACGTCTTTCAACGGAAGATCGTTGATCAGGACGTCGTAGATGCTGTCCACGTCTGCGTGATGCTCAATGCCCAAGGCCGTAGAGGCATTTCCCTGGGGATCGATGTCAATGACCAGGACGTTGAGACCGGCAGACGCCAGGGCAGCCGCAATGTTGACGGTGGTGGTCGTCTTGCCAACGCCACCCTTCTGATTGGAGACCGTGAAAATCCGGGTCCGATCAGGTTTCGGGAGTTCACGTCCGATCAGCCGCTCGCGTCGGCGCGTCTCGTTGGCCAGTTGGCGAGCGATGGGGCTCGAATCATCGATGGAGTCCATCACGTTGTGAACCTCATCCGTCAGCGTTTCACGTGAAACGGCAGCATTTTCAACTGAATTCGTTCGCACAATGGCGGATTGCAGTGACGCCGAGGGTGTGGCCATGGCCCGCGCGGACCCCAAGGACATAAAGGGGGGGATCCGTTGCGTGGAGGTTTCGCTACTGCCCACTGGTCACACTCTCACTCTCATTCGGCGCTTGCTGCCGTTCTCTAGCCTAACTGCTCAGCCGCCGACACGCGGGAAACCGAGCGGAGACTAGCCCGTCTTTCCGGGCTTGTTGACGATGATCCTCACCACGGTGGTGGGTTCCTCCAAAAGCTCCTGTCCACAAACCACAACGGACGTTTCCACGCCGCCAAGTTTACGGATGACCTTCTTGGCCTTCTCAATTTCTTCGGCAGCGCTGCGACCCTTGATCGCCACAACCTCCCCCTTGCCATTCAGCAGGGGGATGGTCAGGCCAGCCAGGTTGGAAAGAGCCGAAACTGCGCGTGCCGTAACGACGTCTGCGTCCACCAATCCCACAGCCAGTTCAGCGCGGGTTCGCATGATGGTCACATTGTCCAGGCCAAGGTCGTCCACGACTTCCTGAAGCCAGATGACTCGACGCTCAAGAGGTTCAATCAAAGTCAACTCAAGGTCTGGACGGGCAATTGCAAGGCACAGGCCAGGAAGTCCGGCACCGGACCCAACGTCTGCCACATGGCTGTCCATGGCAATGGCTGACTCGATGACTGCACAGTTCAGAACGTGGCGGCTCCACAAGCGGGGGATCTCACGAGGACCGATCAGCCCGCGCTCGGTCCCGGACGTAGCCAGATGTTCTACATAGCGCTTGGCGAGATCCAGGCGCTCCCCAAAGATCTTCTCTGCCGCCTGCAGTTCAGTTGCGGTAACTTCAACCATGAGCCGCTAGTCAGCCGAGACCACGATGTGGCGGCCAGCGCCCTCGCCCTCGGATTCGGAGACGAATCCGAGATCAGCGACGGCGTCGTGAACGATCTTGCGCTCATAGGCGCTCATCGGCTCCAGTGCAACGGTCCCACCGGATTCCTTGACCTTGGCAACGGCGTCTTCTGCGATCTGCTGAAGGACGCCGGCACGTTCCTTGCGGTATCCGTTGATGTCCAACACCAAACGGGACCGGCTTTCAGTTGCGGAAAGGACCGACAGTCGGGTCAGCTCCTGCAAGGCTTCGAGGACTTCGCCGTCGCGACCTACGAGGCTATCCAAGGCGGCGGATTCCTCATCAGTTCCGATGGAGATGTAGGTACGACCGTTACGGACCTCAATGTCAATGTCGCCATCAATGTCAGCGATATCAAGGAGTTCCTCGAGGTAGTCGGCAGCAATGTCGCCTTCCTCTTCGAGGCGGCTGGCCGTCTTGGACAGCGACTCTTCCTGCGTGTCGTCCTGTTCCTCAGTCGCGGCGGCAGTTACATCTTCAGTGCTCTCAGCAGACATTACTTCTTCTTCCTGTTCTTACGTTGTGGCTGGACGCGCTGGGCCCTGATCTCGGCCGCAGCAGCGGCGGCGGCAGCCTCGGCGTCGTCGTCGTCCTTCTTCTTGCCACCCAGCAGCGGCGGCAGGCCCTTCGCGGCGCGGCGCTCTTCCAGTGCCCTCGCGGCAGGCGAGCCCGGAGTGGGCATGCGGCGAATAACGAAGAATTGCTGTCCCATGGTCCAGAGGTTGGTGGTGGTCCAGTAGATCAGGACACCGATGGGGAAGTTGATACCACCGATACCGAACACGAGCGGCAGGATGTAGAGCATCATCTTCTGCTGGCGCATGAACGGGCTGGCCAATGCTTCTTCGGACATGTTCTTGGCCATGATCTGCTTCTGCGTAATGAACTGCGACGCAGTCATGGCAAGAATCATGATGATGGACAGGGTCCAGACGGCAACTTCACTGCCGGGCGCACCGCCATGAAGCAAGGATGCGGAGAGTGGCGCACCAAAGATGCTCGACTGATCGAACTCGATGACCTGATCGTGGCTCAGCGCACCGATGCCTTCGCCGGCGTTCTTGGCGGTCGAGATACCAGACAGCACCTGGAACAGCGCGAAGAAGAACGGCATCTGGATCAGCATGGGCAAACATGCGGAGAACGGGTTGGTACCGTGCTTCTTGTACAAGGCCATCTGCTCCTGCGCCATTGCCTGGCGGGAGAGCTGATCAGTCTTGCCCTTGTATTTGGTCTGCAGCTTCTTCAAGTCAGGCTGCAGCAGCTGCATTCCGCGCTGGGCCTTGATCTGCTTGACGAAGACGGGAATCAGGGCGGCACGGATCACCAGCACGAGGCCGATGATCGACAGCGTCCAGGTCCAGCCGTTGGCGGCGGGCAGCCCGATGAAGCTCAGTCCGTCGTGGAAGCCAACCATGATGATTGACACCAGCCACTTGAACGGAAACATGATTGTTCCAAAGAAGTCCATACGATATCCCTATTCGTTAGGCCGCAGTGCGGCCTTCTTCATCAGCCTGAGCAGCCAGGAACTGGTCCGGATTGTTCAGTACAACAATTGTGGGCGTCTGGCCTTCAGGCCAATGACGATGGCCGGCGGGGACATGGTCCACTCCGCCAGCATTCCAAGGATGGCATTTGGCGAGCCTCTTGGCTGCGAGCCAGCTACCCTTCATGGCGCCGTGCACCGTCACTGCTTCCAGGGCATACGCCGAGCAGGACGGAAAGAACCGGCAAACCTGGCCGTACAGGGGTGAAACGACCTTGCGGTACGTCTTCAGCAGGAGAATGAGAATATTCCGAGGCAGCTCCCAGATGAACTTGCCCACCGCCGCCCACGGGTTCCCGTGGGGAACCTTGCCGGTGGGGTTGCTTAAACCAGAGGGGTCACCTGAGGAAGGAACGACGGCGGTGCTTATGTCATGCACGCGGTGTCCCTTCCCTTGTGGTGCCGTTGTGTTCTGGCGAAGCGCTGCGTGGAACTGATCCACCCAGTCGCTTCGTCGTTACTGCCAGTGCGGCGTTGTAATCCGAAAGCAGTTGCTCCCAGCTGGCAGATGCAGCTGAGGGCAGTGCCCGGACCACGACCGCCAGGCCCGTTCCATGCGTGTGCAAGGACAGTGCGCCTGCTTCTCTCAGTCTCCTCTTAACGAGGTTCCTGGTCACGGCGTTCCCGACGGCTTTGGAGACAATGAAGCCGATTCGACTCGGCTCCGCGGCCCCAATAGGGGCCGTATATAACACTAAGTTCCGGCGTCCATTGCGGACGCCGGAACGTACAGTTGTTGAAAAGTCGGTAGACGTCCGCAGACGGTTTGGGGTGGCTAGCACCGTCGAACCCGCAAAAAGACCCTGACCGACAAGTCAGTTATTTACGCCGACAGTTCGACGCGGCCCTTGCCGCGACGTGCAGCCAGGATGGCGCGGCCGGCACGGGTGCGCATACGAAGGCGGAAGCCGTGCTTCTTGGCCCGACGGCGGTTATTCGGCTGAAAAGTCCGCTTGCTCACGTTAGTTACTCCAGTGGATCAAAGGTGCGCCCACCCGATCAAAAGGGGAAGAACTGGCCGACGCTAAGTTTTGTATGTGCCTGCCGCCGTTGCCTGCCGCACGATAAACGTACGTCGATGCAACTGATCACAAAAGCGGACACAGAGGACTTCACAACGTTAGGGCAAAAAGGCACCCTCAGTCAAACCGGAAGCCATTCCCACAGCTATCCACAGTTGTGTCAAGGAACGCTGCACAGCCTGTGGATGAAGTGGCTCACAAGGCCCAAATCAGAACCACAACGGTGTAATTATCCACAAGCAACTTCCCAGCTATCTTCTAGCGATTCCATCCCCTAGAGTGGCTCAGTAGCCCATTGTCCACCCGCTGTGCATAACTCTGTGGATTAACCCCGGAAACATCGCCAGTCGGAGACACTTCGGCTGCCAGCAACGCCGGCAAGCAAGTATTTAGGAACTGATTGATGACAGTAGACGAAGCCAACCACGCCAATACTGTCGGAAGTTCCTGGCGCAGGGTGCTGAGCCTTCTCGAACAAGACGACCGGGTCACACCCCGCCAGCGCGGTTTCGTCATCCTCGCCCAGGCCCAAGGCCTCATCGGCTCCACGCTATTGGTCGCCGTTCCCAACGAGCTCACCCGCGAAGTCCTGCAGACCCAGGTCAAGGACGCACTTGACGATGCCCTGCGCGGCGTTTTTTCCGATGACATCCGTTGCGCGATCGACGTTGACACCGATCTTGTGCCCATCCACGAAGAGCCGGAACCCGCCGTCGAGCTTTCCGCGATGCCGGACCTGGCCGCAGAGCCGAAGCCTCAGCCGACACCGCCCAGCACCTCACATGAATTCGGCCGGCTGAACCCGAAGTACATCTTCGACACCTTCGTGATCGGTTCCTCCAACCGCTTTGCCCACGCGGCCGCCGTTGCAGTAGCCGAAGCACCTGCCAAGGCCTACAACCCGTTGTTCATCTACGGCGACTCCGGACTCGGCAAGACGCACCTTCTTCACGCGATCGGACACTACGCCCGACGCCTGTACAGCGGAATTCGCGTACGCTACGTCAACTCCGAAGAGTTCACCAATGACTTCATCAACTCGATCCGCGATGACGAAGGCACCAGCTTCAAGACCACTTATCGAAACGTGGATGTGCTGCTGATCGACGACATCCAGTTCCTGGCGGGCAAAGACCGGACCCAGGAGGAGTTCTTCCACACATTCAACGCCCTGCACAACGCCAACAAGCAGGTGGTCATTACCTCCGACCAGCCTCCCAAGATGTTGGCGGGCTTCGAGGACCGGATGACCTCCCGTTTCGAGTGGGGCCTCCTGACGGACATCCAGCCGCCGGAACTGGAAACACGCATTGCCATCCTCCGCAAGAAGGGCCTCAGCGAAGGATTGTCTGCACCGGACGACGCCCTGGAGTACATCGCTTCCAAGATCTCCAGCAACATCCGGGAACTTGAAGGTGCCTTGATCCGCGTCACCGCCTTTGCCAGCCTGAACCGTCAGCCTGTGGACGTGGCTCTGGCCGAGATGGTCCTCAAGGACCTCATCACTGACGACGGCGCCCAGGAGATCACCGCAAAGCAGATCCTGGACCAGACCGCTGACTACTTCAAGCTCAGCATGGAAGAGCTTTGCAGCAAGTCCCGTACGCGCACGCTCGTCACGGCGCGACAGATCGCCATGTACCTCTGCCGCGAGCTCACTGACATGTCCTTGCCGAAGATCGGGCAGGAACTTGGCGGACGCGACCACACCACTGTGATCCACGCCGACCGCAAGATCCGTGAGCTGATGGCCGAGCGTCGTGTGATTTACAACCAGGTCACTGAACTCACTAACCGCATCAAACAGCAGCAGCGCGACTCCTGAATCCACATTCCTCCGCGCACTACATACCTTATTAACAGGTGCGTGTGGATAACCCTGTGGATACTTAAGGGGACAAGCGCGGTTAATGGGCTTAAAACCCTTAAGGCATCTGTGGATCGTTAAAAACCGGGTTGGGAGTTGTCCCCATCCACACCCTGTTTAAAACCCAGTTAACGCACAGTCCATGAACAGGGCTTAACCCCGAAACTGCGCGGCCAGACCCGGTTATCCACAGTTTCCACAGCAGTTATTAACACTACGAATCCCAAAAAATTGAAATCCCTCAAATAACAATCTCGTTCTGCCCCACACCAAGGCCTGCCGAACAGCCAGGCCAAGGCCAGCCTGCGGCTGTCCACATACGAGAGGTGAGTGCTGCCGGGGATGGGTTAATCGCGGATCTTCCGGCTAAGCTGTCAGCAGCGCTCCCATCCTTGGGTCTGTTTGTAGTTCGCTTGAGTGCGGACCATGCAGGTTCCGGTATCGGACAGCAAAGGTTTGGCGGGTTCCAAGCAGGAATTCGCAGCTACTACTTGGCAGCAGCAATGAAAGGCGGCACCCTTCCGTGAAGTTCAGAGTCGACCGCGACGTCCTGGCAGAAGCCGTTACGTGGACCGCGCGGTCGTTGTCTCCGCGGCCGCCCGTACCTGTGCTTTCCGGTCTCCTCCTCAAAGCCGAGGCTGGAACCGTAAGCCTCTCGAGCTTTGACTACGAGACTTCCGCCCGCCTCGAGATCCCTGCGGATATCGCTACGGAAGGCACTATTTTGGTGTCCGGCCGTCTCTTGGCAGACATTTGCCGCAGCCTGCCTTCGGCTCCAGTGGAAGTTGAGACCGACGGCAGCAAAGTCACTCTCACCTGCCGCCGAAGCAGTTTCCACCTGGCTACGATGCCTGAAACTGAGTACCCGGCTCTTCCGGCATTGCCGGCCATCAGTGGCACTTTGCCAGGTGACGCGTTCGCGCAGGCTGTTTCCCAGGTGATCATCGCCGCCAGCAAGGACGACACCCTGCCGATCCTCACCGGCGTGCGCATGGAAATCGAGGATGACATGATCACCCTCCTGGCCACCGACCGCTACCGCCTCGCGATGCGCGAAGTCCCGTGGAAGCCTGTCACTCCGGGCATTTCCACCAGCGCGCTGGTCAAGTCGAAGACCCTGAACGAGGTGGCAAAGACCCTCGGTGGCAGTGGCGACATCAACCTTGCCCTCGCTGACGACGACAGCCGCCTGATCGGCTTCGAAAGCGGAGGCCGTACCACCACATCCCTGCTGGTGGATGGCGACTACCCAAAAATCCGCTCGCTCTTCCCGGATTCCACCCCCATCCACGCAACGGTCCAAACACAGGAACTCGTTGAAGCAGTGCGTCGTGTCTCGCTTGTGGCTGAGCGCAACACACCGGTCCGCCTGGCCTTCAGCCAGGGTCTGCTGAACCTCGACGCCGGTACCGGTGAAGATGCTCAGGCGTCTGAGGAACTGGAAGCCCAGCTTTCCGGCGAAGACATCACCGTCGCATTCAATCCGCACTACCTCGTTGAAGGCCTGAGCGTCATCGAGACCAAATACGTTCGGTTCTCCTTCACCACTGCTCCCAAACCGGCCATGATCACGGCCCAGGCTGAAGCTGATGGCGATGACCAGGACGATTACCGCTACCTCGTGATGCCGGTTCGCCTGCCAAACTAGCGATCCGCCACATATCCACTAGCGCAGAAAAGAGTTCATCCCGTGCACATCGGACTGATCGGCCTCGGAAAAATGGGTTTCAACATGCGGGAGCGCATGCGGAATGGCGGCATTGAGGTAACTGGATTTGACCGGAATCCCGACGTTACGGACGTCGCTTCCGTCGACGAACTCATAGCTGCCCTGCCCTCTCCGAGGCTCGTATGGGTCATGGTTCCATCCGGCGAGATCACAGATGCTGTCATCACCGAACTCAGCGAAAAGCTCAGCCCCGGTGATTTAGTGATCGATGGCGGGAACTCACGTTTCACCGAGGACCAGAAGCACGCTGCAGCACTTGCAGAGAAGGGCATCCGCTTCGCCGACTGCGGTGTATCCGGTGGCGTATGGGGATTGCAGAACGGCTACGGACTGATGGCCGGGGGCGCTGACGAAGACATCGAACTGGCGTTGCCCGTTTTCGATGCCCTGCGTCCCGAGGGAGAACGGGCAGACAGCTTCGTCCATGTCGGCGGAGTGGGTGCAGGCCATTACGCCAAAATGGTGCACAACGGTATCGAGTATGGACTGATGCAGGCATATGCCGAAGGTTATGAATTGCTGGCAGCCAAGGACATCGTGAAGGACCTTCCAGGAACCTTCCGAGCCTGGCAAAAAGGAACCGTCGTTCGTTCCTGGCTCCTGGATCTCATGGTCAAAGCACTCGACGAAGATCCGGGACTGGCCTCGATCGACGACTACGTTGAGGACTCCGGCGAGGGCCGTTGGACGGTGGAGGAAGCGATCGCCAATGCTGTGCCGGCGCCTGCCATCACCGCAGCACTCTTTGCCAGGTTCGCTTCCCGCGAAGACAACTCGCCGGCTATGAGGATGGTTTCCGCGCTGCGCCACCAGTTCGGCGGACACGCCACCCGTCCTTCCAACTAGGCTGCAGGAGTCCAGCAAACGGCGTGTACCTCGAACATCTTTCGCTAACCGATTTCCGGAGCTACGCCCAAGTTGACTTGAAGCTTGGTCCCGGGGTTACTGTCCTGGTGGGTTCCAATGGGATCGGCAAAACCAACCTCATGGAAGCCATCGGATATTTGGCAACCCTGAGCTCGCACCGAGTCAGCACCGATGCTCCACTTCTTCGCTTCGGCGCGGAACGTGCAATGATCAGGGCCAAGTTGGTCCGTGGCGAGCAGTCCACTGTTATCGAGTTGGAAATCAACGCGGGTCGTGCGAACCGTGGCCGGATTAATCGCGGAAACCCAGTTCGTGCCAGGGACATCTTGGGCATTTGCCAGACGGTCCTCTTCGCGCCGGAGGATTTGGCCTTGGTAAAGGGCGATCCTTCCAACCGCAGACGCTTCCTTGACGAGCTCCTGGTCAGCCTGATTCCGCGCCATGCTGCCACCCGCAGCGACTACGACAGAGTGTTGAAGCAACGCAACGCCCTGCTGAAATCCGCGCGAACGGGCAAATTTACCGCAGGCCACGAGGCCACGCTGGATGTTTGGGACCAGCATATGGCCCGCGCCGGTGCCGAACTCCTGCATGCGCGGCTCGAACTTGTGGAACGGCTCCGCCCTCATCTGAACAGTGCCTACGCGCAGCTCACTGACGGTTCAAAAGATGCCGGCGCGGTGTACCGCTCAACCATCCAGGGCGTACTCGACGACGACGGCGGGCCGGCCGATCGCCCAACGGAACCTTCGGCGTCGGGCGAGGACCTCAGGCTGTTGTCGGTGGATCAACTCACCGACCGCTACGTCCAGGCTTTCGCCGCATCCCGCAAGAAGGAACTGGAGCGGGGCATCTCCCTGGTGGGCCCGCACCGGGACGAATTGGAGCTCGTGCTCGGTCAAGCACCGGCCAAGGGCTACGCTTCGCACGGTGAAACGTGGTCCATGTGCTTGTCACTGCGCCTCGCTTCCTACTACGTCATGCTGGATGATGCCCGCACCGGCGGTACCGCGCCGATCCTCATACTTGACGATGTCTTTGCAGAACTCGATGTCCAGCGCCGGCGTAAACTGGCAGCAATAGTGGCCGGCGCCGAACAGGTACTGGTCACGGCCGCCGTCATCGCCGATATTCCCGAGGAGCTGGCCGGGCGGCGCATAACCGTTGTTCCGGGAGGCATCGATGGTGAAGGATAGCCACGACGGACTTCAACCCGGCCGCGATCCGGACGAAATCGATGCTGCCCAAGCCGCGCTGAATCGGATGCGGGAGGCCGCAGCGGCTCGAGGCGAAGTCCGGCAGCGGGCGCCCCGGCCCGGATCCGCGGCAAAACGCAAGGGCCTTCGCGACACCAGGGGTTTTACCCAGTTTCATGGGACCGGACGTGACCCGCTGGGCTTGGGGAAAGTCGTTGGCCGGTTGGTGGCAGAACGTGGTTGGACGTCTCCCGTGGCCGTTGGCTCGGTCATGGCCGAGTGGGAAACGTTGGTAGGCGCGGACATTTCTGCACACTGCACGCCGGAAAGCTTTACTGACACCACACTTCATGTCCGTTGCGACTCCACGGCATGGGCAACCCAACTGCGGTTACTGAGTACGAGCCTGCTGGAGATGTTCCGGAATGAACTGGGGGAAGGCGTGGTGACCAGCATCCACGTGCTGGGTCCGTCTGCGCCAAGTTGGCGGAAAGGTGGGCGCAGCGTCAACGGTCGGGGACCCCGGGACACGTACGGCTGAACGGCGTGCAGGGCGATTCAACGCCCCCGAGTCGTATAGGCCCCCATCAGGACCACCGTAGGGCCATTTCAGATAGGGCCAGTGGCCTCCCATAGGCATATTCAGCTCTCGGCTGCCCCCGTATTTGCAAGGATTCCCGCATTTCCACGATAGAATTGGCGTAGATCACTGAGCGCCGGTGAAACGTCGTCGGGGTCCTGGAAGCACTTTCATGGTTTCCAGGACCCTCTTCGTCGGAGTAAACGGCGCAATCAGTCACGTGTTCGTTGAAGGACTCGGTTTGCCGCGGCCTTCAACGGGAACGGCCGTCATCGAATACAGAGGAGTCGAAAGCGCCTGTGGCTAACGACAATGCAGAGACCTTGGCAGTAGAGCCCGAAGAGGACACTGTTCCTAAGCCTGACACGCCCGCGGAAACCCCCAGGGAGTACGGTGCCAGCGATATCACCGTTCTTGAAGGCCTCGAAGCAGTACGCAAGCGCCCCGGCATGTACATCGGTTCTACCGGTCCCCGCGGTTTGCACCACTTGGTTTATGAAGTGGTGGACAACTCTGTAGATGAAGCTCTGGCCGGCTTCTGCAGCCACATTGAAGTCACGCTCCGCGCAGACGGAGGTGTCCAGGTTGTTGACGACGGCCGTGGCATCCCTGTTGACATCCACCCCACCGAGGGCAAGCCCACCGTCGAAGTCGTGATGACCATCTTGCACGCCGGCGGTAAGTTTGGCGGCGGCGGTTACGCGGTTTCCGGTGGTCTCCACGGCGTGGGTATCTCCGTGGTGAACGCACTGTCCCGCCGGGTGAACACGGAAGTCCGGCGCCAGGGCCACGTATGGCGTATGTCATTCGCCGACGGCGGCAAGCCCCAAGGCGGACTCGTCAAGGGAGAAGAGACGGACCAAACAGGGACGTCACAGACGTTCTACCCTGATGGCACCATCTTCGAGAGCACCGAATTCGACTTCGAGACGCTTCGTGCGCGCTTCCAGCAGATGGCCTTCCTCAACAAGGGCTTGCGGATCACCCTGACTGACGAACGTCCCGCCGCCCGGGAAGGCGAGGACGATCTGGATCTCGACGCCGTCGCTACCGAAGGCGAAGTCGCTGCCGAGCACCGCACGGTGGTCTACGAGTACCCGGACGGCTTGTTGGACTACGTCAAGCACCTGAACTCGAGCAAGAAGGTGGAGATCGTCCACGAGGACGTCATCGCGTTCGAAACTGAAGACACGGAGCGGCACATCGCCGTGGAGGTCGCCATGCAGTGGACAACCGCGTACTCCGAAAGCGTCCACACATACGCGAACACCATCAACACCCACGAGGGTGGAACCCACGAAGAAGGTTTCCGTGCCGCGATGACCTCGCTGATCAACCGCTACGCACGGGAGAAAAGCATCATCAAGGAAAAAGAAGACAACCTGACCGGTGATGACATCCGTGAAGGTCTGACGGCCGTCATCTCGGTCAAGCTGTCCGAGCCCCAGTTTGAAGGCCAGACCAAGACCAAACTGGGCAACTCAGAGGTCAAGGGCTTCGTCCAGCGCGTTGTCACGGACCAATTGGGCGACTGGCTGGAGCGCAACCCGGGTCCCGCCCGGGACGTCATCCGAAAGGCCATTTCCGCTGCGCAGGCACGTATGGCTGCCCGCAAAGCGCGCGATAATGCCCGACGCAAGAGTCCGCTGGAATCCTTCGGCATGCCCGGCAAGTTGTCCGACTGCTCTTCCAAGGATCCTTCGCGCTGCGAGGTCTACCTGGTGGAGGGTGACTCCGCAGGTGGCTCGGCCAAGCGGGGACGCAACCCGGAAACTCAAGCCATCCTGCCCCTGCGAGGCAAGATCCTTAACGTGGAACGTGCGCGCCTGGACAAGGCACTCGGTAATACCGAAGTCCAGTCCATGATTACGGCCTTCGGCACCGGCATTGGCGAAGATTTCGATATCGCCAAGCTGCGCTATCACAAGATCGTCTTGATGGCGGATGCAGATGTCGACGGCCAGCACATCACCACGCTGTTGATGACGCTGCTGTTCCGCTACATGCGCCCGCTGATCGAGAACGGGTACGTCTACCTTGCGCAGCCGCCGCTGTACCGCATCAAGTGGTCAAATGCCGCCCACGATTATGTCTTTAGCGATCGCGAACGGGACGACACCATCCGTAAGGGTGCGGCCATGAACAAGCGCCTTCCCAAGGACAACGGCATCCAGCGCTACAAAGGTCTCGGAGAAATGGACTACACCGAGTTGTGGGACACCACCATGGATCCGGACCGCCGCACTCTTTTGCAGGTCACCATGGACGATGCCCTGGCTGCCGATCAGACCTTCTCGGTACTGATGGGCGAAGACGTGGAATCGCGCCGTAACTTCATCCAGCAGAACGCCAAGGACGTCAGGTTCCTGGATATCTAGTGCCTTACAAGGCGATAGATATTCCAGAGCTGACATATACCTGAAACGGAAAACTTAGATTATGAGTGACGAAACTCCCGAAGTCCCGGCGGAACCCACTGTCGATGACGTCATCCTTGAAGGCGATGTGCTGACTGACCGCGTGGAGCAGGTGGACCTGCAGACTGAAATGCAGCGCTCCTACCTGGACTACGCCATGGCCGTTATCGTAGGACGCGCCCTCCCGGACGTCCGCGACGGCCTCAAGCCGGTGCACCGCCGCGTTTTGTACGCGATGTTCGACGGCGGCTACCGTCCTGACCGCTCTTTCAACAAGTGCGCCCGTGTTGTGGGTGACGTCATGGGTACCTATCACCCCCACGGTGACATGGCGATCTACGACGCCCTGGTCCGCCTGATCCAGGACTGGACCATGCGTTACCCGCTGGCCCTGGGCCAAGGCAACTTCGGTTCCCCCGGCAACGATGGCGCTGCTGCTCCCCGTTATACCGAAACCAAGATGGCCCAACTGGCCATGGAAATGGTCCGAGACATCGACGAAGAAACCGTCGACTTCCAGGACAACTACGACGGCAAGAACCAGGAACCCACCATCCTGCCGGCGCGTTTTCCGAACCTGCTGGTGAATGGTTCCTCTGGTATCGCGGTGGGCATGGCTACCAACATTCCGCCGCACAACCTGCGCGAGGTTGCCGAGGGCGTGCAGTGGGCCCTCGACAACCCCACCGCCTCACGTGAGGAACTCCTTGAGGCGCTTCTCCAGCGGATCAAGGGACCGGACTTCCCCACAGGTGCAACCATCCTTGGCCACAAGGGCATCGAGGACGCCTACCGTACCGGTCGTGGCTCCATCACCATGCGCGCCGTGGTCAACGTGGAAGAACTCCAGGGCCGCACCTGCCTGGTGGTCACCGAACTGCCTTACCAGGCCAACCCGGACAACCTGGCCATCAAGATCGCCGAACTGGTCAAGGACGGCAAGATCCAAGGCATCGCGGACCTCCGCGATGAAACTTCGGGCCGTACCGGCCAGCGACTCGTGATCGTGCTGAAGCGCGATGCTGTGGCCAAGGTTGTCCTGAACAACCTGTACAAGCACACCCAGCTTCAGGACAACTTCTCAGCGAACATGCTGGCAATCGTCGACGGCGTTCCCCGCACCTTGAGCCTGGACGCCTTTATCCGGCACTGGGTGACCCACCAGATGGACGTCATCGCCCGCCGGACGCGTTACCGCTTGCGCAAGGCTGAGGAAGAAGCGCACATCCTGCGTGCACTCCTCAAGGCGCTGGACATGCTGGATGAGGTCATCGCCCTCATCCGCGCATCGAACACCACCGAGGCAGCCCGCGAGGGACTCATGGAGCTCTTGGAGATCGATGAACTCCAGGCCCGAGCCATCCTGGACATGCAGCTTCGCCGTTTGGCCGCCCTGGAACGCCAAAAGATCCAGGACCGCCACGCCGAACTCGAAGCCATGATCGCGGAGTACAACGCGATTCTGGCCTCGGAAGAGCGCCAGCGCCAGATCATCAGCGAGGAACTCGCAGAGATTGTGGCCAAGCATGGCGATGACCGCCGTACGCACATCCTCATGGGCTTCGACGGCGACATGTCCATGGAGGACCTGATCCCCGAAGAGGAAATGGTTGTCACCATTACCCGTGGTGGTTACGTCAAGCGCACCCGAAGTGACAACTACCGCTCCCAGCAACGCGGCGGGAAGGGTATCAAGGGTGCCCAATTGCGCGGCGACGACGTCGTTGAGCACTTCTTTGTGACTACCACGCACCACTGGCTGTTGTTCTTCACCAACCTCGGCCGTGTGTACCGTGCCAAGGCATACGAACTGGCAGAAGCGGGACGTGACGCCAAGGGACAGCACGTTGCAAATCTGTTGGCATTCCAGCCCGACGAGCACATCGCACAGGTCCTGGATCTCCGCGATTACCAGCAAGCCCCCTACTTGGTTCTCGCAACAAAGAACGGTTTGGTCAAGAAGACCAGGCTTGAGGACTATGACACCAACCGCACGGCTGGTGTTATCGCCATCAACCTGCGCGACGGTGACGAGCTGGTCTCTGCACAATTGGTCAGTGAGACCGATGACCTCCTGCTGGTGTCACGCAAGGGCCAGTCGATCCGTTTCACCGCCACGGATGATGCACTTCGTCCGATGGGCCGGGCAACGTCCGGTGTGACGGGTATGAAGTTCCGTGAAGATGACGAACTGCTGGCCGCAGATGTGGTCCAGGACGGCTCCTTCGTGTTCATCGTGACTGAGGGTGGCTACGCCAAGCGGACAGCCGTGGATGAGTACCGCCTGCAGGGCCGTGGCGGCCTTGGCATCAAGGTGGCGAAGCTCGCGGAGGATCGCGGTGACCTTGTAGGCGCCTTGATTGTGCAGGAAGAAGACGAAGTCCTCGTGGTCATGGAGGGCGGCAAGGTGGTCCGCTCTGCCGTGAGTGGCGTCCCCGCAAAGGGCCGTGACACCATGGGCGTCATCTTTGCCAAGCCGGACAAGAATGACCGCATTATTGAGGTCGCCCGCAACAGCGAACGCGGTTTGGAAGGCGAAGAGTCCGGGGACGGACAGGACGATGACGTAACGTTGGCTGCAGAAGACGGAGCCACTGAGGCGACCGTCACGTCAGAAACGGAAAACGACGCGGACCCGGATACAGAATCGGGCGCGGAGCTGAACGAAGACAACACCGGAGGTAACGAGTGAGTAATTCCGACTCATATCCCAAGCCGAGCACAGGTGTCCCCGGCGGACTCCGGCAGCCCTCGGGCAGCCCGCAGGCAGGAGCGCCTGCAAGGCCCCAGCAACGCCCTGGAGCCGGTTCCGCCGGCGCCGGAGCTACCGGGGCCCGGCCGGCAACGACCACCAATTCGGCCCAGCGGCCAGCAGGAGCTCCTGGACAACGCCCGGCCTCTGCCGGGCAACGCCCCGCCGGAGCGCCTGGCCAGCGGCCCGCACAACCCGGGCAGCGTCCAACTGGTGCGCCCGGTCAACGCCCCACCCAGGGAAGCCCGGGACTTGTAAAGCCGGCCCCCAAGGCGAAGGTGCGCCGTGCGCGCCTCCTGGTAAGCAAGGTCGACCCCTGGTCAGTACTGAAGATGGCGTTCCTGCTGTCTGTGGCGCTGGGCATCGTCACCGTTGTCGCCGCCATCGTGCTGTGGACCGTGTTGGATCTCACAGGTATCTTCAACCAGGTGGACAGCCTGCTGGGGACTTTGGCAGGTTCTGAAGGCAGTGGTTTCGAGTTGAAGAAGATTGCTTCGCTCGGTCAGGTGGCTTCCTTCGCGACGATTATTGCCGTGGTGAACGTAGTTCTGCTGACCGCCCTGTCGATGCTCTCTGCCGTGCTTTATAACATTTCGGCAACGTTGGTTGGCGGCATTGGCGTCACGCTGACGGACGACTAGCAAAAAACCGCGGATTCACGCCGAAAACGGTGAGATTCAGCGGTCAGAATGCCTCGATTTGAGATCGGGTCGGGATGTGCTGTACAGTCATATCTCGGCCCGATGAGGCATCGGGGCGTATAGCTCAGGCGGTTAGAGCGCTTCGCTGATAACGAAGAGGTCCCAGGTTCAAGTCCTGGTACGCCCACGGAACCTAACAGGTTCAGGTAACACTGAATCGGAATGAGGTGCTTGTGAAGAAGTTGCTGGTAGTAGTCGCAGCGGCGGTCGCAGGCGTCCTGGTCTATAAAAAGGCGCAGGAATCCGAAGCCCGGAAAGATCTCTGGAGCAAGTCAACCGACAAGGTCGACTAGCCCGGAGCCAGGTCCGGGACTGGTAAAAGCCGGTCCTGACATGGGGTATGATTGACGGGTTGCTTCTTATGGGGGCATGGCGCAATTGGTAGCGCACCTGCTTTGCAAGCAGGGGGTTCGGGGTTCGAGTCCCCGTGCCTCCACCATAAGAAAAGTCCCGGTCAGAAATGACCGGGACTTTTGCTTTTAACTCAGCTGGCCTCAACTGAGTTTGGATTGAGCCACGGTGTTCAGCGCCCGCTCCAGAAATGTCTTCAGTTCACTATCCCCCAGCACAGGAGTCACCACCCCGAGCTCCAGCGTCGGTTGCGTCTTGGCGCCGGCGGCCGCCAACGCTGCCTGGAGATTCCGGCGGGCTTCGGCCACGGCCGGGGAATTCCCGCGCTTGGCAGCGTCGAGCATGATCAGGGCTTCTTCCACGCCTCGTCCGTAATTGGCTGCCGCAGTTGCCCAATGGGTGGCGTCCGCTGCGAACCCCGGCACTGCCATCTTGGGTAACAGTTCCGGCAGCCTCTGCAGCAGCTCAGCTCGGGCCTTCAAGCCGCCTGAAGGGGACCTTCCGGCGTCGTAATCGGACCAGAACTGCTCCATATCCCGCCGGAGCTCAGGAGCGGACGGAGTGAGCTCATCGTCCTGCCAGTCTTGGTTGAGGTCCACGAAGGCCTTCACGGCCGCGAGGACCTCCGGATCTGGCCCCGAAACCTGTTTCAGGGCTGCATCCATGGACTTGCCGGGATCGTACGCCGGTCCATTCCATGAGAGATCGGCGTAGTTGAAGATGGCGGGGAAAGACAGGTAGGGCTCGATCATCGGATTGGTGACTAGTCCACGGACAGATTTGTACAGCTCCGAGTCGCGTCCGATCACCGGTGCCATGAACAGGTGGTCCTGCGAAAAGTCGTTCACGGGGTAGTTGTCCCAAATGACCAAGTCGCGTGGAGAACCCGGACTCCCGTATGTCCGCCGGGCGGTCTCGGCTGAGTCGGCGCTGATCCTGTGGGAGACCACGTCTTCACCGGTCCACTGGACCACGATCCCGGGGTTCAGGGCCCGGCCAAGCTCCTTCTTGTACGCATTGCTGGCGGAACCGTTGTAGAACGTAGGAACCGTCTGGAGGGGTTGGATGTCCGCCTTCGCAGAAATGAACCGGTCATTGACGTCATTCAGGAACGAAGCCTGTGCCTTGGCCAGATTGGCTTGGCCTGCGCCAAACTCCTTGAGGTCTTCGGCGCATTGGACCTTCGTGGCAATGTCATCGAGGGGAATCACGAACGAACGGACACCGATCGAATACAGGGATTCGAGCTTGGCCACTGCAAAGTTGAGGTCTGCCTCGCTGGAGTAGCAACTATCGATGCCCGGGGACAGCGCGTAAGTAAAGCGGATGTGGTTGGCCGTGGCGGTATCCACCAGCTCCTGCAGTTCTTTGAGGTCCTCGTTCGAGTACAGTTCCCGCCACTTCTCCCGCAACTGTGGATCATCCTTTGGGGAATAGATGTAGGTATTCATTTTTTGGCGTCCTGCGAATTTGAGGACATCCAAACGGGCCTGATGGGACCAAGGCGTCCCGTAAAAACCTTCGATGACGCCACGGGTCTCCATCAACGGCCAGTCACTGACGCGTGCGGCCGCCATTGCCCCATCCTTGAGCAATTGGCGTGCGGTCTGCACGGCATGGAAAACGCCGTCGGCATCCGTTCCGGCGAGTACCGCCGTCGGAATCCCTGAAGTTTTTCCGGTGGCTATGGCGTAGCCTTCGGCTCGGCTGACTGCGTTCTGGTTGTCCGCCGCACTTTCCTTCCCCAGCTCTTTGAGTACCGGGCTTACTGTGGGATCCGATGCGGTGCCAAGGAAGACGGCCGAACTGCCGGCCGCTGCGCTGTTCAGGGCTGTCACCGCTTCTGCAGTACCCCCTGCTCCTGTCACCAGGTCTTGGAGGGCGGTGATGGACGCCTGGTCTGTGCCTGGGGAAGCCACGATGTAAACGTGGCCGTTCAGAGGGACGGGGTCCCCCACTCCGGCCTGGAGATGTTGTGGGATCGGAAAGATGCTTGGGATTTCGATCTTGCCCGTCCCGTGGCCCCCGGACCGTTCCCGGGAAACCACCAACCAGCCCGTAACAACCAGAGCGACAGCCAGAGCCGCAACTGCGATCAGCAGCAGCACTGATCGCCTCGGTCTAGCTCCACGGACGGGCGTTGTGTTCAATCAGATGTCCCCTTGGGAAAGCCGTCGCCGACTGTCTGGAATGTTGACTCAAGACAACCACACTGTCCGCGCCGCACATAGAGGGCGGGACGTGCGCCTCACCAAACTAGGGTTGATCCGTGAACCTTCTCATTTCCGCGCTGGGAGTCCTGGGCGTGGCTTCCTCAGGACCACTGATCGCCGGCACCTTGGGTGCCACGTCCGTGACGGCGTTGGCGATCGCCTTCTGGCGGAACGCGATCGGCGCAGTCGTGATGGCCGCACCGGTGGCCATCCGGGAGCCCAAACAGTTTGGGAAGATCAACCGGCGCGAGTTTGGCTGGTCCACGGTTGCCGCCGTCGCTCTGGCCTTTCACTTCGCTTGCTTCATCACGGCGCTGCAGCTGACCTCGGTAGCTGCAGCCACTGCCTTGGTCTGCCTTCAGTCGGCATGGATCGCGGTCTTCCAGTTGTTCAGGGGCGCCCGCCATCGCTGGCCGGTTCTGTTGGGCCTGGGGATAGCCTTTGGCGGAGTCGTAGCCATTACAGGATTCGATATGGGCTCCTCACCGCAAGCCCTGCTGGGCGACGTCCTCGCGTTGGCTGGTGGAGCCCTGGCCGGCTTGTACACTTTGGCTGGCGGCAAGGCCCGCCAGTCCATGGGAACGGGCACGTACACCACGCTCTGCTATGGAATGTGTGCTGCGATTGTTGCCGTGTTGGCTTTGCTCAGTGGCCAACCGTTGGCAGGGTTCGACGCCGGAGGCTGGCTTGGGATTCTCGCCATCACCGTGTGTGCACAGTTGGTAGGGCACACCGCCTTCAACCACCTGCTGGCCACAATGAGCCCCTTGCTCGTTTCCATGATCATCCTGCTGGAAATTCCGGGGGCAGCGATCCTGGCGGCCATTTTCCTCAACGAGACACTCCCCGCTGGGACATACGCCGGCCTTGCGCTCATTCTCATTGGACTCGCGGTGGTGGTCTCCGGGCAACGGCGTGGCAAGGGCGAAGCAGACCAGCGGGAGGCCGAGCTGGGAACTGACTGAGCTTCCGCCGTCGGGCTTCTACTGCCGGGGGCTTACAGGCTGCTGCGCCGAATGCCCTGCGCCGTGTTGGCCGTATGAATGGCCCGCAGGAGCTTGGCAGGGAAATAGACCGAGAAGAAAACCACCATGGGCGCCTTCAGGGCCATCTTCTTAACGTTGTGCGCTTTGTACGTCCGGTCGAAGCGCGTGACGTAATAGCGGTAGTCCCGCGGAGAGTCCTCAAGGCGTCGGGCGGACATGCCGGACACCATTTGCGGGCAATACCGGACGTGGAGATCGTGCTCGGCGAGGTGCAGTGAGAGGTCGATGTCCTCGTGCATCTCATCCTTCTCATCGAGGCATGTTTCGTCCCGGATGGTCTCCCAGGCAGTGCGCCGGAGGGCCATGTTTGAACCGAACAGGAAGTGGTATTGGTGCTTGGCCAGACGCAGCATCAGCTGGCGCATTTTGTCGTCTGCCTTCAGTCCAAAGCGGCGCATTGGCATGTCGTAGTAGACCACAGGTCCGGTAGCAGCCTGGACGGACCGGTCCATGAAGGCCTTCTGGACCTGCTCAACCCAGTCAGGTTCCAGGACAGAATCGGCGTCGATGCGCCCCACGATCTCTCCTTTGGCGCTGTTGAGGCCAAAGTTACGCGTGGGAATGAGCCCCTGCGTGGTGTCCTGCCGTAAAAGGATAATGGGGCTTTCCGGGTATTCCTGCTGCATCTGGCGCACGATCCTGGCAGTGCGGTCAGTGGAGAGATTGTCCACCACGATGATTTCCTCAGCAGGAACAGACTGGTAGATGGCCGCGATAAGGCACTGGCGAATGACGCTTTCCTCGTTATACGCCGGGATGACGATTGAAACCCCCGGAGGGACCGGGACTTCCTTGAGGGCACCCGCAATGGGTCTATCGGCTGACATCAGTTCAAATCTAACACCCGGCATAGCGTCCCCAGCGGACCATTGGGTTACAAGGTGGCAAACACTGAAGGGATCCCGGCCAGCCGGGATCCCTTCAGATGATGTTTCAGTGACGGCCTCTATGAACCAGGCCAATCAGAACCCTAGAGCTGAGGGTCCTTGGACGTGGAAGGGGTGTCGTGGTCCTTTTGGCCGCTTGCGGCAATGTTCCTGACCGCGGTCTTGGCATCCGTAGCGACGTTGGCCTTGGAATCCTTGCCCTTCTCGGACGCATCCTTGGTTGCCTGCTCCACTTCGGCAGCCGCTTCCTCGGGCGTAATGTCAGAAGTCTTGGATTCGGCCGGCAAGGTTGACGTCGCCGTAGCTGATGCTTCAGTGTCTGCGGGAGCCGGTGCAGGCGTTGGGGCAGGGGTTGGATTGACCGGGGCCGGCGTCTTCCAAGGATCCTCCACAGGTTTGGAGGCCTTCCACGCAGCGACACCGGCAGCAACCGCGGCTGCAATAACTGTGACAACCAGCCATCCGCGCTTCTTCGGCTTCTGCTGGACAGCCAATTGCTGGGAAACAGCCTTGCTGGTCTGGTCCGCCACTGCCTTGATTTGCTTGCTGGTGGCCTGAGCTTGCTCCTGCACGCTGTGAACCACACCCGAGTCCACCAGTTTCTGCGCAACGGCATCCACCTGGGCTGGCGCGTTCTCAAGGACATGATGGACAACTACGGAAGCCTGGCCCAACTGCTCGGAGAGCTTGGGCAGGTACTCCTCAACTACCTTGTCCCGGGCGATTCCGAGGGCCGGAGTTGCCTTATTAAGGGTCTCCTGGATCTTCGGCGTGGCGTCCTCCACAGCGTCATGGATCTTCGGCGCGAGGTGCGCCAGTCCATCCTGAAGCCGCGGCGTAACTGTTGCCACGCCGTCGGCGAGGTTGTGCGCCGCCGACTTCAGTCCCTCCTGGATCTTCGGGGAAGCGGTATCAATGCCGTGCTGAATACGGGGAACAGCCCAATTGACGGCTGCTTCCACGCGGGGCGCCGCCCAGTCGCGGGCGTTATCCACACCAGCCGCAACGGAGTGTTCAAGGTCGCGGGCAATACGGTCTGATTTCTTCACAACTACCTCCCGATACACATGCTCGTTTGAAGCTAGCCTACGTGCCCTGAGGAACAGCGGCTATTCATCTGCAGGATTCTTCCCGGATTTCACCCAGCGCGGAACCGGCATTACAGCCATGCCGGCGTTGACCCTGCATGAAAGAATGGGGCCATGACCATCGCAACCGCAAAAGCAACGATCCATACGAGCCTCGGCGACATCAAGGTTGACCTCTTCGGCAACCACGCCCCCAAGACGGTCGCCAACTTCATTGGCCTCGCCACTGGCGAAAAGTCCTGGACGCACCCGGAAACCGGCGAAGACAAGACCGGCACGCCCCTTTACGACGGCACCATCTTCCACCGCATCATCAAGGACTTCATGATCCAGGGTGGCGATCCCCTGGGCCGCGGCGTTGGTGGACCGGGCTACAAGTTCGACGACGAAATCCACCCCGAGCTGACCTTCAACGCTCCCTACAAACTGGCCATGGCCAACGCCGGCATCCAGATGGGCAAGGGCACCAACGGGTCACAGTTCTTCATCACCACGGTCAACACGGACTGGCTGTTCGGCAAGCACAGCATCTTTGGTGAAGTAGCTGACGAGGAATCCCGCAAGGTTGTTGACGCCATTGAGGGCGTCCGCACCGGCATGGGCGACCGCCCCGTTGAGGACGTCGTCATCAACAGCATCGACATCGAACAGCTCTAGCCTGCATTCATGAGCTACGGAATCCCGTCGGCAGAGCCGTCCGCCACGATCCCGGTGTGCCCAAGGCACCCGGACAGGCCCTCCTACGTGCGGTGCCAGCGCTGCGGGCGCCCAGCGTGCCCCGAGTGCCAGCGGGCGGCCGCCGTCGGGTTCCAATGTGTTGATTGCGTCAACGAACAAAAACGTACGACGCCGAGCTACCGCTCTCCCTACGGCGGTGCCTTGGCAACCGGCCGGCCTTTGGTGACGTTTACGATCATCGGGTTGTGCGTGCTGGTTTACATCCTTCAATGGATTGTTCCTGGCGACGCTGTATTCCAGAATTTTGCCTTCGCAAACTATGCAGCTGCCAGCGAGCCCTGGCGGATGCTTACGGCGGCCTTCCTTCATTCGCAAGGGTTCCTGCTGCACATCGTCCTGAACATGTACACGCTGTGGATTTTCGGACAAGCCCTTGAGCCTTTGCTCGGACGGATCCGGTTCCTCGCCGTGTACCTGCTCTCCGCCATTGGCGGATCCGTGGGCTATCTGCTGTTGACTCCCACTTTTCCCGTGGTGGGCGTTGTGGGAGCTTCCGGCGCCATCTTCGGTCTGTTCGGTGCCATGCTCGTAGTGCAGCGTCACCGCGGCGGTGAAACCAAACAACTGTGGATCCTCATTGCGATCAATGGCGCCATTGGCTTCTTTGTTCCCAGCATCGCCTGGCAGGCACACCTGGGTGGCCTGATCACCGGCGCCCTCGCTGCCGCCGCCATCGCCTATGCCCCGCGGGGCAAGAACCAAGCCCTGCTGCAAGCAGGCGGCCTCATCCTCGTGGCAGGCCTTCTGGCCGTGGTCGCGTGGTTCCGCATCACTGCGGGCTAGGTGCAACTCTTTCTGCATCCGTGACCGGTTGCCGCAGTATCGTCTTCAGTTTCTCCGGTGGAGTGCGGCGAGGATCGCTCACGTAGATCTCGTGATGCTTCCCCGTCATCATCAGTGACTCCCCGGGGATGAAGCTGTTATGCATTGCCTCCAGCACGGGACCTTCGTCATCGTAGGGGCCGATGTGGAGTGTCTGGACGCTTAGTCCTTCATCCAGTGTTTCCAAGCGAAGGCCGTCGATTGCCGGCGCGGAGCCTTTGTTCGCGACGATCTTACGTGCCTCCTCGTAGTGGTCCTGGGTCATCCAGCCAGGAACCATATTCATCAGGGTCCAGTCCCAGCGCGACTTGTCCCTGGCGCTTGTAAACGTATCCATGTCCTCTGCCCACCAGAGCGCTTCCAGGGGCATCACGGTGTAGTCGCGGCCCAGCTCCTGTTTGCTGAAGAACTTCATCTTGTAAGCGACAGGGTAAAGGGTGGCCAGTGCGTCCTTGTACTCCTGCGAGGTATTTGGATCGCCATGGCCGTCGATCATGAGGAACTGCAGGGCTGAAACCGTCACCACGGAAAACCTGCCACACGAAGCCTTGTATGTTTCGATCTGTCTTTTGAGGTCGACTTTCACGACTGGCAATCCCCTCCCCTTCTGCGCTGACTGACTAGGTTATCCACAGTGGTTGTCCACAATGTGTGTAACTTACATGCGTGTAGTTAGCTCGCCAACCCCTCGTACGGGTCGTCAGGGCGGCAGATATCCCCCGAAAGGCATGCGTTCATCCACAGCTGTGGATAACTATGTCCCAGGTTCTGAGTCCATTGTGGACAACTAAGCCAATTCCTGGCCATGTGTGGATAAAGCTGTTAATTACGCCTCAGCACGGCACCTATCAACAGCCTTATCAACAATGTTAATAACTTACACAGGTGTAGTTCATGTGCTTGGTGACCCCCTCAGGGCTGTAACTGCGCGGATCTCCGCTGAGAAACCCACAAGTTTTCCCCACTTGTGGATAACTTGTGGGTAGGGGGCTGTTGTTAAGTGGGTAACTGCCCAGGCCGTGAGAGGCGTGAAAGTGACCAGTGAGGGCGGAAAGCCCGCTGAGGGATGATTTTTGGCTCCGCCTCCGTCGGTGAAAACGCCGGTGGGTAAATCCAGCAATGCCCGAGCCATGAACGTTCGGTGAAGATGCGGCCACTATCCACAACGCGATGCACAGTGGGCATAACTTCGCGCCGCTCAGTCCGGGGTCCGGAATCAGCACCGGCGCAAGGGTTTTTGCGAAAAGTGCGTGGATGTCCACAGAACTTATCCACTCCTGTGGATAAAGTTACGCACTTCTGTGGAAAAGGATTATGGGCGTCTGTGGGAAGGCCGAGGCCCTACTTCTGACCTTGCTCGAGCCAAACGCCGGAAGTACCGCGTCTGTGGCTGTCCACCAAGTGGGTATCGATGATCCCTACGGCTTCCATGAGCGCGTGCATCGTGGTGGGGCCAACGAATGCGAAGCCTTTCTTCCGGAGAGCCTTGGACAAAGCAATGGATTCGGGCGAAGTTGTGGGGATTTCTGCGTAGGATCGGGGCGCAGGGGTGGTTTCCGGCTTGAAGGACCACACGAAGTCCACCAGCCCGCCTTCTGCCCTAATAGCGATGGTGGCCTTGGCGTTGGTGATGGCTGCCTGGATCTTTAGGCGGTTCCTGACGATACCTGCGTCCAGCATCAGCCGCTCGACATCCGCGTCTGTGAAAGCAGCGACGCTTTCAGGGTGGAAATCCAGGAAAGCCTTCCGGAAGGCATCCCGTTTCCGAAGGATGGTTGCCCATGACAGGCCGGCTTGGAACGCTTCGAGACTGATGCGCTCATACATCCCTTGCTCGTCGCGGACCGGCATTCCCCACTCGTGATCGTAGTAAGCCTGCATCAGCGGGTCCGAGGCAGCCCAGAGCGGCCGAGCCAAGCCGTCCTCGCCGATGATGATGCCGGTTTCTTCCGGGGTCATGAACGCTCCTCTGCGGCCGGCACGCGGCGCCCACCCTTGCTATTTGCCTTTAGAAACATTCTGCCCGTTGGCTGTGACATTTTGCCCTTGCCCATGACATTTTGCCGCTGCGAGCCGGTCCCTAGGACAATCCGGTGACACGCATGGTGATATTGATTCGTCCATGGGCGAGTCCACACCCCTCGGGGCACGTTCCGGGAAAGACCTTGGGGATGCCGTGATAGGCAAACCTTGACGGACCGCCGAAAACGAAGAGATCTCCAGAGCGAAGTTCGACGTCCGTATACGGCTTGCTACGCGTTTGGGTGTTGCCGAAGCGGAAGTTGCACGTCTCCCCGATGCTGAGGGAGACCACTGGAGCATCGGAGCGTTCATCCTTGTCCTGATGCATTCCCATGGCGGCGCCGTGGTCGTAGTAGTTCACGAGCGCGGCATCCGGTGTGTAGTCACTGGCGAGTTGGGCCAATGCATCATTTTCGACCCCCATCGAGTAAGCATCGGATACGGCCTTCCTGCCCAAGCGAACCATCCACTCCGGGAATTCGAGTACGGGCCTCCCGTTCACATCTGTAGCTTCGCGCGTGTAGCGGTAGGGCTGCCAATGCCATCCAAGGCAAACGGTCCGGACGGACATCTGATGCCCGCCCGGCAATGTAGCTGCCCTGAGGGGCACCGGCCCGTGCGTCCAATCGCGAAAGCGTTGGACGATCCACCTCTGCTGCTCCAGGCTGAGCCAGCCCGGCACGTGCACAGCGCCTGGAGCTATAACCCGAGGGCCGGCGTCGTGGGTGTCAGGTTGGATAAGCGTCAACGGAAACAGGGCGTCCTCGCTCATGCGGCAGCCTCAAGCGTGAGGAGTCTTCGCTTCGCTTCGGTTCCACCGAGGTAACCGCCGAAAGTGCCGTCGGACTTCACCACGCGATGGCAGGGAACAATGACCGGAAGGGGATTGGTAGCGCAGGCTGTTCCAACGGCACGGACGGCTTTGGGACTCCCGGCAGCCTGGGCCACCTGTGCGTAACTTTCGGTCCTGCCGTAGGCGATCTGCGGCAAGTGATGGAGGACGTTCAGGCGGAACCCGCGTGCTAGCTGGAAGTCCAGGGGAAGGTTGAAATCCTTACGCGTGCCGCTGAAGTACTCGTCCAGCTGGCGGGCAGCGGACTCAAGTTGCGAAGGTGCATACAGGATGCGGGGACTCACGGTGTTGGCCAGCAACTGCAATACGGCCTCGTGGTTTTCACGCTCGAACGCTACCCGTATCACGCCATGTTCCGTAGCTGCCAAAAGCAACCTGCCCACAGGAGAGTCCACCACTGTGTAGGCGATGTCCAGGGAATGGCTTTCTTGTGCAGAGCGGACAAGCCGCGCATGGAGGCTGGCCAGAGCAGGCTCGATTCCGGCGTCGAGGGGTTGAAGGAGCACGGCCACCGCGGCGTGGTCCGAAGGAGATTCAAAAGTCATCGTATTTCTCCTTTCGCCGATGTTGGGACTGATGATGCAGTCACGGACGTGGAATGAACCAGGAACGCCCGGACGGATTCGGGCTCTTCGCGGAGCATGGCACGGAGGGCTTTCACACCGTCGGATCCCGCACGTCGTGCAGCATCTGGTGTCCCGCCCAAAAGTGACGCAATGTCCCGATATGGGAGACCCGCCAAATAGTGGTAGGCCACTGCCTGGCGTTGTTTAGGTGGCAACTGCCCGATGGCGTTGAGTAACTCCGCTTGGTTGTCACCCGGAATGCCAATTTTCGAAGGCCGCTCGGGCGGCTGGTCCACAGGCACAGCGCGGCGATTACCGGAACGGATGAGGTCGATGCATTTCCGATGCGCAATAGTGACGAGCCAGGCCTCAACGTTGGCATCCGCAGGGAGGGCGCCATAAGCCTGTAAAGCCGCAAGAAAGGTTTCGGACCAAGCGTCATCGGCATCGTGAAGGCCCACCACTGCACGGCACACCCGGATAACAGTGCCGCCATGTTCCTGTACGACTGCCTCGAACGGCCTCTTGGTTTGGACCGGCTGCCGACGCTGCATCAGAAGAGCTTGCTCTCTTTCACGACGGCAGGCTCTTCGAGCTCGAGGAGGAATCGCTTGTTGCGCAGGCCACCCGCGTAGCCGGTGAGTTGCCCGTTGCGCCCCACCACGCGGTGGCACGGGATGATGATGCTTATGGGGTTTCGCCCTACTGCGGACCCGACGGTCTGGGCCAGGTGGGGATCGCCCATCTCGAGAGCCAGTTCACCGTAGCTGATGGTTTCCCCAAAAGGAATGTGTTGGAGCCGATGCCAGACCTTCTCTTGGAAGGCATTGCCCCGGGCTTCAAAGGGAACCTCGAAGTCGGTGCGCTTTCCTTCGAAGTACTCGTGGAGTTCGCTACGGGTCTGCTCGAAGAGTGGTTCCTCGATCACTGCCGGGACGCCAAAGTAGTCCGGCGGAGGCATGTGCCAATGGCCTTCGTAAAAGATGCCCGTCAAGAACTCCCCACGGGCGGTCAGCGTCAGCTGCCCCAGCGGGGAATCCATGGTGGTGTGCCTGGTGTTCATATCCTGTAGACGTTCGCGGGCACCGGAATGTGAGGTGTGGGATTCCTAGGCGCGCCAGCGCGTGGTCATCAGGAATCCGACGATTGCGATGCCGAAACCAGCCACGATGTTCCACGAAGCCCATTCCTGAACTGGGAACCGGCCCTCAGTGATATAGAACGTGATGATCCAGATCAGGCCAATGATCATGAGGCCAAACATGACCGGCTTGTACCAAACGGGATTCGGCTTGTACTGCTGCGCGGCGGAAGTCTGCTGGGCCTGACGGGCAGGCCGCTTGCGGGGCTTGGACTCGGGCACGGATCCTCCTTGGCTGTTCGATTGAAACCCGATGCTGCCGGCCTTGGTATCCTGCAGGAAGGAAAAATTCCAGCGGTCAACGGCCACGCGATGCTCCGGGTTGTTACTAGCTGTCAAGTCTAGCCGCAACCAGGGTAGGCCAGTGCCGCCCGCGCCCTATTCGAGGAGACCCTGTGGCGGACCAGCAGACGACGGCGGCTGCAGCCGTGCCGTCCGCCCGCGGGACGCAGCGAAAACCTCCCCGCGGCCGGCTCACAGCCTCGGACATTCTGCGCAAAATCAGCCAAGTACTGGGCGAGTTGCTCATCACCGCAGGCATTGTCCTCCTGCTTTTTGTGGGCTGGGAGCTGTGGTGGACCAACGTGGAGGCCGACGCCAAGCAGACCGAAGCCGTGAAGAGTTTTGCGCAGGAATTTGCGGGACCGGTAACGCCGGCCGTCAGCCAGGCTACTGACTACGGTCCGCCCGTCGTAGGGACGGCTCCTGCCCATGGGAAAACGATCGGGATCATGTACATCCCGCGATTCGGTCCGGACTACACGCGGCCCATTATCGAAGGAACAGACCAGGATGTCCTGGACACACTGGGCCTGGGACACTACGGCAACACCAGCATGCCCGGAGCCCTCGGTAATTTCGCCGTCGCGGGGCACCGGCAAACACACGGCGCTGTCCTGGATAACATCCACACCCTGGTCCCCGGTGACAAAATCTACGTCCAGACGCCGGACGGCTATTACACCTATGTCTTCCGCAACAACCAGATTGTGTTGCCCAGCCAAACCGACGTCCTGATGCCGGTCCCCACCCAACCCGGTGTAACGCCCCGTGAAAGCATCCTGACCATGACCAGCTGCAACCCGCGCTTCGGATCCCAGGAACGCATCATCGCCTACTCCGTCCTTGAGGGTTGGCAACCGTCCTCAGCCGGACCGCCGTCGGAAATCGCTACCCAAGTAGCCCAAGCCCAAGGAAAGGGGTAACGGATGTACGCCTGGATCTTTCGGAATTTGCCCGGCCCCTTGTGGCTGCGGATACTCATATCGGTGGCGCTTGTGGCCGTAGCCCTCGTCCTGATGGTGGAGTTCCTCTTCCCGTGGTTCTCCCAATTCACTTCTTTGACCGACTCAACGATTGGTTTAGTGCAGCAGCCATGAGCTCAACAAAAATCCTCGTCGTGGACAACTACGACAGCTTCGTTTACACGCTGGTGGGCTACCTGCAAGAACTCGGCGCCGAGACAACCGTGGTCCGAAATGACGACGTGACACTCGCAGAAGCCAAAGAGCTTGCCGCAGCCCGTGATGGAGTCCTCATCTCTCCAGGTCCAGGAACGCCGGCGGAAGCTGGTGTCTGTATCGAGCTCATCAAGTGGTGCGGCGAGGCCGCCAAGCCGATGTTCGGAGTGTGCCTCGGCCACCAGGCCCTTGCCGAAGCTTATGGCGGCGTTGTCACCCATGCGCCTGAGCTCATGCACGGCAAAACCTCGCCTGTGCAGCACGAAGGCAAGAGCGTCTTTGTCGGGCTTCCGTCGCCCGTTACGGCCACGCGGTACCACTCACTCGCTGCAGTTCGCGACTCGATCCCGGACGTCCTGGAGATCACAGCCGAGACCACGAACGGTGTGGTCATGGGCCTGCAGCACAAGACCGCTCCCCTCTGCGGTGTGCAGTTCCACCCGGAATCGGTCCTCACCGAAGGCGGCTACCAGATGCTGGGCAACTGGCTGGAGTCCCTGGGCATGACCGGTGCTGCCGAACGCGCTTCGAAGCTGAGCCCACTGATCCAGCACTGAAGTGTAGCGGCGGCTGAGGGATGAGACCCCGTTAGTCCTTCTTGGTGGGCGTCGGCTTGGGGCTCGAGGTGTCAGTCGGCGTGGGTGTGGGAGTCGGAGCCGGCGCCTTGGCTACCGTTACCGTCACCGTCTTGCCCTGATCCACTTCCGTATTGAAGGTTTCGCTTTGCGCCGTGACCTTGCCGGGCGTGACCTGGGAATTTTCCTGCTCAACCACGGCCATGACGAGGCCGTTCTCCTTCAGCAGCGCTTCGGCTTCCGGCTGGGTAAGACCGATAAGTTGGGGCATCAGGACTTTGCCGGAGGAGACCTGCAGCTCAACGTTGGATCCTGCGGCTATGGGCGCCCCGGGGGCAGGACCCGTGGTGATGACGAGTCCGATGGGAACCGTGGGGCTGTGCGTCCTCACGCTGGAGATGTTGCCCGTGATTCCCAGGCGCCGAAGGGTGTCGCGGGCGTCTGACTCGGTGCGGCCCACAATGTCTGCAGGGATGGTTACCGAACTGGGACCGCTGGAGATGTTAAGGATGACCTCGGCGTTCTGTTCAAGCATGGAGCCCGCAGTGGGTGCCGTGCCGATCGCCATGTCCTTGGCAACCTTGTCACTGGCCACACGTGCCGTTTTGGGAACCAGCTTTGCTGAGTAGAGCTCTTGCAGCGCCTGGGACTCCGACATGTTGGTCACCGAGGGAACCGCCACCTTGGCCGGCGCCGCGGGGGGCGCATTGACCAGGCTGTAGATCCAGAATCCGGCGCCTGCGAGAACAAGGATAGTGAAGATTGCCAGCGTCGCCGCCCAAGTGCGACGGCGGGACTTCTGGTGGGAGGTCCGCTCACGTTCGGGTGGGAGGTCCAAGGGAAGTGCTTCGTCCAGCGGTTCCTCAATGGGGTCCTGGGTCACGCCGTTGTAGTGCTCGACGTCAAGGAATCCAACGGCCGTGGCGCTCAAGAGCTGCGTTTCCGGGTCGTCGGATGAGATGAGGTCGTTGGGGTCGGTGGGTGCCTCGCTGGCGGGAAGGACGGGAACGGGGATGCCATTGCTCGCGGCCCTGAGTGCCCGCCGGAAGGCAGCCGCATCCTGGAATCGGTCCGATCGGTTCTTTTGGAGGGCCTTGGCAAGCACGGAATCCAAAGCCTCGGAAACCTCGGGGTTATGGGCGCTGGGAAGGTCTGGCGTCTCGCGCACGTGCTGGTAGGCCACCGAAACCGGGCTGTCGCCTACGAATGGTGGCCGGCCCGTAAGCAGCTCGTACAGAAGGCAGCCTGCAGAGTAGAGATCGCTGCGCGCATCCACTGTCTCTCCCCGTGCTTGTTCGGGGGAAAGGTATTGGGCCGTTCCCACCACAGCCTGCGTCTGCGTCATGGTGGCAGCGGAGTCAGCCATAGCCCGGGCGATGCCAAAGTCCATGACCTTGACGTCCCCGGTATCAGCACAGACCATGACGTTGGCGGGCTTAATATCGCGGTGCACGATGCCCGCCCGATGGCTGTACTCCAGCGCCGCGAGGACGCCAAGGGTGTAGCCGACGGAGTCTTCGACACCGAGTTCGTGCGCTTTAATCATGTCCCGCAGCGTCCGTCCTGCGACGAACTCCATCACGATGTACGGGACACGCACGTCCTCACCCGGTCCGCCCGGGACAGAGTACTCACCTGTATCGAAGATGGCCACGATGGAAGGGTGGTTCAGTGCTGCGACAGCCTGGGCCTCGCGTTTGAAACGGGCCTGGAACTGCGGATCGCGGGCCAGATCAGCACGCAGGACCTTGACTGCAATGGTGCGTCCCAGGAGCGTATCTGAACCACGGTAGACGTCTGCCATGCCGCCACGGCCGATCAGGTCACCGAGTTCGTAGCGACCATTGAGGATGCGCTGCGAAGAGACAGGTGTACTCTCCTCTCGGTGCGCTGGACCGGGCCGTGGCGTAGACATGGCGGCTACTTAGTTACTCGGGCTGCCGGAGCCGCTGGGGCTGGCGCTCGGGGATGTCGGATTGCTCGGTACAAGCGACTTGGACAGGTGGTACGTGACTACCGAACCGGCGGCAACCTTTGTTCCAGGGGCTGGCTCGGAACGTACGAACGTGCCTGGCTTCTGGCCGACGGCACCATTGACGGGATCGCCCGGGACCCACCGCAGGTTCGCTGCTTCGATCAGTCCCCGGACCTCGTCCTCGCTGAGCCCCACGCCGATGCTGGGCACGGAGACCATTTCCGGACCCTTGGAGTACTGGACAGTGATAACTTCCCCTGGATCAACAGGTCCCGTGGGGTTAAGGTCAGTTACCGTGCCCACCGCAGCAGTGTTGAATACTTCCTGCCCGTTTACCTGCAGGCCCAACCCAACGAGCTGGCTGCGGACAGTCTCAAACGGTTGTCCGAGATACTCCTCAGGGATCAGGTTGATCTTCTGGGGGGTGGACTGCGTCGGTGTCGGGGACGGGGCCTGGGACGTCTGCGTTGGGGTGGCCGATTGCGACGTTGGACTTGCGCTCCGGCTTGTGCTTGCAGATGGGGACTCGCTCGGACCCGGATTCGGTGAGAAGAAGCCAGACTGTGAAATCAGGAAACCAACCAGCGCGAAGAGCACCAGCAGGATCAGGGCAACGAGCGGCCAGGTCCAGGGGCTGCGCTTCTTACGCTCAGGCTCGACGTCGTCGTAGTTGTCGTCATCGCTGTAGATGACTTCTTCATCGTCGTTCAGCTGCCGCTCTGCCTCAAGTGCATTCGCGCGCGCCAAATGGTTGTCCGCGGAAGCGCCGGCAGCTCCAACAGCCGCACCGGCTGCGCCTCCAACAGCGGCGCTTGCACCGAGCACCGGAAGCGCGGAAGTCGACGTCGTGGAATGCTCCTTGCCAAAAGGCGAGGTAACGACGCCGGTTGGGGCCGTGGCAGTGTTGACCGGTGCCGTGATGGGTCCAGTAGCGGCTTCGAAGAGGAGCATTCCTGGCACCGCGGCGTGGGCAGTGGTGATATCGCCGTTGCGGATAGCCTCGGCGGCCTCCGCAAGCTTGATGGCGTTGGCCGGACGGTTCTTGGGATCCTTGGCGAGCATCGACATCAGGAGGGCACGCACCGGAGTAGGCAGCGTCTCCGGAAGCGGTGGCGGGGCATCGTTAACCTGCGCAAGGGCAATGGCGATCTGCGATTCACCGGAGAACGGACGATGGCCGGTGAGGCATTCGTAGCCGATGACGCCCAGCGAGTAGATGTCAGACGAGCCGGTGGCAGTTTGTCCTGTTGCCTGCTCTGGAGCAAGGTACTGGGCAGTGCCCATGACCTGGCCGGTCTGGGTCAGCGGCACCTGGTCAGCCAGGCGGGCGATACCGAAGTCGGTGACCTTGACGCGGTTGTCAGGCGTGATCAGGAGGTTGCCCGGCTTGATGTCGCGGTGGACCAGTCCCTGGGCATGTGCCACCGCCAGTGCGCGCGCCGTCTGGGAGATGATCGAAAGGGTCATGTCAGGCGACAGGACCTGCTCGCGCTCAAGGATGCCGCTCAAAGGGTGGCCGGGTACCAGTTCCATGACCAGATAGGCCGAGCCGGCTTCTTCGCCGTAATCGAAGACGTTGGCAATACCCACGTGGTTAAGGAGTGCTGTGTGGCGGGCTTCGGCGCGGAAACGCTGGAGGAAGCCGGGGTCCCCGGTGTATTCCTCCTTGAGCACCTTAATGGCAACGATCCTGCCCAGGATCTGGTCCTTGGCCTTCCAGACCTCGCCCATGCCGCCAATCGCAATGCGACTGGTCAGCTGGAACCTGCCGCCGAGTGTGATTCCCGAAGTAGGTCTCACTTATTCAACACCGCCTCAAAAATCTTCTTTGCGTTCGGACTGGTTAGCTTGGCGCCTGTGAGCACATCCACACCTTCCATGACGATGGTGACGGCCACTTGCGGATCGTTCGCCGGGGCGAACCCGGTGAACCAAGAGTTGTTCAAACCTGAATCGCCGAGCTCGGCAGTACCGGTCTTACCGGCTACCTGAACTCCCGGGACGGCAGCGCCGCTGGCGATGCCGTTGGAGACCGCGCTGCTCATCCACTGGGTGATCTGGTTCGCGATGGGTTGGGTGGTGCTTGTACGGAGGGCCTCGGGCTTGAACTCGCTGATTACCCGGAGATCGGGTGCACGGACTGTCTTGACCAGGTTGGGCTTCATTTGCACACCACCGTTGGCAATTGCCGCAGTCATCAGGTTGATCTGCAGCGGAGTTGCCTTGACGTCGCGCTGACCCACCGAGGACTGGGCAAGCTGCGCTTGGTCAAGATCCTTCGGGAAGACGCTGACGGCCTGCTGGAGCTTGAGCTGATCGCCGAAGGTGTCACCGAAACCGAACTTCTCTGCCTGGTCCCGAATGGCGTCCTGGCCAAGGTCCAGCGCGATGCTCGCAAAGGGAGTGTTGCATGACTGTTCCAGGGCGAAGGAGAACGTTGCCGTTTCACGGACGTTGCAGTTGCCTCCGGCGTAGTTGGGCAGGCTCGCACTGGATCCAGGCAATGGCAGGCTGCTGGGGTTCGGCAGTTCGCTGTCCTTGTTGTACTTGCCGGAATTCAGGGCGGCCGCAGTATCGACAAGCTTGAACACCGAGCCCGGGGACAACAGGTTACCCGTGGGCCCGCTGACATTCTGGTTCAAGTTGATGCCGGGAATCTTGTTCAGCTCGGCGTAATTGGCCGCTGCGGCAGCGGTGTCGTGGGTAGCGATCAGGTTGGGGTCGTAAGACGGCTTGGAAACCATGGCCAGGATGGCGCCGGTTTTCGGGTTGGTCACAACGATGGAGCCACGCTGACCCTCCGGGATGAGGTCGTAGGCAAGTTGCTGGATGGCGGGATCGAGCGTGAGTTCCACGGAGGCGCCCTTGGGCTCATTCCCAAGGAACATCTGGCTGACGCGATCCAGGAACAGCTGGTCAGAGTTTCCAGCCAACTGATCACTCAGGGACTGCTCGAGCCCCGTAGAACCAAATCCCCTGGAGAAGTATCCGGTGATGCCCGCATAAAGTTCAGGCTGCGTGTACTTGCGTTGGAACGCGCAGGACTCGTTTCCCGGAACGGACTCTGCAATCGGCTTACCTGCGACGATGATCGCCCCGCGGTCATTGCAGAACGTTGCAAGGATGGCCCGCTGGTTCCATGGATTGGCGTTGAGATCGTCAGCGCCAATGACCTGGACGTAGCTAATGGCGCCGAAAATCAACGCGAACATGGCGACGGCAGCCATCCACGAACTTCTAATTGCCTGGTTCACGGGTGCTTCACCGCTTCCGTGGGCGCGCCCGGTGTGGGTACGGCGGACGACTTGCGGGCGGCCGGGTTGGTGCTGCTTGCAGGAGGTTTGTTGACCATCGGAGTGGTATCTATGGGCCCGCGGGCGGTGTTGGAGATCATGAGCAGGAGGCCGACGATTATCCAGTTGGCCAGAAGGGAGGATCCACCGGCGGCCAGGAACGGCGTGGTGAGGCCCGTCAGCGGGATAAGCCTGGTGACGCCGCCAATGACCACGAAGCACTGGAGCGCGATAGCGAAGGAGAGCCCGCAGGCCAACAACTTGCCGAAAGCATCACGGGTGCCCAATGCGGCACGGAAACCGCGGGTAAAAAGCAACAGGTAGAGCATCACGACAGCGAACAGACCAATGAGGCCGAGTTCTTCGCCGATGAGTGCCACGATCATGTCGCTATTGGCGAAGGGCACCAGGTCCGGCCGGCCCTGACCAAGGCCCGTGCCCACCAGCCCGCCGTCAGCCATGCCGAACAAGCCTTGGACGATCTGCCCACTGCCACCGGGCGACCTGCCAAAGACTTCGGGTGTGAAGGCGTTGATCCAGCTGTCGATCCTGAAGGCAACGTGCGAGAAGATCTTGGAAGCGATGAAGCCGCCGCCAAGGATCAGGGCAAGGCCGATCACCACCCATGAGATGCGGCTTGTGGCGACGTAGATCATCACAATGAAGAGGCCGAAGAAGAGGACTGACGATCCGAGGTCGCGCTGGAATACGAGGACGCCGATGCTCACCAACCAGGCCGTGATCATGGGACCCAGGTCCTTGAACCGCGGGAACTGCATGGGGCCGATTTTCCGTCCGGCCAGCAGGATGAGGTCCCGGTTGGAGGAAAGATACCCCGCGAAGAATATTGCCAGCGTGATCTTGGCAATTTCACCGGGCTGGAACGTCATCGGGCCGATCCGGATCCACACGCTCGCGCCCAGTACCTCACCGGCTGAAATGCCCGGAACGAGCGGCAAAACCAGAAGGAAAGCACTCGCTGCCAGGGAAATGTAGGTAAACCGGCGCAAGATGCGGTGGTCCTTGAGGAACCAAATCACAGCGATGGATACTGCCATGGCAATAAGCGTCCAACGGAGCTGATTATTACCGGTATCGTCCCCAGGCCCGTCCATGCGGTGGATCAAAGCGAGGCCGAGCCCGTTCAAGGCAACAACGATCGGAAGTATTACTGGGTCGGCATACTTAGCGCGCAACCTCAGAACAACGTGGAAGGCAAAGGCAGCGACAGCAAGCAGGCTCGATTGGAACCAGAAGTCGCTGTCCAGTCCACTTTCGGAATTGATGCTCACCAAAGCGCTGGCGCCGATGCCAACGGCAAGCGCAAGCACGATGAGCGCCAGCTCAACGTTGCGGCGCGGCTTGGGCGTGGTCTCAGTCTGGATCATTTTGCCGCCTCACAGGGAGTCGGTACGGGCGAAGGCGTGGGGCTGGCAATGGCCGCTGTACTGGGAATTGGAACACTTGTTGTCGCTGACGGAGTGGGGGAAGGTGCGGTGCTGGGGCAGGTTCCAGAGGTACTGCCGTAGTTCTTCAAGTTCTCCACAATACGTTGGGCATCATCAAGGTCTCCGGCAGGAACAGTCTGCCGAACGCTCTGTTGACCATACTCGGGAAGAGACGCAACACGGAGGTCAGTGACAGTTTCAAGCCGGGACAACTGGATGGGTCCGAGCCGCTGCGAAATGCCGTTGAAGATTGCTACACGGGAGTCGTACTCGCCAACGTAATAGCGGGTCTGCGTCCAAGCGTAACCAAGCCACAGGCCCACCACGACGCCGAGCACAACAACAGCTGCGACGGCAGGCATGAGCCAGCGAATGCGGCGGCGTGCCGGTTCTTCGGTTTCCAGGCGGTCCTGTTCGGCCTTGTGCGTGAGCACAGTAGCCGCGCGTCGAGCAACGGTGCGGCCTGCCACAGTGGGGATGGATCCGGTCTCGGCCGCTGTAGCCGCAGCCCCCACAAGCTCGTGGGGACGGCTGGCGAGTTCCTCGCGGAGGACCTCAGCGGAAAGATGCTCACCCAGATGCGGGTCGGTAGTGGTGGGCGGCTCCTTGGAGGTCCCGGCTTCGTCACCGGACTCAGCCTTCTCCGCAGTTGGGTCGCCGGTGCTGAAGGAGGAACCGGCTTCAGCAACCTTGCCATCATCGGGCGCCGCTGCCTTAAGCTCGCCCGGACTTGCATCTGCGGGCTTGGTAGCGGAGGGACCTTCCGCCGGCTTATCTGTGGCAGAGGAGTCCGGCTCGTCGAGCGCGGCAAGCGCCGCGGGAGGAACGACGTCGACGGCGGCCGTGTTGACGTCGTCGTCGGTCTCCTCAGCAATCTCCAGCACGACCACGGTGACGTTGTCCGGGGCGCCGGCTTCCAACGTGAGATTGACAAGGATTTCCGCGCATTCACGCAGGTCCTTGGTTTCCCGGAATACCCGCTCCACCACGTGCCCTGCCACATAATTGAGGCCATCCGAGCACAGCAGCCATCGTTCGCCCGGTTCGACGTCGAGGGCATCCAAGTCCAGCTCAGGGCTGGCATCGACGTCACCCAGGACGCGCATCAGAACGTTTTTGTGGGGATGTGTTTCGGCTTCTTCGGGGCGGAGCCGGCCTTCGTCAATAAGGCGTTGAACGAACGTATGGTCAATGCTGACTTGTTCGAACTTCTTGTTCCGCAGGCGGTAGGCCCGGGAATCGCCGATGTGGGCGAAATGCAGTTTGCGGCCCTCAAGGAGCAGGGCAGTAACGGTGGTGCCCATTCCGGATAGCTTGGGATTCTGATGCACCAGCTCGGACAGCAGTGAATTGGCGGTCTGGATCTCATCGGCGAGGATCGTGTCGGCGCCGTCGGGGTAGTCATCATGATCGAGGTGGATCATGTCCAGCACCGTGGAGGCCGAGGCGACGTCTCCGCCTGCGTGACCGCCCATGCCATCGGCAACGACTGCGAGATGGCGGCCCACATATGCGGAGTCGTCATTCTTGGAGCGGATCCGTCCGACGTCGGATCGCGCGGCGTAGCGCATGATGAGCGGGCGCTCCGCAGGCGTTTCCTTGCCTTCCGGGGTCTCGGGAGAGGCCATGGACTACGGCCTCAATTCAATAACCGTCTTGCCGATTCTCACGGGAACGCCAAGCTCCACCGGCAGGGCACGGGTGAGCTGTTGATCGGCCAGGTAGGTGCCGTTGGTGGACCCAAGGTCCTCAATGAACCAGCGGCTGCCCTGCGGGAACAAGCGTGCATGCCGGCCGGAAGCGTAGTCGTCTTCCAGGACCAGCGTGGCTTCCTGGGCGCGGCCCAACAGGATAGGGCTTGCCGCCAAAGGAAGGGTGGTGCCTTTGAGAGGTCCCTCAGTCACCACCAGATTGCGCGCATGCTGGATGGCGGGCGTTGGGGAAGCGGCCAATTCGGGGTGCTTGCGGACTTCGCGCGCCGTAGGGGCTCCGGTCACGGCCTTGCGGCCGATCTGGAAGTCGCGGCGCATGGTGGACACGATGCTGAAGATCAAGACCCACAGCAACAGCAGGAAACCGAAGCGAAGTGCCGTGATGGTCAGTTCGCTGATGTCGTTCACGCGTGGCCACCCAGGGTTTGGGGGAGGAGGCGGAAAATGATCTTTGTACGTCCCATCGTGATGGTTGAGCCGTCAGTGAGCTCCACGCTACCGTCCACCTTGTGACCGTTGACGTAACTGCCATTGGTGGAACCGAGGTCAACGGCCCACGTGGTGCCGTTCTGGGTGCGGACCTCAAGGTGCTTCCTGGAGACGCCGGTGTCATCCACCAGGATGTCCGCTTCCGAAGAGCGGCCGAGCACCACCGACTGGGCATTGAGTGAATACCGCTGGCCGGCAATGTCCAGGACAGGCTGGAGTCGGGTTGGCTGCCGGGCTGGTGCAGCTGGAACATTTGGCCGAGGGGCCTGCGGCGCGGCAGCGGCGTCGTCGGAGGATTTCTCGGTCCGGGAAGTTATTTCGAAGTGTCCGGCGCGTTCCTCTTCATTTCGACGGAACGAAATCCGGACCGCACCCTGGAGTGTGTAGCCCTGGCTGCGAACGTGCTGGATGACCACATCGCACAGTTCCTCTGCCAGCGGAGTCCCCCACTCCTGGGCGCGTCCAAAATCTTCGTCGCTGAGGAGGACATCGAACACGTTGGGGGCGAGAGTGCGCCCGGCCGCGATGGTGATGGACTTGTTGTCCAGCTCGCGCCGTAGCTTGCTCGCGATTTCCACCGGCTCAACACGTGCCCGCGACCCCGTGGAGAAGACGTTGCGGACAGCCTTTTCAATGCCGCGCTCGACTTTGTCCAGCAAACCCATGGTCCTTCTCCCTTCCTCGTCGCGGCACCCACTGTGCCTGGTTCAATACTCGGTGCTTCGACCCGTCCATGCACACAGCAAAGTGAGCGCCGAACGGCCCTTCCACTTCCCGATACTACTGGGAGTGTCTGGGAATGGCCTTAATCCACAACGCCTTACGACGCGGAAAAGTTCGATTCCGGCCTGTTCTGGCGGGGCAGGGAGGGTGTGAAATTTCCGTGCCGTTAAGCAGAAGTTGTACGGCGTGGGAACCTTACCTCCGCGTTGTCCACACCCCCACAGGGGCTCGATTGGTGTTTTGTCTGGAATGTCCGTTATGCTTGATCTCGCTGCTTTTGAAGGAAACGAAGCTGGGAGACCGGTGGAAGTCCTGAAAAAGAAGTTGCGCGCGAGTGGCGGAACGGCAGACGCGCTGGCTTCAGGTGCCAGTATCCGAAAGGGTGTGGGGGTTCAAATCCCCCCTCGCGCACGCATAGAAAGAGCCCCGGTCTTAGGATCGGGGCTCTTTTGTTGTTTCCCCCAACTCAGTCGCATTAGTGCGCGTTTAGACGGCTCTAAACGCGCACTAATGCGACTTAGTTGGGCTGCGAAGCGGGAGGTCAGCCGCGCCGCGAACCCTTGAACCGGCGTCGCGAATTGCTCAGGTGTAGGCGCATGGCTGCCGAGGCAGCCGCTGGGTCGGCATCGGCGATGGCCGCGTATATAGAGGAGTGCTCGTGGACCACTTGCTCGAAGCGTTCCCGGGAGTCTTCCTCGTCGCTGGCCAGGAGGCGCGTGCGGGGCATGGTGATCATGGTTTGGCCCAACGCACTGATGCAGTCCGTATAAAAGGGATTGCCTGACGCCGCGGCAACGGCCCGGTGGAATTCGAAGTCAGCCTTCATGGAGTGGGCCGGGTGGCCGGAACTTGCCGTGAATTGCTCCAGGGCACCGTGGACTGCCTTCAATTGATGCTCAGTGTGATTCAAGGCCGCCAACGCTGCGGCTTCAGTCTCCACGCCGATCCTGAAGTCGAGCATCTGCAGCCGGTCTTCCATACTCACAACCGGCCTTGTGCCCGGCGCTTGAAGTGGGCCGTCCGATGGCGGGGTCAGCGCGAAGCTGCCCCGCCCACGTTCGGTTTCGACAAGTCCCTCTGCCTGCAGACGGGTCAGGGCGGAGCGGACCACTGTCCGGCTGACGCCGTATTCGCCGATGAGGGTATTTTCGCTGGGGAGCTTCTCACCTGGCTGGATGACGCCGTCGACGATGCGGCTGCGAAGGTCGGCGGCGAGATCCGCTGTCAGGTTTCGGCTCATGGGTTCAAGATTACGCGCCGAATTCCACGGATTCGGTGGTCCAGGCACGGGCCTGCCCGCTCAGCGTTACGCCGAGTCCGGGGCGGTCCGGAACGATCATCCGGCCGTTCTTGGTCTCAAGGCGTTCCTCGAACAATGGATCCAGCCAATCGAAGTGCTCCACCCACGGCTCGCGCGGATAGGCGGCAGCCAGGTGGAGGTGGATCTCCATGGCGAAGTGCGGAGCCAGGCCAAGGCCACGTTCGTCGGCGAGGGCTGCGAGGCGCAGGAACTGGGTGATGCCGCCAACGCGTGGTGCGTCGGGCTGGATGATGTCGCAACTGTTGGCGTTGATAAGGCCTTTGTGTTCCGCAACGGAGGCCAGCATCTCGCCTGTGGCGATGGGGGTATCCAAGACCTGGGCAAGGTGTGCGTGCCCTTCGAAGTCATACGCGTCCAGCGGCTCTTCGATCCAGATGAGGTTGAATTCCTCAAGCTGGCGACCCATGCGCAGGGCGGTTGCCCGGTCCCACTGTTGGTTTGCGTCCACCATGAGCGGTACGTCCCAGCCGATGTGTTCGCGGACGCCCGCCACGCGACGGATGTCCTCCTTGGAATCCGGGAGGCCCACTTTGATCTTGATGCCGCCAATGCCTTCTTCGATGGACTGCGTTGCGCGTGCCTTGACCTCTTCCAACGTGGCGTTGAGGAAGCCGCCGGAGGTGTTGTAGGTCTGCACCGAGTCGCGGTAGGAGCCCAGCAGTTTGGCCAGGGGGAGTCCGGCGCGCTTGGCTTTGAGATCGTAGAGCGCGATGTCTATTGCTGCCAGGGCCTGGGTTGCAACGCCCGAGCGGCCCACGGAAGCTCCGGCCCAGAGAAGCTTGGTATAGATCCTGCCGATGTCGTTGGGGTCCTCGCCGATGACGCCCTCCGCGACCTCCTTCGCGTGGGCGTACTGGGCCGGACCACCAGCACGTTTTGAATAGCTGAAGCCGATGCCGCTGTGGCCCTGCTCCGTGGTGATCTCTGCGAAGAGGAAGACGACTTCGGTCATCGGTTTCTGGCGGCCCGTAAAGACCTTGGCATCGCTGATGGGCACTACGAGGGGCAAGCGGGCCGTTGACAACTTGATGTGTCGAATGAGATCTACGGGGCTCATGGTTCTCCTAAGGGGTGGGCATCTTTGCCTGACACCTAGGATACAAGTTATTAACTTGTACTACAAGAACTCCTCAAACTCCCAGTCAGTCGCGTCAGTCGGAAACAGCTTGTCGCAGCGCCCCGAACCCGCCGATCAGAGCCTCCAGCCCCAGGCTAAAAGCAACGTCCGTTGGCCGCGGATGCTGCTCAAGGGCAAGTCGGTCCACGGCGGCGGTGAAGTTGGGTACCTGGTCCGCGAGCGAGCCGGCGTCGAAGATGTCTTCAGGCGCGGTGACGTCATAGGCGGCCCCAAAGACGAAGGCCTCCAAGGCAACAATCGCGGAAATGATCTTCTCCTCAGGGAAGCCGGCGTCGCGGAATCCAGCCGTCACGGCCTCGTACATCGCAAGGGTCTTCGGGGCGTTCGCAACCGGCAGCACCGCAATGACGGGGATCAGGGGCGTGTGCTCCGAGAACACATCCCGGTACGACCACGCCCAGCGGCGCACAGCCACATCCCACGGCTCCACACCAAAGGCAGAGACATCAACCATCGCGGCCAAGTGGTCCTCTACCAGCAAGAGGACGTCGTCCTTGGATGCTACGTGGTTGTAAAGGGCGGATGGCGCCACGCCCAGCGAACGTGCCAGCGCTGCCATGGTGAGTCCGTCGTAACCCTTGCTGCTGATTAACTCCAGGGCCGCCGTCGTGATGCCGTTCTGGTCCAGGATGCGTGCCATGGGCCGTCCGGCGCGGCGCCGCGCCTTGCTGGCAGGAGAAGGGGCAACGCCCGGCTCGGGTTCTGGAGCGGGTGTGGGTGCGGGCATCGGAAGCCTTTCTGCTGCCTGTATCTCCAGCATTATTCCATCGGGTCTTCCCAGTCGCGGACTTGGCCGCTATCATCGAATATAAATGAATGGCATTCATTTATTGGTCAGCCACCACGGACGGCCACGGAGAGGACATCATGCAGAATCTTGATCGCGACGTTGTGATCGTCGGTGCCGGACCGTCAGGGTTGACGGCGGCACGCGAATTGAAGAAGGCCGGACTCAGCGTTGCCGTGCTGGAAGCACGCGACCGCGTGGGCGGCCGCACCTGGACCGACACCATCGACGGCGCCATGCTGGAAATCGGCGGCCAGTGGGTTTCCCCGGACCAGACGGCCCTCATGGACCTGCTGGACGAGCTGGGACTGAAAATGTACCCGCGCTACCGCGACGGCGAGTCCGTTTACATCGGTGCCGACGGCAAGCGCGTGCAGTACACGGGTGACACCTTCCCGGTAAACGAGCACACCAAGGCGGAGATGGACAAGCTCGTTGCCATCCTGGACGGGCTCGCCGCGGAGATCGGGCCGACGGAGCCCTGGGCGCACCCCAAGGCCCGCGAACTGGACACCATCTCCTTCCACCACTGGCTCCGCCAGAACTCCAACGACGAGGAAGCCTGCAATAACATCGGGCTCTTCATCGCCGGCGGCATGCTGACCAAGCCTGCCCACGCCTTCTCTGCGCTGCAGGCCGTCCTCATGGCCGCTTCCGCAGGGTCCTTCACACACCTGACGGACGAAGACTTCATCCTGGACAAGCGCGTCATTGGTGGCATGCAGCAGGTTTCGCTGCTCCAGGCAGCCGAGCTGGGTTCCGACGTCGTGCTTAACAGCCCGGTTCGCACCATCAACTGGGACGCCGACCGCGTGACGGTTGAATCTGAGCGGGCCACGGTGAACGCGCGGTATGTGATCATGGCGGTGCCGCCCAACCTGTACTCACGCGTTTCCTTCAACCCGCCGCTGCCGCGCCGCCAGCACCAGATGCACCAGCACCAGTCACTGGGCTTGGTCATCAAGGTTCACGCTGTGTACAGCACGCCGTTCTGGCGCGAAGAAGGCCTCTCCGGCACCGGGTTCAGCGCCGGCGCCTTGGTGCAGGAGGTCTACGACAACACCAACCACGGCGACTCCCGCGGCACATTGGTGGGCTTCATTTCCGATGAAAAAGCCGACGCCGTGTTCGAGCTCAGCGCCGAAGACCGCAAGAAGGCCGTCCTCAAGTCCATCGCCGGTTTCCTCGGCGACAAGGCCCTGACTCCCGAGGTCTACTACGAATCGGACTGGGGCTCCGAGGAATGGACCCGCGGCGCGTACGCATCCAGCTACGATCTCGGGGGCCTGCACCGCTACGGCAAGGACCAGCACGCGAACGTGGGACCGATCTACTGGTCCTCGTCCGACCTCGCGGCCGAGGGCTACCAGCACGTGGACGGCGCGGTCCGGATGGGGCAGGCAACCGCTGCCCGCATCGTCGAGGCCAACAAGTTGAGCGCGCTGCCGGTCGGCTAACCATTACGCAGAAGTCCGCCGAGGTGGCACTAGATGACAATGTTCCAGCGTGGGATCCGCATTAGGTGTCACCTCGGCGCGCGTAGTCCGGCCTTCGGCACTCCTGCCGCCCGCTCCGCTTCGATAAGTGCTTGGGCCAAACGCTCGACGGCGGCCTGGTAGTCGGTCCCGGGTGTCACCCGGCAGTGCTCAGCCTCCCGCATGGCGCGGGCAAGTGCAGCCGTCTCGGCCGTTCTGATGTCCGTCATTGCCGGGAAGTCTATTGCTTGCCCGGGATCGAGTTCGTAGCGCTGCCACTGCTGGAGGACGCTCGCGTGGCGGGCGGCAGCTTCCGCAAAACCAGGACGACGCCGGGGCTCAGCTGCGTGGAGACGGTCCACCCTGCGGCTGGTCGCCAGCGTTGCTGCTGCAGTGGTCACCCCGACAAAGACCATGATCAGTCCGGCTGGCGCCCATTCCACTGCGGGAACGAGGATGGCCGGAAGAATCACCACCAGGCCCGCGAAGAGGTCCCAGAAGATCGTGTCCGGTTCCGGGCCGCGCCCATGCGTGAGTTTTCTGTGGAGGACGAACGTGGTTGCCGCTGTTGCGAGCACGAGGGCTACGCCCCACAGGAGCATCATGGCGGGCATTTGACCACCTCCAGGCGAGTACGCGATGCTGTGATTTCAGTATGCGCCAGAGTGTTTCCGGGCGACACCTCCGTACGGACAATTCACCGCTTTGCGGGCGTAGCCTAGGCACCATGAGACTGAAAATGTGCAGCATCCACGTCAAGGACCCCGCTACGGCCCACTCTTTCTATACGGAAACGCTTGGCTTCGAGACTTTGATGGCCATGCCCGAGTACAACCTCTTCATCATCAAGGATCCCGGGGCGGACAACAATTCCGTGGGCCTCCTGCTGGAGCCGAGCGACAACCCGATCGGCGCCAATTACATGAACGCGTTGCATGAGGCCGGGTTGGCAGCGATCACCTTTGGCGTGCCTGACGTACAGGCTGAGTATGAGCGTTTGCTGGCTGCCGGCGTGACGTTCCAGGGCGAACCCACTGAGGATTTCTCCGGGATGAGCGCTGTGTTCGACGACGGGTGCGGGAACTTCGTCCAACTACACCAAGACTAGTTAAACAGCTATGGCCGGGACCAACTGGTCCCGGCCATAGCCCGTTCAAACTATGCGTGATCGCGCTTTGACGTCTTCGGGGCATCGCGCTTGGCTGCTGCGTTGTCCTTGGCTTCCTTGGTGGCGGCCTTCTTCGCAGCTTCCTCCTTGACCCGCTGGGCCTCGGCGCGGACTGCAGCGTGGGTGGCGCGCTCCACAACCAACCACTGCGGGGGAGCCTGCAGCAGCTCGGTGATTTCCGCCGTCGTGAGTGCTTCTTCGACGCCACCGCGGGCGAGGCCGCTGATGGAGACGTTCAGCTTCTGTGCCACCACCGGGCGCGGGTGCGGGCCGTTGCGGCGGAGCTCGGCGAGCCACTCCGGCGGGTTGGCCTGGAGTTCGGCGAATTCTTCGCGGGAGATGGACGAATCCTGGAACTCCTGGGGTGTCGCGGGCAGATAGATGCCGAGTTTCTTGGCAACGGTGGCCGGCTTCATGGACTGGGAGTTCGAGGACGTCATGCTTCAAGGGTATCTGGCCGGTACTGTGAGTGTGTGCCAGCCACTGACGAATCCGCCCAAATAACCGAGCCCATCACCGAGCTTCGCTTCGCATATGTTGCGGGAGTGACGCCTGGGAAATGGATCCGGCGGTGGGAAGAGCGGATGCCGGACGTCCCATTGCACGCGTTCATGTCCGACGACGGTGCGCAGCTTTCGGTTTTGCGTGACGGTTCCGCTGACCTCAGCTTTGTTCGGCTGCCCGTGGACCGGGAAGGCCTGAACGTCATTCCCCTCTATGAAGAGCAGCCCGTTGTGGTCGCTCCGAAGGGGCACGAGATTTCCGTGTTTGAAGAGGTAGCGCTGGAGGACCTGTCCGAGGAGAACTTCCTGGACGTGGAGGAAATGGGCGGACCGGACATGGCCCTGCAGGTGGTGGCTTCCGGAGCCGGGTTGGCCATCCTGCCCATGTCAGTGGCCCGGCACCTGAACAACAAGCAGACCGTGATGCGGCTTTTGACTGGCGCTCCTGGAACGCAGATCGGCCTCGCCTGGCTTGCTGGAACAGATAGCCCGGTGATTGAGGAATTCATCGGGATCGTGCGGGGCCGGACAGCGCAGAGTTCACGCCAGCCGTCCGCCCAGCAGGAGAAGCCGAAGAAGGCTCCCAAGCCGGATCGTCGAGGCAGCGGGCCCAAGAAGCCCGCGGTGGCGCAGCGCTACGCCCCGAATCCGGACAAGGGCCGTGGCAAGGGTTCCCGTAAGAAGGGCAAGCGCTGACGCTCCTGCCCGGTTGCTCCGCGATTTTGCGGCCTGGAGCGCTGCAATCGGCGGAAATTCGGGCTACGGACTGAGGCGAGTGGGAAGGAGTGCAGCGAATCCCGGCTATTCGCCGTGGATTGTGGTCTGCTGCTGCTCTGACCTGTTGAGGTAAGCGAGCAGAAGGTCCCCGGCGCGCTCCAAGTCGCCGGATTCGAGTGCCGAGCAAATCTGCTCGTTTTCCTTCAGCCAGTCGCTGTAAAAGTGCGCGTTCATGGTGGCCTTGTGGAAGTAGAGACGCATCTCAGCGAGCACTTGGGCCATGATCGTGTTCAGCCTCCCGCTTTCGGCCAGGGCAACGATGGCCCCATGGAAATGCTGGTTGGCGCTGCCCAGTCCCTCATTGTCATCGGCTGCTGCTGCGCGCTTGCCTTCCTCGACGGCGGCCCTGACGGCGGCAATGCGCTCAGGAGAACCGCCGGCACGGATGGAACTGACCTCGATGGCACGGCGGACGGTATAGACATCGTGGATATCCCCTGCTTCCAGGGTGGCGACGTACACCCCGCGGTTGGGGTGGCGCACCAGGAGGCGTTCAGTGGCCAGTTCAGCGAAGGCTTCGCGGACGGTGTTGCGCGAAACGCCCAGGTCCTCGGCGATGGTGGCTTCCGTGAGCTTGGCACCCGGCACGAGGAAGCCTTCGGCCAGCTGGTAGCGCAGTTCTTCCGCAACCCTCTCCGCAACCGAAGGTACGCGTAGGCGCATGCGGGCGCCGGCGCCGTCGACGCCAGCTTTTTGCTGCGGTTTCTGATCTGCACTGGCCATGACACCAAAATTACACGATTGCTCAAAAATTAAGATCGCTGGATTGTTGAACAATCCGGTAATTTGGTGCATCCTTGATGTAACGCACATCACGAGGCAGGAATCACACCATGGCAGTCATCGACCTGAACAGCGACGTCGGAGAGTCTTTCGGACGTTGGACGCTGGGCGACGACGCAGCCATGTTCGAATCCGTTTCCAGTGCCAACGTTGCGTGCGGATTCCACGCTGGCGACCCCAGCGTTATTCGCAGCACCTGCAAGAAGGCGGCTGAGGCCGGCGTCGTGATTGGCGCCCACGTCGGCTACCGGGATCTTGCTGGATTCGGCCGCCGCTTCCTGGACGTTGATCCCATGGAGTTGGCCGACGATGTCGTTTACCAGATCGGCGCCCTGCAGGCGCTGGCTGCCACGACGGGTGGGAGCGTCCAGTACGTGAAGCCCCATGGCGGACTTTACAACGCGATAGTTAAGCACACTGCGCAGGCACGGGCCGTGGTTGAGGCAGTGAAATCAGTTGATCCCAACCTTCCGATCCTCGGCCTTCCCGGCTCCGAAGTCCTGCGCCTCGCTAAGGAAGCCGGCCTTCGTGGCGTTGCCGAAGCGTTCGCGGACCGCGCCTACAACCCGGACGGAACCCTGGTCTCGCGCTCACAGCCAGGCGCCGTCCTGCACGACCCCGCCGAAGTGGCGGAGCACGTTTTGCGGATGGCCACCGAACAGTCCGTCAGGACGATCGATGGTTCCATCCTGAAGATCCGCGCAGAGAGCATCTGCGTGCATGGTGACTCACCGGGGGCCGTCGCGATGGCCACTGCAGTGAAGTCCGCTCTCGACGACGCCGGCGTCAGCATCGGCTCGTTCCTCTAGACCTGTTTGAACCAGGCCCCGCAGCACACCCCTCATCCCCCCGGAGGAAACCATGACCAGCACCAACGCAGCCAAGGCCGTGACAAGGAAGCCACCGGCCGGCGCCCTCAAGGCATACATAGCCAGCCTCACCGGCACATCGCTTGAATACTATGACTTCGCTATCTACTCCGTGGCTTCGGCCCTCGTCTTTCCCAAGATCTTCTTCCCCGGCAACGATGAGTTCGTTGCACTGTTGCTCTCTTTCTCAGCTTTCGCGGTGGGCTACTTGGCCCGCCCGATCGGCGGCGTCATCTTCGGGCGTTTGGGCGACAAGATTGGTCGCAAGTACGTCCTTGTATTCACGCTGGTGCTTATCGGCGTCGCGACCGTCCTCATAGGTGCGCTGCCTGATTACTCAGTGATCGGCGTGGCGGCGCCCACCATCCTGGTTCTTCTTCGCCTCGCCCAAGGCATCGGTGTAGGCGGTGAATGGGGCGGAGCGGTCCTGCTGTCCAGCGAATTCGGAGACCCCAACAAGCGCGGCTTCTGGTCCTCGGCAGCCCAGATCGGTCCGCCCGCGGGCAACCTCATGGCCAACGGCGTCCTGGCTATCCTTGCTGCTTCATTGAGCAATGAGGCGTTCCTCTCCTGGGGCTGGCGCGTAGCCTTCCTCTCCTCCGCGCTCCTGGTGGTCTTCGGCTTGATCATCCGCCTCAAGCTCGAAGAAACCCCGGTCTTCAAGGCAATCCAAGCCCACGGCGAACGACCCAAAGCACCCATCAAGGAAGTCTTCACCACCGAACCCAAGGCCTTGGTTTCGGCAGCGCTCTCCCGGGTCTGCCCGGACGTCCTCTACGCGCTTTTCACGGTGTTTGTAGCGGTTTACGCCACCAAGCAACTTGGCATGACCACGGGTAATGTCCTGGCAGCCATCCTCATCGGATCCGCATTCCAGCTGTTTCTCATTCCGTTGGCCGGCGCACTTACAGACCGCTTCAACCGCCGCCTCGTCTACGGCGTTACAGCGGCCGCTACAGCCGTATACATTCCCCTGTTCTTCCTCATGATCCAGGGCAAGTCAGTGGTTATGCTGACCATCGGCACAGTGATCGGTTTGGCGCTCCACGCGTTCATGTATGGCCCACAGGCCGCCTTCATCACTGAGCAGTTCCCAGCCCGCCTGCGCTATGCCGGCAGCTCACTGGCTTACACCCTGGCCGGCGTGATTGGTGGAGCCGTTGCGCCCATCATCTTCACTGCTCTCTACGGCGCGGCATCCGGCGGCTGGTATTTGATCGCCGGATACCTCGTCCTGACAGCCGTTGTCACGATCGTGGGAATGCTCTTGGGCCGGGATCCGAAGCCCGAAGAAGACCTTCGCCTGCTGCAGGAGTCGGCCGCCTAACTGGCGACGAAGCGGATGATGGAGACCGTGATGCAAACGACCACCCCGACGCAATCGAGCACTGCGAAGAGGGTCCGCTCGGTGCGACCCGTCGGCACCCGTGCCGTCCTTGCGGAGCTGGATGGGCTGCAGGACGTACTGGCCCTGCAGGACATGCTCTACAAGTCTCCGCTCCCTGGCCAGGTAGACGTCCTGGCAGCAGCCGAAACCGTGATGGTTGTTGGCGAATCCGCAGCGGCAACCCGGGCCATCGGTGCCCGGTTGCTCGAACTGGAACTCATCGCGACGAAGTCGACCGACTCCGGGCTGGTGGTCATCGATACCGTGTACGACGGCGATGACCTCGCCGATGTCGCGGGGCTCACCGGGCTTAGCGTGGAGGGCGTGATTGCGGCTCACACCGGCCAGATTTGGACTGTTGCATTCGCTGGCTTCGCTCCCGGATTTGGTTACATGGTGGGCGAGAATGACGTCTTAACGGTTCCCCGCCGCTCCTCGCCGCGCACGGCAGTTCCCGCTGGCTCTGTGGCTCTGGGCGGCCAGTACTCCGCCGTCTATCCCCGGCGTTCTCCAGGCGGTTGGCAGCTGATTGGCCGAACGGGAGCCCGGATGTGGGACTTGGACCGCTCGCAACCGGCCCTGGTTCGGCCCGGTGACAGGGTGCAGTACCGCGCTGTACGTGAGGTTGTGACGGCTCGCGAGGTTGTCACAACCAGTGTTGAGCATCAAGCCGAACCCGACGCGGATCACCACACGGACTTCGGCCTGCGGATACTCAACCCCGGCGCGCAAAGCCTCATCGAGGACCTGGGCCGCAGAGGCTACGGTGCCTTGGGTGTCTCGGCGGCCGGTGCGTTGGACAGGGCATCGCTCCGCCGGGCCAACCGTCTTGTCGGCAACAACTCGTCGGCTGCAGCCATCGAAACCGTCAATGGCGGACTTACGGTGGAAGCGTGCGGCGACCAGGTGATTGCTGTGACAGGTGCGCCCACCACCCTAACTGTCCAGTCGCCGTCGTCGGCTGATTCCAGGGAGCCTGACGGAGACGCCCAGGACGCAGTGCGCACCGTCCCGATGGCTGCTCCATTCGCATTACTCGACGGCGAAGTTCTTGCGCTCGGACCGCCCGAGGCCGGGTTCCGGAACTACGTCGCAATCCGCGGCGGCATAGCGGTACCCGAAGTCCTGGGGAGTCGTTCGGCCGATACGATGTCCGGGATTGGACCGGCCCCACTGGTGGTTGGGCAGGAGCTTCTGGCGGGCGACGCCACGGCCTCCACTGCCGTTGGAAGCCCGGAGCTGCAACCGGAGTTCCCAGGTACGGGCGTCACTGTGCTCGATGTGGTTCCCGGACCGCGCGCTGACTGGTTCGATCAATCGGCCATCGAGTCCCTAACAAGCCAGGAATGGGTGGTCACGCCACAATCCAACCGCGTTGGCATGCGACTGGACGGGACTCCTCTCCAGCGCGCCCGCGAGGGTGAACTTCCCAGTGAGGGGACTATGGCTGGTGCCCTCCAGATCCCGCCCGCGGGCCTCCCCGTGCTGTTCTTGGCCGACCACCCCATCACCGGTGGTTACCCCGTGATCGGCGTCGTTCGCGACGAACACCTTGACCTTGCCGGGCAGGTCCCCATTGGCGGACGGATCCGGTTCCGGATGGTCCCCGATTCCCCCGACTTCACCAAGACCCCAGAGAAGTGAGTATTTGATGCGAAAGGTCCTGATTGCGAACCGCGGAGAAATCGCTGTTCGAGTCGCCCGAGCCTGCGATGACGCCGGCATCTCGTCCGTGGCCGTCTATGCGGATATCGACGCCGACGCAATGCACGTAAGTGCCGCGGATGAAGCCTACAGCTTGGTCGGAAACAGCCCTGCTGAGACATACCTCAACGTCGCGAAGCTGCTCTCCATTGCCGAGCAGTCGGGGGCTGACGCCGTCCACCCCGGATATGGCTTCCTCTCGGAAAACGCTGACTTTGCGCAAGCAGTCCTCGACGCCGGACTCGAGTGGATCGGTCCGTCGCCGGAGTCGATCCGCCAGTTGGGCAACAAGATTACAGCCCGCGAGATCGCCGTCCGGGCTGGAGCCCCCCTTGTGGCCGGTAGCGATGGGCCGGTTGCCACTGCTGCTGAAGCCCGGGCGTTTGCCGAGGAACACGGACTGCCGGTGGCCATCAAGGCGGCCTTTGGCGGCGGTGGTCGCGGGCTCAAGGTTGTCCGCGAACTGGCCGAAGTGGAGGAGGCCTTCGACTCCGCAGTGCGTGAAGCCATCACAGCGTTCGGGCGGGGGGAATGCTTCGTTGAACAGTACCTTGACAGGCCGCGGCACGTTGAGGCGCAGGTCATCGCGGATAACCATGGCAACGTCGTTGTGGTGGGCACGCGCGATTGCTCCCTCCAACGCCGTCACCAGAAGCTCGTGGAAGAGGCACCCGCGCCTTTCCTTACCGAGTCCCAGCAGCAGCAGATCTATGACGCCGCCAAGGCAATCGTCCGCGAGGCCGGCTATTACGGCGCCGGGACTGTTGAATTCTTGGTCTCCGCGGATGGGGCGGTGGCCTTCCTTGAGGTAAATACGCGCCTGCAGGTGGAGCACCCCATTACCGAGGAAACGGCCGGGATAGACCTCGTTCAGGAGCAGTTCCGTATTGCAGCCGGCCTGCCCTTGAGCATTTCCGAGGATCCCATCGCCCGCGGCCATTCCTTTGAGTTCCGCATCAACGCCGAGGACGTTGGCCGTGGATTCCTTCCTTCCCCGGGCACAGTCGCATCGTTCCAAGCGCCCACGGGTCCCGGCATTCGCTTGGACACCGGCGTGCGCGCGGGCTCGTTTATTGCACCGCAGTTCGATTCGCTCCTGGCCAAATTGATTGTTACTGGTGCAGACCGCCAGCAAGCGCTGCGCCGCGCACGCCGTGCACTTGCGGAAATGGAGATCACCGGACTGCCCACCGTGTTGCCGTTCCACCGAGCGGTTGTGGAGTCCGATGACTTTACCTCCGTAGCCGGGCTGCGCGTTCACACGCGTTGGATCGAGACCGACTTTGCAGATCAGATCCCCGTTGATTCCGAATACAACGTGGTCGCACCCGGTGGCGTGCGGCGCACCATCACCGTGGATGTCGACGGCAAGCGGCTCGCAGTGGGACTCCCGGCTGATCTGCTGGAGGGTTGGGCCCGGTCAGGGCAGGGACTTCCCTCAGGCTCGGTGGTCACGGGGCTGCAGGGTGATTCCCTGGGAGCGTCCGATTCAACGGGAGCCTCGCCAGCGGAGTCAGCCCTGGTCTCCAGCATGGCCGGCACCGTAGTGAAGTGGCTGGTGGAGCCCGGCACCGAGGTCTCGGCAGGCGACCCCTTGCTGGTGGTCGAGGCCATGAAGATGGAAACGCAGGTTGCAGCCCACCGAGCAGGCACGCTCTCCGAGGTGTTCTCGGCACCCGGCGGTGTGGTTACCGCCGGAGCCGTGCTGGCGCACATCCAGTAGTGGGTCAGGAGGGCCGCTGGAACGTCGCTAACCTGATCCCGTGGTGGGGCAGCAACGGATTAGCGGCCAAGCGACGAGGTTTTGGCTCCCAAAATGCTGTCCAATAGGCCGTTGCGGAACTTGCCCGAGGGGTCGTTGGTGATGGCGAGGCTGCAGAAGTCCTCGAAGCGTGGGTAGAGGGCCGCGAAGTCGTACAGGCTTGGCGTGAAGAGCTTGCCCCAGTGCGGCCTGGCGCCGAAGGGACGCAGTGCTTCTTCAAGCTCGGGGAGTACCGCTTCCACCTCGGCTTGCAGTGGCTTCCATGTGAAGTGGAGGGCCACGCTCTGTTGCTCATAGAACGGGCTGAGCCAGAACTCGTCCGCGGCTACTGTGCGGATTTCGGAGATGAACAGCAGCGGCGCCAGCTTGTCCGCGAGCTCTCGGACAGCTTGAAGAGCCGCGGGCGCGTGCTCAAGCGGCAGGAGGAATTCGCTCTGCAGTTCCTCACCGTTGCTCGGCGTGAATTCGTGGCGGAAGTGCGGCAGGCGGTCCAGCCATTTGGCGGGCTCGTCCAGCTGGCCCGTGCAGTTCTCCGCCGACATCCCGGGCAGCGGGTGGAGAGCGGCAGTAGCGGCGGTTGCACCGAAGAGCTCCGGCAGAGCCGGCTCGGTATCCAGGGCTTTGAACCATACCTGCGGGATGGACCCGCCGGTGTAGTCGGTGAAAAAGCTGACGCTGTACGCGGCCGACGCGATGTTCGCGAAGTCCGCCAACGCCCTCTCCCACGGCAGGCCCGTGAGCACGCGCTGCCGCATCTGATAGCTCGGCCGGACGGCCAGTTCCAGTCCTGTGACGATTCCCAGGGCGCCGATTCCCACAACGCTGGCGAGGAACTCGTCGTCGTCCGCACTAAGCGTTACCAGCTCGCCATTTGCTCGCACCAGGTCGATACTTACGACCGCGCCAGCCAAGGAGGGATTGCCGACACCACTGCCGTGCGTCCCGGTTTGGATAGCTCCGGCTACCGAGATGTGGGGGAGCGAAGCGAGGTTGTGGATGGCATAACCCTGTTCCTCGACCGCCCGGCAAAGTGCGCCATAGCTGATACCGCCGCTGACTTTGACGGTGCCCTTCCCGGCATCAAGTGAGATTTCCTGCGGCAATGCATCCAGGAGAACGTGCATGCCATCGGTGTCTGCGACCTTGTTGAAGGAGTGGCGGGAACCGAGGGCCTTTATCCGCGGCGCGTTGGCCACAAGCCCGCGCAGCTGGTCCACGGAGGTGGGCCGCTGGACGTCAGCGGACGAATACTCAAGGTTTCCTGCCCAGTTCTTCATTGAATGATCTTCCCGCTTGGTTACTTATCGGCTTCCGTAATTGTTAACGTTCACAACTAATTGCGTCAAGAGGTGTCCAACTTGGCTGGAGCAGAGCTGGAGCCGCGGGACGCTAGTCCTTCAGTGGACGGCGAGCCAGCCATGCCGCGACAATCGCGCCGGAGATGTTGTGCCACAGCGAGAAGACGGCGGAGGGCAGCGCAGCCAGCGGACTAAAGTGCGCCGTGGCAAGGGTCGCGGCCAAGCCGGAGTTCTGCATGCCAACCTCGAATGCCAGGGCGCGGCGGGCCTTGTCATCCAGGCGGCCGAACTTACCGGCCAAGTAGCCAAGGCCCAGCCCAAAGCCATTGTGGAGGACAACTGCGAGGAACACGATGGCGCCGGCTGCAACGATCTTGCTGGCGCTGCCGGCCACGACGATCGCCACGATCAGTGAAATCACGACGGCGGACGCCCACGGAAGTGCCGGAAGCACCTTTGCGACGAGCTTGGATAGGAAGAGTCGAGCGAGCAGGCCTGCGATGACCGGAAGCAACACGGTCTTCACGATGTCCAGGACCATGGCGCCGGCATCAATGTGCAGGAACGAACCGGCCAACAAGAGAGTAAGTGCTGGCGTAACGATGGGAGCGATCAACGTGGAAACTGAGGCAACAGCGACCGACAGCGCCACGTCACCTTTGGCCAGGAACGCCATTACGTTGGACGCTGTACCGGACGGTGCGCAGCCTACAAGAATAAGGCCGACCGCAAGCTCGGGAGGAAGCTGAAGCAGGACGGCAATCAACCAGCCTGCCCCAGGCATGATCACGTAGTGCGCCACAATGCCGAGTGCCACAGCCCACGGACGGCGCGCCACAGAAGCGAAGTCGGGCGGCGTCAGGGTGAGGCCCATGCAGAACATGATGACGCCCAGTAAGTAAGGAACGGCGACGCCCATGGGCTTGAACATTTCCGGAAGGAGGAACCCGAGCACGCCAGCCAGCACAACCAAGAGCGGGAAAACTGTCACGGCTATCCGCGCGATCTTGGCCTCTGCGGCGAGAGCTGCGTTGACGGGAGCCGCGGACCCTGAGGTCTCTGTCTGGGAATTCGTTGCCTCAAGCATTTATCCATGCTCACATTGGTCCGCGGGCATGGCCGAGTTCGTTACTTCCACCGCGGCATATATGTCAGATGACCGCTGTTTCGGCTGCGTGTGTCAGCTGTTCAGCTTTCCCGCGAGCCTTTCGCGCATGAGGATACTTGCTTCGTTGAGTCCGATGAACTCCACCTCGCGACCGTGATTGCGGTACTTCTCAGTGACCGAGTCCAGCACGGCAATAGTGGATGCATCCCAAAGGTGCGAGTTATGGAGATCGATCACCACGCGATCTATGCCCTCCGAGGAATCCTTTGCGTAGTCGAACTGGGTGTACAGATCATTGGATGAGGCAAAGAAGAGTTCTCCGTCCACTGTGTAAGTAGCCACGGTTTCCCCGTTGAGCTCCAGTTCGGTGCGCTCGACACTCGCGAAATGGGCCACGCGGCGCGCAAACAGCACCATCGCGGTCAAGACGCCGACGCCTACACCCACCGCCAGATTATGCGTCGCCACAACAGCGGCAACAGTGATCAGCATGACGGCGGTCTCTGATTTGGGAAGGCGCCTCAGGGTGGATAGCCGAACAGAATGCCACTCGAAGGTAATCAGGGAAACGAAGATCATCACGGCAACAAGGGCAGCCATGGGAATCATCCCCACAATGTCGCCCAGGACAACCACCAGGACCAGCAGGAAGACGCCGGCCAGGAACGTTGAGAGCCTGCTCCGGGCTCCAGATCCCTTGACGTTGATCATTGTCTGTCCGATTACCGCACACCCACCCAGTCCACCAAGGAATCCCGTGACGATGTTGGCCAGTCCCTGACCCCAGGAAACCCGTGTTTTGTCGGAGCGGGTATCCGTGATGTCATCCACCAACTTGGCCGTCAGCAGTGATTCGAGGAGGCCCACGAGGGCCATGGACAATGCGAAGGGCGCAATGATCTGGAACGTTTCCAGGTTCAGCGGGACATTGGGCAGGAAGAACCCGGGCAGGCTGTGGGGGAGCTCGCCTTTGTCACTGACCGTCGGAACATCGATATGCCCCAGAACCGTCACCAGAGTGATGACCACGATCGTCACGAGGGGCGCGGGAATGGCCGTGGTCAGGCGGGGTAGGCCAAAGACCATGACGAGTCCCACGGCAACAATTGGATAGACCATCCACGGGACATTGAAGAGTTCCGGCATCTGCGAGATGAACACCAAAATTGCCAGTGCGTTCACGAAGCCGATCATCACCGACCGCGGAATGAAGCGCATGAGCCGGGTGACACCGAGGACAGCGAGGATGATCTGGAAGACACCCGCCAAGATGATCGTGGCGATCAGGTAGTCCAGTCCGTGCTCCTTCATCACGGGAGCGATGACCAAGGCCACAGCCCCTGTCGCTGCAGAGATCATGGCTGGACGGCCACCAACAAGGGCCGTGACCACACCCATGGTGAAGGAAGCGAACAACCCGACCCGGGGATCGACGCCCGCGATGACCGAGAACGCGATGGCCTCTGGAATGAGCGCCAGTGCAACCACGAGTCCAGCCAGGGATTCCGTCAGCAGGCGGCGGGGCGAGCGGAAGGTTGCCCGCAGTGACATGAGTTGCTCGGGAGTCATGGCGTCCTTACAGTGCAGTCTGGCGGTAACGCTCAATCTGCTTTAGACGCCGCTGGAGGCTATCGCGCCGCGGGTGCGGTACGACGTCGGGCGCCTCAGCGGTGAGGTCAATGTGTTCGGTTCCGTACTGCCACAGCAGGAGGTCATCCAGGAGGCGGTCGGGGCCCGGGGAGTAGCGGTGATCCAGGGCTTTGCGGACCTCCGTGATCCGGTTGGCACTAAGGAGCCCCGCGAGTTCCACGGTTTTGGTGAGTCCGTGGGCGGCCAGAAGTTCGGCAGCCCACCCCCAGTCGTCATCAACTTTACGGTCAACGTGAGGCAGTAGCGTACGCCAGACATCCCGAACGCGGTTGGGAGTCAGCGGGGAAGCGCCCTCGCCATGCAGGTCCCAATAGCTTCTAACCTCTTCGTACCGCTCATGGAGGTCCGCGAAGGCGCTTTCCACTGTTTCCAACATGGCCGCAGTGGCTGTGAACTGGCGATCGAAATGCGGGGTCCATGCGCGCGGATCCTCCGCCTTGAACCGGATATCGTGCTCGATCTCGCTCCAGGCGTGCGCAAAAACCGTGCGGATCTGGCACTCGAAGAAGTAGCTGCCGTTGGCAGGCATGTCCGGGTTGAAGACGTGCTGATACTCCTTGACAGCCTCATTCTGGATGGTTCGCAGGATCAGGTGCCGGCTGGAGTAGCCGTACGTGCCCGATTCGATGGATCCGATGTCCTTCTCGCGGTCTCCACGGCAATCGAAGAGCTGGCGTTGGCGCTTGATGATGTTGGCTACGGCTGCGTTCTCGGCAGGCAGTTTGGTGATGACGCGGATGCCCACCATGTCATTCAAGGTGCGGAACGGGTCCGGGAATTTGAGGACCCGCGGGCCGCCCGGCTCCAAAGGATCATCCGTGCGTGAGATTTTTTCGCGGAACGACTCCACGGTTTTGGTTCGCCCGGTGACAAACAGGGGAGTGACTTCGGCGTCGTTAAGCATGTCCCTTAGGGTTAGCAGCACATCCCGTGTAACCCGCTTCAGGGCAGGGCGAACACGCTCATAGAGCGCCACGTTCGCATCCACTGCATCGCGCTGGTCCTGGTCCAGGCTGTCCCAATTGCTTGCCATGCCCCCAGCTTACGGGGCGGGTCCGACACCGCGGAGGGCCACCCGCCGTCGGGGTGCCCTAGCCAAAGTTGCGGGACGTCACGATAGGCTCGGTACAAAGGAGGGCGCAATGTTGCGGCACAAGTACAGCTACGGCGAACACCCCAGTCAATGGGGCGAACTCTTCATACCGGAACCGAACAACGGAAACCATCGCGGCGCGTCAGCCGTCGCGGGTGGTGTTGCGGTGGTGATCCACGGCGGCTACTGGCGCTCACAGTACGGCGCCGAGCTCGGTGAGCCCCTGGCCCGCGACCTCGCGGCGCATGGAATTACCGCCTGGAACCTTGAATACCGGCGGGCCGGCAACGGCGGTGGTTGGCCCCATACATTCGAAGACATCCTGGCCGGCATTGACCATCTCGCCGAGATCGCCGGGAAGCACGAGCTCCAGCTGGGCAAGGTAGTGGCCTTGGGCCACTCCGCTGGCGGTCACCTGGCTGTGTGGGCCGCCGGACGGCAGCGCCTCTCGGCCATCGGAGCGCCCGACGCCGACCGCCAACTGGTGCGCGGACCGGAGGATAACGCCGTCCACCTGACGGGCGTCGTCAGCCAGTCCGGCTTGCTGAACCTAGCCGCGGCCGAAAAACTGAACCTCAGCAATGGTGCAGTCTGCAATCTCATGGGCGGCGATTCTGCCAGATACCCCAAACGGCATAAATACGCAGATCCCATGAGTTCCCTGCCCATTGATGTTCCGGTTTTCGCCGTCCATGCCACCGAGGACGAGGACGTTCCAGCCAGTCAGTCCGAGGCCTATGTCGCCGCAGCAACGGCTGCCGGCAGCGCAGCGCAATTGCTGCGTGTCCCTGGGGATCACTTCGATCTCATAGACCCAAAGGCCGTGGCCTACAAGAAGTGCCGCGAATTGGTACAACGCCTGCTCTCCTGAATCACTGGTAGCGCCCGCCCTTCCTCTGGCAGAGTGGTCCCATGCTGACTGTGATTGGCGAGGCCTTGGTTGACGTCGTGCAGCGCCCCAGTGGAATCGAGGCGCACGTTGGCGGCAGCCCGCTCAACGTCGCGGTTGGCTTGGCGCGTTTGGATCACCCAGTGCAGTTCATCGGGCGGTTTGGCAAGGACGCGTACGGCGATTCCGTTGCGGCGCACCTCCGGTCCAGTTCCGTGATGGTCCCCCTTCCGCCTGACGGCAAACCCACCAGCATAGCCACGGCAGTGATCGACGACGTCGGCGCCGCCACCTACACCTTCGATCTCACCTGGGATTTGCCGGGACTCGGAGAGCGGTTGCCGCTCATGCTGCAGGGCGCCACGTTGCTGCATACGGGTTCAATAGCCACCGCCTTGGAGCCTGGTGCCGCGGACGTGCTTGCCGCCGTCGAGCATGCCCACCCGAGCAGCACCATCAGCTTCGATCCCAACTGCCGCCCCAGCATCATTACCGATCGTGATTACGCACGGAGGCAGGCAGAACGCTTCGTAGTGCTCTCCGACGTCGTCAAAGCTTCTGACGAAGATCTCGAATGGCTGTATCCGGGCGTTGATCCGCTGGAGTCGGCGCGCCGCTGGTTGTCGCTGGGAGGTACGGAAGGACCCGCCCTTGTGGTGGTAACGCGGGGGGCGCGCGGTCCGTGGGGAATCACGGCCGTCGGTGAGACCCAGGTCCCGGCGCCTTCCGTGACCGTGGTGGATACCGTTGGTGCCGGCGATTCGTTCATGGCCGGGCTGCTGTCGGCCATAGTTGACCACGGTCTGGACGGTGCGCAAAACCGCGGGGCTCTCAGGGCCATGCCGGCTGAGACCCTTGCCGCCATCATGGACCACGCGACCCGTGCTGCCGCCGTCACGGTGTCGCGGGCAGGGGCTAATCCGCCCACGCGGGCTGAGCTCAACCATCGTGCTGTTGCAAGCTAAAACTGTTGCCAGCCAGAACCGTTGCCGGTGATTTCCGGCCAAGAGGAGGTGCGTTATGAAAGACCACGATCCTTCCGCCCTGACGCCCGCGCCGGAATTACAGGTCGCGAGCGAGTCGTTCAACGACGGCGACACCTTGGGTCCCGATCAGCGGAGCGGCATTCTAGGTGCGGGCGGCAAAGATATGTCTCCCCAGCTGAGCTGGAGCGGAGCTCCGGAGGGGACAAGGAGTTTCGCTGTCACAATGTGGGATCCCGATGCTCCCGATCCTGGTGGCTACTGGCATTGGGCGGTGCTTAATATTCCACCTGAGGTATCTAGCCTTCCGGCCGGTTCCGGTGGCCAAGACGGCCACGCCTTGCCTGCTGGTGCCTTCCAGTTAAAGAACGACGGCGGCCGCAGCGGCTATGTTGGGGCGGCGCCACCCAGAGGGCATGGACCGCATCGGTACATAGTGGCCGTGCATGCTCTGAACGTGGAGGACCTGGGCATCGAAAAGGATTCCGAGGCGCGCATACTTGCTTCAGCCCTTCCTGCGCACACGTTGGCGCGCGGCACCATCACGGGCATGTTCGAGCGTTAGCGGCGGCATTTGGGTTCTCAACAGCCACGTAGACTGACATGATGCGCCTCGTAGCAAGTGATATTGACGGCACCATCCTCGGTCATGACGGCAAGATCAGTGATCGGACCGTCAAGGCATTCAAAGCATGCCGGGACGCTGGGGTGGAGCTTGTGTTCGTCACGGGCCGCCCGCCGCGCTGGTTGTACCCGCTCCAGGAACAACTCGGACACAGCGGTATCGTGATCTGCTCCAACGGGGCCGTGGTCTGGGATCTTGAAACTGAGAAGCCCATTTCTTCCTGCACGTTGGATATCACCTCCATTTTTGAAGCGCGACGCATCATCAAGTCCCTGCGGCCGGACGCTTTGTTCGCCGTGGAAACGCTGACTGGTTTTCAACTGGAGCCGGGCTTCCTCGAGAACGAAACAAGCGAACTGCTCGCCGAGTTCACCCCTGCACCGCTGGATCAGACGCTGGCGGCGGATGCCGCCGTCGTGAAGTTCCTGGCGATAACCCGTAGAGGCACCCCGGACGAATTCCTTGCCGAAGTTCAGCCTGCCGTTGCCCATCTGGTCAGCACCACGCACTCGGCACCGCGCACCGCAATGCTTGAGATGTCCGTGCCCGGCATCAACAAGGCCGTCACCCTGGCGAAGTACGCCGAGTCGCTGGCCATCGAGGCCGCCGACGTCGTGGCGTTCGGGGATATGCCCAACGACATCGAGATGCTTCGTTGGGCCGGTCACGGCTACGCGATGGCCAGCGGCCACCCGGAAGCCATACTCGCTGCGGGGCAGCAGGCGCCACACTTCGACGACGACGGCGTGGCCCAGATCCTGGAAGCGATACTGGCGGAGCAAACGGTCTAAAGCCCCTGCATCACGGATGCCGGACGCCGCGACCTGCCAGCACTGCGCGGTAGCCCTCCATGTATGTGGGGAAGGCCAACTCGAAGCCAGTCCCGCGCAGCCTCTTATTGGAGCAGCGTTTGTCTCCGGGGCCAGCGTGGGCGTCTTCCGACGCCGTCGGTGGTTCGGGGATTCCCATTTCCAAAGCAAGAAACCGCATGACGTCACCCATCTCGGCCGCATGGTCGTCTACGCCTACGTAGACAGGATCCGGGTCTTGATCCATGGTGGTGAGGTGGGCGATTATGGCCGCGGCGTCGTCCCTGTGAACGCGGTTGGTGTGCCGGGGTCGCGCTGGAATCACGGCTTGGCCTGACCGGACTTGGTCGATCAGGCGCGTTCGCCCGGGACCATAAATGCCGCCGAGCCTCAGGGAGATGGGTTGAATATTTGTTCCCTGGGTGCGGGCGAACAGCATATTTTCAGCCTCCACCAGCACTTTGCCACTGAACCGTGTGGGCTCGGTGGGTGTGGTCTCGTCCACCACCGCTCCGTCGGAATCCTCGTAGACGGCTGTGGAGGAGACGAACAATATACGTTCCGGTTCAACAGAATCACGGTCCAGGGCGTCCAGAACATTTCGCAACCCGTTGATGTACGCCGCCCGGTATGCCTCCTCGGTGGAAGAGTCGGCGGCGACTGCGACCACAACGATGTTCACATCTGCTGGGATGACCGGGACTCCACGGGCGAGGTCCGCCTGCATGCCCCGGATCTCGGCGGGAAGTTTTTCCGGGGAGCGGCGCAGCCCGATCACGTCATGGCCCAGCCCTGCGAATCGCAATCCGGCTTCGGTCCCAAGGTCGCCGCACCCGGCAATCAACACAGTCATGCCACTAGTTTCGCAGCCCCAATGCTCCGCCAAGCTGTCACCAACTTCCCAGACTCCATACAACCCGCGTTCAACTTGCGCCCATAGGCTTTCAGCCACAGACCCGTTTAGCTTGTTTGGATGTAGGGGAATCATGGCCAAGCGTAGGATCAACGACTTCAACACCGCTCCATTGCGGCGGATCGAGCCGGATCACCACTGGAGGTCGCTTCGCCAAGGCGACCGCGTGAGCATAACCCTGACGCCGGGGTACGAATCGGCTGGCATAGTGGATGCCATTACGGGCGATGCAACAGCAGTTTGGGTGGAGCTCGACGGCGGTCGGGGCCGCACGCTGGTGCACATCAGCGATGACGTGGCGGTGGTACCCCTGGAGAAGGCGACGGTCACGGAGGAGTCATAGGCGCCTATGCGCAATGGGCTACGCTTCGGATGTGACGCTGCCATATTTCCTCCGCAAGGACGGCACCGTGGGGCCGCTGGCCTTGGCTCACCGCGGATTCTCCATGAATGGGTTGGAGAACTCCATGGCTGCTTTTCGTGCCGCCGTTGAGCTGGGAAACCTGCACCTTGAAACTGACGTGCACACCACCTCCGATGGGGTCCTCCTCGTTTTCCACGATTCTTCCTTGGATCGGGTCACCAATTCTTCTGGCCGGATCGCCGAGCTCACAGCGGCCGAGGTGGCGCAGGCCCGCATCGGGGGAGTGGAACCTGTGCCAACCTTTGACGAGTTGGTGGCAGCTTTCCCCGATGCCCGCCTGAACCTGGACGTGAAGGACTGGAATTCCGTCAAACCGATGGCCGAGGCTATCGAGAAGCACGGCATCCATAGCCGGGTGTTGGTAACGAGCTTCTCCGACCGGCGTCGTCGTGCAGTCTTGAAACTCCTCAGCCAGCCGACGGCTTCTTCGGCTGGCAGCAGCCTGACCGCTCTTTTCGTACTTCTTGGACCCGTACTGCCGGCGCGTTTGGCCCGCAAGGTGCTCACCGGCGTCGATGCTTTCCAAGTGCCGGTCCGCTATGGGCGAGTCCCCGTGGTGAATTCCGGATTTGTTCGTCGCGCCCATCGCTTGGGTATCCAAGTTCACGTCTGGACCATCAACGAGCCCGCTGAAATGGGGCGTCTACTGGATCTGGGTGTGGACGGCATCGTGTCCGACAGGCTGGACCTGCTGAAGGACCTTATGGTGCGCAGGGGGCACTGGGTTTAGGGGGCCATCTCGATGGCTGCCGTACGGACTTGGCTGGCCCGGATCCGCTCGAGATCGAACTTGCTTCTGCGATCGAAGGTGAAGATGCCATTCTTTTCCTGGAAAACGTCCGTCAGCTGCGTATAGCAATAGCCGAACATGTCCGGGTTATCCAGGAGTACGCCACACAGTCCGTCGAAACGGGCGTAGAACTCATCCTCGTTGCTGACGCGCTGGCCGTAACCCCACGACGTCGATACGTCCGATCCGAGGCCAGCTTCCGCCGCCGCTTGGCGCGCCTCCGTCTCATTCCACCAAATGCCGCCGAATTCGGACACGAAATACGGCTGGCCGGCGTAAGGCACGGAGTATTCCTCACCCTGTGGATTCCTGTTAACAAACGGCTTCCCGTCTGAAAGGCCCTGCTGCTCGATCCGGAACTGCTCCGGATTCTGCTCGTAGGAATGGGAGTCGTAAATGTCGGTTTCGCGGATGCGGTGGGAGTATCCGGATGCGTCGATGACCGGCCGCGTGGGATCAGCTGATTTCGTGGCAAGGAACATGGCCTGCGTGACGTCATCCAATACCGTCAGTCGATCATGCAGGACCTGGTGCGTTTCGTTGAGCGGGCACCATCCGATGATCGAAGGATGGTTGAAGTCCCGCTGCAGAACCTCAAGCCATTGGGCTACGAAACTCGTTGTCGGCTTCTGGTTGTGGCCAATGGTTCCTCCTCCGGAGACGCCCCAATCGCCGAACTCACCCCAGACCAGGTAGCCGAGTCGGTCTGCGTGATAGAGAAAACGCTCCTCGAACACCTTTTGGTGGAGTCGTGCACCGTTGAATCCTGCCGCCATGGACAACTCGATGTCCTTGACCAACGCAGCCTCGTCCGGCGCGGTCATCAGCGACTCCGGCCAATAGCCCTGGTCCAGCACCAATCTTTGGAACACGGCCTTGCCATTGACACGAACCACTTTGCCGTCAAGGGCCACTGAACGAACGGCTGCGTAGCTGCTGACGCGGTCAACGACGGCTCCGGCAGTGTCCCGGACTGTCACCTCAAGGTCGTAAAGGAACGGGTCCTCGATGCACCAAGGGCGCAGTGACTCGGCGGGAATGCTCAGCCGCAATGTTGGCGTGAGATCCAAGTCGGCCCTGGCCGTGGTTTCCACAGTTACGTCGCCCTTATCGCTGAGGACAGCAGTCACCGTATGCCCCGCGCGGTTCTGGCTGATCGGAACCTCAACCGTGATGCTTGACCCGGCCAGGTTGGGAGTCATTCGGAGGCGTTTAACGTGGACCTCCGGGACGGCTTCCATCCAGACCGTCTGCCAGATTCCAGTGGTGCGGGTGTACTGGCAATGAGTGTTGTTGTACCAGGTTGCCTGCTTGCCCCGTGCCTGCATCTCGTGCCGCGAGTCACGTGCCCGGACAACGATGACCGCTTCCGTGCCGGGCTCGGCCACTCCACCAAGATCGGCAGTGAAGGGGGTGAAACCACCCCTGTGGCGGGCCACTTCAATGCCGTTGACCCAGACAGTCGCGTCGTGATCCACGGCGCCGAAGTGCAGGAGCACGTTGTGGCCAGCCCACTCCTGGGGAATGGTCACGGTGCGTCGGTACCAAACCGCTTCCATGAAATCCACGTGCTCAATTCCGGAAAGGACCGATTCCGGCGCGAACGGCACCAGAATCTCACCGGTGAGCTCCCGCTTGGCGAGGCCGCGCTCCAAACCTGAGTCACCGGCGTCGATCTCAAAACCCCAGATTCCATTGAGGTTGATCCAGTTTTCGCGGACAAATTGGGGACGGGGATGCTCGGGCTTGGGAAGGGCCGGCATCGAGTTTGGCTGTGTCAACGCATCTCCTTCGAAAGTGGAGGGGTTCGATTTCCAGTCAAGCGCATCACCGGAAAATGTGCACCCACCCGCCAGCGCACGTGAGATGGTGTTTCTACCACTAGCCGCCGCGCGAGGAGATTGACGTGACGAGTTTCCGCTTGGCCATCATTGATGACTATCAGCAGGTCGCCAGCGACTACGCACCTTGGGATTCACTGCTCGACGACGGCGTGAAGGTCAGCGTTTTCAGCGCACCTTTTGTTTCGGAAGAGCAGGCTGTGGCAGCTTTGGCACCGTTCGACATCATTGTGGCGATGCGCGAACGGACGCGTTTCCCTCGCCGTGTGCTTGAGTCATTGACCAACCTGAAACTGCTTGTGACCACGGGCATGGCCAATGCTGCGATCGATCTTGAGGCAGCGTCCGAGCGTGGCATCCTGGTGTGCGGAACTGGCGGTTCGCCAGCAGCGGCACCGGAGATGACGTGGGCGTTGCTGCTCGCATTTGCCCGCAACCTGGCGGTGGAGGAAAACTCGCTGCGGGCAGGCGGCTGGCAGACCGCCGTCGGGTTTGAACTCGAAGGCAAGACGCTGGGAATCGTCGGCCTGGGCAAGATTGGGAAGCGCATTGCGGGCTACGCGAAAGCCTTTGGCATGGATGTTTTGGCATGGAGCCAGAACCTTACGGCGGAGACGGCCGAGGCCGCCGGAGCCCGGAAGGTGAGCAAAGAGGAGCTGTTCCGGGAGTCCGATGTGGTGACGTTGCACCTGCGGCTTTCTGAGCGGACCGAGGGCATCGTAGGAGCGGAAGAGCTGAGGCTCCTGGGTCCCGAAGGGGTGCTCGTCAACACCGCGCGGGGGCCACTGGTGGATGAGGCAGCGCTGATTCGGGCGCTGGAGGAAGGCTGGATTCGTGGCGCTGCCATGGATGTCTTTGACGAGGAGCCGCTGCCCGCTGGACATGCTTTGCTTCATTCGTCGCGAACCGTGCTCTCGCCACACATCGGTTACGTGACGCACGAGAGCTACCGGCAGTTTTACGGTGGCGCATTCGAGGACGTCAAGGGGTGGCTCGAGGGTGCCCCCATTCGCCCACTGAACGAGTGACGCAATCTTCGTAACCGGGAATCGCTTTCCGGGCAAAGCTGGCAAGATGGACCCATGCGTATCCTCATCGCCCCGGACAAGTTCAAGGGGTCCCTGACCGCCGCGGAAGCCGCATCAGCCATGGCCGAGGGCGCACTGCGCGTCTATCCGGACGCTGTAACCACCCAATTTCCCGTAGCTGACGGCGGCGAAGGAACACTCGACGCCGCCATTGCCGCTGGCTACGAAGAGCGGAACCACGCCGTTGTGGGTCCAATTCTCAAGCCGGTGGGAGCTTCGTGGGCCATCCGCAAAGATTCTTTCGGCGGAGCCACCGCCGTCATCGAAACCGCCCAGGCTTCCGGCTTGGCCTTCATGGAGCCCACCCCCGAGAATTCGCTGCGCGCCCACAGTTACGGCTGCGGACAGCTCATCGCTGCGGCGCTCGACGCCGGGGCCACCGAGATCGTATTAGGACTTGGCGGTTCAGCCATGTCCGACGCCGGTAGTGGCGCCTTGCGTGCGCTGGGGCTCAAGCCCGTGGACGCTGCCGGAAATGTGGTGCCCCTCGGCGGAGGTTTCCTTGCGGACGTGGTTGCCCTGGACGTTTCCGGGCTGGATCCGCGGCTTTCGCAAGCCAAGTTCCGGATCGCCGTCGACGTCCAGAACCCGCTGTTCGGCGCGGACGGTGCCGCTCATGTTTTCGGCCCCCAGAAGGGAGCGGACGAAGATGCTGTTGAACGGCTCGACGCCGGCCTCCGTAACTGGGCGTCGCTCCTTCGGGAAGCCACGGGCCGGGACGTAAACGTTCCGGGAGCTGGAGCGGCAGGCGGTTTCCCGGCGTCGTTCCTTGCCTTTACCGACTCCGCGCTCGAAGGCGGCTTCGCGCTGGTCGCCGGGCTGACCGGCTTGGCGTCCCACCTTGGCGAGGCGGACCTGGTGATTACGGGGGAGGGTTCGATGGATGAGCAGTCACTCACCGGTAAGGCGCCCATCGCCTTGGCAGACGCCGCAAGCGTGCACGGAATCCCCGTTGTGGCTGTGGCAGGCCGAATCACAGTGACGCCTGAGGATCTCGCCAAGCACGGGATAGTAGCTGCGGCCCAGTTGTTGGACGTCGCTCAGCGCAAGGACGGTGTTCCGGATGTCGCCGACGCCGTTGCCAACGCGGCCAAGTATGTTGCCTGGGCTACCAGTCAGGTACTTGAGGGGGCATAGTTTCTTCGTCGCTGGGCGAGACTACTGCCTGTAGCCTTCGACTTCGCTGATGGGCCGCGGTTCGGCGTCGTCGGGATCCTCACCAGCGTGCTTCTTGGCCCGGCGCTGGCGGAGCAAGTCCCAGCACTGGTCGAGTTGAGCCTCGAGCTGGGCCAAGCGGGCGCGGCTGCCGTCGCTGTCCACAGCCTCCTCCGTTCCGCCGCCCGTCGCTGCATCCCGCAGCCGGTGCTCCTCTTCCACGAGTGACTGAATCCGTTCCAGAAGATCCTGTTCGTCCATGGCTTGCTCTCCTTGGTTCACTGGATAGTTGCTTATACGAACGTAGTCTGGCTGGCGGGATGCGTCTACGGGTGGCCGACGGCATACTTGGGACATGAAATTCACCACGACCATCATCGGCGATGGCAACAAGGCCGGCATTGAGGTTCCGGAGGAAATCGTTAGTGCGCTCGATGCCGGCAAACGGCCCCCAGTAGTTGTCACCATCAATGGCCAGAGCTACAGAAGCAGCATCGCCGTAATGGGTGGGAAATACATGGTGGGTGTCAGCTCCGCGAACAGGGACCTGACCGGGGCGTCCGCTGGCGACACCGTGGACGTGGATCTGGAAGTGGACACCCAACCGCGGGTGATCGAGGTTCCGGACGATCTGGCAGCGGCCCTTGAGGCTGAGCCCGAGGCCAAGGCCTTCTACGGAACGTTGAACTACAGTGCCCAACGCCGATACGTGGAGCCGATTAGGGACGCCAAAACGGAGGAGACCCGTGCCCGGCGGATCGCAAAGGTCGTATCGGATTTGAAGGCGGGGAAGAAGTGAAATCAGCTTTGCGGTCCGCGGGATGAAGAGCGCCGGCGGCCGTCTCCTTGCCGGGCTCGAACTCCACCGCGACGCGGCCCAGCCCCTGCACCGGCAACTCTACGCGCAATTGCGCACGCAGATCCTGACGGGCTCACTGCCAAGCGGAACCCGCCTGCCCTCCACCCGCACATTGGTCGCTGAGCTCGGTGTTTCCAGGATCACCGTGGTATCGGCGTTCGAGCAACTCACCGCCGAGGGCTTCCTACGCTCGCGCGCGGGCGACGGCACGTACGTGGACACCTTATGGAGTGACAACGCTCCGCGGCAGCCGTTGTCCCGGCCACCGCTGTCCGAACGCGGAGCGGCCACCTCTTCACGTGGCGCCGATCTGTCCGGGGAGGCGCCGCAGGCTTGGGCGCCGACCGAGTCGGAATCATTCGTCGCCAGCCAGGTCGCGGCGTCGGCCTTCCCCGCGGCTACGTGGAAACGCCTCTTGGGGCGCCATGCCGGCAGCACCGAGCAGTTCATGAACGGGTACGGCGACCCGCATGGCCACCGTCCATTGCGGGAGGCGATCGCGGACTACGTCAACGACGTCAGGGGTCTGGGCTGCACGCCGGACCAGGTCATCGTTACCTCGGGCGCCCAGCAGGCGTTCAATGTGCTCGCGGTGCTCCTGCTCGACGCCGGCGACACGGTCGTCGTCGAGGACCCGGGCCATATCTCCGGACGGCTCGCTTTCCAGTCCCAAGGCTGCCCGGTCCGGGGCGTCCCCGTTGACGCGGAGGGGGCGGTCCTTCCGGACGAGAACGACGGCGAGTCCCCGGCTCGTCTTGCCTGCCTGACTCCAGCGCGGCAGCATCCGCTCGGCATAGCAATGAGTCCGGCACGGCGGGCGGAGTGGATCGCCTGGGCGGAACGAAACGGAAGCTGGATCGTCGAGGACGACTGCGACAGCGAGCTACGCTACCGCGGTAAGGCTCTTCCCACCCTGTTCGGACTCGATCTGAGCAGGCATGTCATCACGGTGGGTTCGTTCAGCAAGGTGCTCGCGCCATCCATCCGGCTCGGCTACTGCGTGCTGCCGGAGGATTTGGTGGAGCCGTTCGCGTCCGCATCATCCATCATCGGCCGCCCGCCCGCGACGGTCCTCCAGGCGGCCCTTACGGATTTCCTTTCAGAAGGGCATTTGCATGCGCATCTTCGCCGGACCCGGCGTCTGTATGCGGCCCGTCAGGACGCCCTGCTCGAAGCGATCGATCAGCGCCTAAGCCGCAGGATCCAAGCAGAACAGGTGGACGCGGGCCTGCACGTCATGGGCTGGCTCCGGGAACCTTTGGACGACATCGAGGTGGCGCGAGGGCTTGCTGCGGGTGGCGTGTACACCTACCCCCTCGGCGAATACCGGGTAACCCGCCGCCTTCCGCCCGCCCTGTTGATCGGGTTCGCGGGGACCGCTGAAGATCATATGCCTGAGGCGGTGGGCAGGATGGCCGCTGCTTGGGATCGATGGGAGCAGCTCGGCGCAAGGTCCTGAATGGACTTAACAGCAATGCTCATAATGGATCTTTTTCGACGTCCATTACCCGCGTACAAATGGTGTGTGACAATCCTCACCGCCCTTCGCACGCCTCCCAAGGAGCCAGCCATGCCCCCTTCCGACACCCGATTTCAGGAGCTCCTGAAACCTCGCCTCAATGAAGAGGAAATCGACTCGCTGCCGCGACTGACCGACGAGCTTGCCCGAACCCTGATCGACCGAATCGATGGCGCCCGACTGTTCGGCCATGCTTACGCCCTCCTGGGCAACCTGACGTACGGAGATTATTCGCCGCACGATGTCCTCGACTTCGCGCATCGCCATGGCCTGGCGGGTGTGTGCATCCACGTCCTCGACGGCGAGGAGCGGAGCCTGGGGCGGATGAGCGATGACGGCTTGCGCCAGTTCGCGGACCGCGCCCGCAGCCTGGGTCTCAGCATCCACCTGGAGATCAGCACCACCGCACGCCCGGACGTGGAGGAAGCAGTCCGCATTGCCGGGTTCCTCGGCGTCCAAAACATCCGCGTCTACTCGCGTTTCGAAGGCGTACTCTCCGATGTCTTAGCTCGGATAGAGGAAGACCTGCGCTGGCTCGCTGAGCTGGCCGACGAGCACCGCCTGCATTTTTCCTTCGAGCAGCACGAGGAGCTGCGATCAACCGAGATTGCCGGGCTGTTGCGCCGCATCTCCCACCCGCGACTTCACGCTATGTTCGATTTCGGGAACATGATCAATGCCTGTGAGAGACCGATGGACGCCCTATCGACGCTCGCACCGCACATTCTTCAGGCACACTTGAAAGGTGTTCACATTCTCCCCGAGGGAGACGGGTATGGCCACCGCGGAGTGCTCCAAGGAAGTCCGGAGGACGACCTGCCCGGCGCGCGGATGCTCTTCGAGCTCTTGATGCTCGGCAAGGACGAGCCCCAGGTGATCGCCTTGGCTCTTGAGCAGGAGAACCTGTACTACGCGCCTGCGTTCCGGCACGCCGGCGAGGGAGAGGACCCCTTCATCCCATACCGGGATTTCAGTACAACAGGAATCCCTGCAGGGTGGACCAGGGAGGATCTGCTCGCTGCCGAACCCGGGTGGGCCGACGACCAAGTGAAGTATGTGAAAGGCCTGCTGGCCTCATTACGCGATATCGCTGTCTCGCTGCTGGAAACAAACAAGTCCTTGGAAGGTGCACGATGAGCGCGATAGCCCCCGAGAAGACGACGAAAAGCATCGACTGGAGCAAGTGGATCCGCTTCGCTCTGCTCGTCATGGCGGGCGGTACGATCTATAAGCTCTCCAACCTCAAGGACGCGTTCTACGTTCCCATGCAGGAGGCCATGGGCCTCAGCCATACCGAGATCGGGACGCTGCTGAGCGTAAACTCGATCGTCGCAACGGCCCTTTTCGTTGTGGGCGGTTACCTCGCGGACCGCTTCTCCACGCGGGTCCTCATCCCGCTCGGACTCGTAGGCTGCGGAGCGCTGGGTCTGTTCCTCAGCACCTTCCCCGGATTCAATACGCTCCTGGTGGTCTTCGCGCTGCTCGCTGCTCGCTGTGTGCTCAGACTGCCTGGTCTGGCCGGCGCTGCTGAAGAGCATCCGCCAGCTCGGTGGTTCCAAGGAGCAGGGGCGGCTCTTCGGCCTGCTCGAGGGCGGGCGCGGCGTCGTTGACACTGCGGTGGCCTTCTCCGCCCTGGGAATCTTCGTTTGGCTCGGTTCGGGGGTTGGTGGCTTCCGAGCGGCCATCGCCTTCTATGCGATCCTTGACATTGCCGTCGGTGTGCTTCTGTTCCTGCTGCTTCGCAACCAGACCAGTGAGAATCCAACGCCTAGGAAACATAAAGCTGGTCTCGCTGAAATCTGGCGCGCGGCCAAGCTGCCTCAGCTCTGGTGGGTCAGTTTCACCGTGTTCATGGTGTACGTGGTCTACTGTGGCCTCACCTATTTCATCCCCTATCTGACCTACGTCTACGGACTTCCCGTCGCGCTCGTCGGCGCTTACGGCATCATCAACCAGTACGGCCTGAAGATCCTCGGCGGCCCCATCGGCGGCGTCCTGGTGGACAAGGTATTCAAGGGTGCCAGCAGGTACATCCGACTGGCGTTCCTGTGCCTGATCCCGGTGGTAGCGGTCCTGCTGCTCCTCCCGGCTGATCCGGGCAGCCAGATTCCGGCCATGATCGTCACCCTGCTGTTCTCACTCATCATCTTCACCATGCGCGGCGTGTTCTGGGCCCCGATGGACGAGGTTGGAATCCCCGAGGAGACCAGCGGCACCGCCTTCGGGATCGCATGCCTCGTGGGTTATGCGCCGGGGATGTTCGCTTTCATCGTCTACGGCTCCATCCTGGATGCCAACCCGGGAGCTGCCGGCTACCACATCGTGTTCATCGTGCTCGCGGCACTTGCCCTCGTGGGGGCGCTCGTCTCCAGCGGTCTCGTGCGGGTCGCGCAGGCCCGGCGCGCCGCCGTCGAGGTCCCTTCAAAATCCTAGACGTAAACAATTTCCTAAACGCACACGACGACGGAACCCCCGCCTACCGCGGGGGTTCCGTCGTCGTTACGGCAGCAGCAGGTCAATCCCTTCGCAGGCTGTACGTGCTCACAACGTTGCCCTTGCTCGTGGCGTACTGGTCTTCCAGGACGAGTCTGTTCAGGGGGTCGCCGTCTTCGAAAAGCCGCCGACCGCTGCCGGCCACCACAGGGTGGGTCATGAGCGTCAGCTCGTCCAGGATCCCCGCGAACAGCAGCTGGTGAACCACGGAGATGCTGCCGCAGACTGCGATCTCCCCACCGTCACGCCCTTTCAGGTCAGTGATGAACTGCTCCAGCGGTCCTTCGATGAGGTGCGAGTTTTCCCACTCGAGGGGCTCGGAGAGCGTGCGGGACGCGACGAACTTCTCCACGGGATTGATGAATGCGGCAAAATCTTCGTCCTGCGACGCGTTCGGCCAATATCCGGCCCACTCTTGGTAGCTGACGCGGCCCAGAACCACCGTGTCCACGGTGTTGATCATCTTGGTCAGGCCCTTGCCCAGCTCTTCGTCGAAGCTATCGAACTGGAACTTGAACGGGTCCTGAACTACGCCATCCACGGAGTGGAACAGCCCAGCGGTAACTTTACGCATACGTACCTCCATCGGGTTCTCAGGCATCACGCTATGTTGTGACGGCGTGCTTGGGAAGGACCTTGGGAGCGTGGCGCTAAGCAGTCTGGCCAGCGTGCTGGCCCTCGGAGATTTCCTCTACAACCTTGCTGTTGAACGCTGGGAGGTCGTCCGGGTTCCGACTGGTGACAAGGCCCTGGTCCACGACGACTTCCTCATCGGTCCAGTTGGCGCCCGCGTTCTTCAGGTCCGTCTGGAGCGTGTGGTACGAAGTGACGTTGCGGCCCCTGATGACGCCCGCGTCGATGAGGATCCACGGCCCGTGGCAGATCGAGGCTACGGGCTTGTGCTGCTCGAAGAAGGCGCGCGTGAAGTTCTGCGCATCCTTGTCCACGCGGAGATGATCTGCATTTACCACGCCGCCTGGGAGTACCAGGGCGTCAAAATCCGATGGGTTGGCGTCAGCTACTGCGAGATCGACGTCGAAGGTGTCGCCCTTCTCCACGCCGTTGAATCCCTGCAGCTTTCCCTTTGAAAGTGCCACGAGCGTTGGCTGGCCGCCAGCGTCCTTCACGGCTTGCCACGGGCTGGTGAGCTCAACCTGCTCCACGCCGTCGGTCAGCAGAAATGCGATCTTCTTGCCTGTGATGCTGTGTTCTGACATCGTTCCTCCTCCATTGCGCGGCGGATTTGCGTTCGCTTGCGATTGCGCGCGGGCGTTAGCCGCCGCTGTGAGAGTTGTTTGTCTGACCTGTTCAAGCCTAGGGGAGGACGTTTTAGTAAGCAACCTGACTATTGACCAACGCTGGGATGCTGATTGCTTAACGATCGAATATCGATAGAATCACATTGTTGTTCGATAAAAAGGAGCTCACATGGGAAAGCTAACAATCCTCGCGTTGCGGGTAGTTATTGCGATGGTTTTGGCTGGCTCACTGTTCGTTCAGGTGTGGATGGTGCCGCTGTTCTCTGCCGACCTTGTTGAGGCTGGCGCCCCCGACGGTCCACGTATCGCACTGCTGGTGATCGTGGTCCTGGGGATTCTCTGTGTTCAGGTTGTTGCAGTCTGCGTGTGGCGTTTGCTCACGATGGTGCGCCGGGGAACGGTCTTCTCCCACGCGGCCTTCCGGTTCGTAGACGTGATCTTCGGAGCTGTTTCCATTGCCGCAGTGTTGATGTTCGGCATCGCGGTGATCTTGGCTCCGGGCGATATTGCGCCCGGGATTGTGCTGTTGATTTGCGGGGCTTCGCTGATGATCGGCGGTGTGGCGCTTCTTGTTTTGGTGATGCGGGCGCTGCTTGCCCAAGCTGTGGAACGCGACGTGGAAGCGGCACGCTTGCGCTCCGAGCTCGACGAGGTGATCTGATGCCCATCATCGTGGACATCGACGTCATGCTGGCCAAGCGGAAGATGCCCGTGGGCGTGCTCGCTGAACGGGTTGGAATCACACCTGCCAACTTGGCTGTGCTGAAGAATGGGCGGGCAAAGGCAGTGCGGTTTACTACGCTCGAAGCGCTGTGCGAGGTGCTGGAATGTCAGCCAGGGGATCTGCTGCGGTGGGAAGCTGAGGTAGAGGAGGACGCCGGGGCGGCCTAACCCCCTATTTCTTCTTCCCGGTCCTCTTCGCCGCAGCGTTCATCGCGGACTTCACGGCAGGAGGCAACCCAGCCGTTTCCGTCTCGGGCTCCGCAACCGTGCCGCGCCAGCGAGCCAAGCCCTTCATGCCGTGGTAGATCACCAGGGCGGCGGCAGACCCCAAGGCAATGCCCGTGAACTTCAGCTCGCCAATAGTCCACGTGTAATCCGCAATGCCGATAATCAGGGCAACAGCAGCCGTGGTCAGGTTGATCGGGTTGGAGAAGTTGACCTTGTTCTGCACCCAGATCTTCACGCCGAGCACACCGATCATGCCGTACAGCATGGTCGCAGCGCCGCCGAGGACGCCGGCCGGGACGGTTGCGATCAGTTCGCCGAATTTCGGGGAGAAGCTCAGCAGAATGGCGAAGATACCGGCAACCCAGTAGGCCGCCGTCGAGTAGACCTTGGTGGCGGCCATGACGCCAATGTTTTCCGCGTACGTCGTGGTACCGGAACCGCCGCCGAGGCCGGCAAGTACGGTCGCGGCGCCGTCGGCCATCAGGGCGCGTCCGGAGACGCCGTCGAGGTTTTGACCGGTCATCGCAGCCACAGACTTTACGTGTCCCACGTTCTCGGCCACCAGAACCAGCACCACCGGCACGAACAAGCCCACGACCCCGATGTGGAACTCGGGCGTCTGGAACAGGGGCAGGCCCACCCACGCGGCCGCATCCATCTTTTCGTAGCTGACCTCGCCGCGCATCATCGCCACGAGATACCCGACCACGACGCCCACCAGAATGCTCAGGCGCCCCAGGATTCCGCGGAAAAGGACGCTGACCAGGATGATCGTCACCAGGGTTACCAAGGCGGTTACCGGTGCGAGGTCGAAGTTGTTTTTCGCGGCCGGCGCCAGATTGAGGCCGATCAGCGCGACGATCGCGCCTGTGACGATCGGCGGCATGAGCCGGTTGATCCATTCGGCGCCAAACTTCTGGACCACGGCCCCAATAAGCGCCAGTACGACGCCGGCAAGCACCACGCCGCCCAAAGCGCCACTAACGCCGTACTGTTGCTGGGACGCCATGATCGGGGCGATGAAAGCGAAGCTGGAACCCAGGTAGCTGGGCACGCGGCCCTTGGTGATGATGAGGAAAAGCAGCGTGCCGATGCCCGAGAAGAGCAATGTGGTGGCGGGCGGCATGCCGGTAATGATCGGTACCAGGAACGTCGCACCGAACATCGCGACCACGTGCTGCATGCCGATGCCAATGGTGAGGGGCCAAGCAAGCCGCTCGTCGGGCGAGACCACGTGGCCGGGCCGGACCGACTTCCCGTTGCCGTGGAGCTTCCATTTGGTGCCGAGCATGCTCATGGCGGGCCTTCCTCAGAAGAATGTTGGGATTCGGTGCAACATTACCGCCATTGTGGGGCCTGCTCTACGCGCCTCGCGCTCGGAATGGCGCGCAAATCGGGCCCCGCAACGCAAGGAAACGACACGCGGAGTCATTCACTGTGCCCAACGTCACGGGCCGTCACGGGAAGAGGCCATGTGAAGTTGAAGTTGCAACCATGGAAAGCAGAAGTGCCCGGCCACCCCAGGGCCAGGGCCCAGCGAAAGGTTTACGAATGACGATCGCCCACGAAGAAGCAGTCATTGACGCCGCAGCAGTCGACGCCATTTTTGCCGAAGCCCGCACCGCAAACAGCTTTGCCGGTGAGGTCACCGACGAGCAGGCCCGCGCCATCTACGAGCTCACCAAGTTCGGCCCCACGGCCTTCAACTCCCAGCCGCTCCGCGTGACATACGTGCGTTCGGACGAGGCCCGCGCCAAGCTGGTTGACGCGCTCTCCAAGGGCAACCAGGCCAAGACCGCCTCGGCTCCGCTGGTCGCCATCCTGTCCTACGACACCGATTGGCAGGGCCAGTGGGACAAGTTCCTCCCCGCCTACGGCGCCCCCAAGGCAATGTACGACGCCGATCCCGCCTTCGCTGCCTCAACCGGCAACAACAACGCCCACCTGCAGGCCGGCTACTTCATTCTGGCCGTGCGCTCACTCGGTTTCGCTGCTGGCCCGATGACCGGCGCTGACTTCGCCGCCATCGATACTGAGTTCTTCCCCGACGGCGACCAGAAGAGCTTCCTCGTGGTCAACATCGGCCAGCCCGGCCCGGACGCCTGGGGCGAAGCCAAGCCGAAGTTTGCGTACGAAGAGGTTGTCCGCACCGTTTAGTCTTTCCAACTTTTCCGCCGATGCTCTCGTACAGGATGTGCGAGAGCATCGGCGCTTAAGGGTCAGGATGTGAGCGAGGATCCGGGGGTTTGGATGCTCTCTCACATCCTGCGGCTATTTCGGCATCCCTCTCGCAGATCCCGTCAGTTCTGACCCGCTGAGTGGCAAACTATGCCTATGCGGAACCTCATCTGGGTGGCATTTACGGAGCCCGTGCGGCCAGGGCTGGTGTTTCCGCGCAGCGACTGGCCCCTCCACATCACGTTGTTAAGGTTCGACGTCGGAACTGACGTGAGTGCCGACGTCGCCGATGTCCTCGCTGACTTGGCCGAGGCGCCGGTCCAGGGAGCCCTCGGAACGCAACTGACCATTGGGGAAGAAGCGGGCTTCGGCCACATGGGATCGATTCCCGTGAGCTTGGTGGAACAAAACCCGTTGCTCCAAGGCCTGCACGAGGAGCTCTTCGACGCCGTGGTCAGCGTGGGCGGGCGCATCGCTACGCCGAATTACGTCCTTGAACGTTACCGACCACACATCTCGCATCACGACGGCAAACGCCCAAAGCCGGGAGACGTCGTCGTGCTTGACCAGGTGGCGCTGGTGGACATGGCGCCGGAAGGCAACCACACCATCCGGCGCATCCTCAGACTCTGGACGCAGGACGCCGCAGAGGCTGAGGACTCGCAAACCGCATAAGGACGCGAATCAGAGCCTAGGCAATGACCCCATCCACCAAAGCCTTGGCTTCCTCCTGCACCTTGGCCAGGTGATCGGCGCCCTTGAAGGACTCCGCGTAGATCTTGTACACATCCTCGGTGCCGGAGGGGCGGGCAGCGAACCATGCGTTCTCGGTAACAACCTTCAGGCCGCCGATTGAAGCGCCGTTGCCGGGTGCTTCCGTGAGCTTGGCGATGATGTCTTCGCCGGCCAGTGAAGTAGCCGTGACGTCCGCCGCGGAGAGCTTGCCAAGCTTGGCCTTCTGCTCACGGGTGGCGGCGGCGTCGATGCGCGCGTAGACGGGTGCGCCGAACTGGTCGGTGAGTCCCTTGTACAGCTGCGACGGCGACTTACCCGTGACAGCCGTGATTTCCGAGGCCAGCAGGGCCAGAAGGATGCCGTCCTTGTCCGTGGTCCACACACTGCCGTCGCGCTTGTTAAAGGAAGCGCCGGCCGATTCCTCGCCACCGAACGCACCCTCGCCGGACAGCAGGCCCGGAACGAACCACTTGAATCCGACGGGAACTTCAACCAGCTTGCGGCCGAGTCCTGCGGCTACGCGGTCGATGATCGAGGACGAAACCAGCGTCTTACCGACCACGGATTCGGGATTCCAGCCGCTGCGGTTCCGGTACAAGTAGTCGATGGCGACAGCGAGGTAGTGGTTCGGGTTCATGAGTCCACCGTCCGGCGTGACGATGCCGTGACGGTCAGCGTCGGCGTCGTTACCCGTGGCGACGTCGTAGGCGGCAGTACCATCGGCGCCCACAGACATGCGCTTGATGAGTGATGCCATAGCCGACGGCGAGGAGCAGTCCATGCGGATCTTCTCGTCCCAGTCCAGGGTCATGAAAGCCCACTGGGGGTCGACGGTGGGGTTCACGACCGTCAGGTTGAGCTGGTGACGCTCACCGATTTCGCCCCAGTAGTCAACGGACGCGCCGCCCATGGGATCGGCACCGATGCGGACACCGGCGTTGCGGATCGCGTCAAGATCCAGGACGGACGGGAGATCGTCAACGTAGCTGCTGAGGAAGTCGAACTTTCCGGTGGTGTCCGCATTCAAGGCATCATTCAAGGGAATGCGCTTGACGCCCCGGAGGCCGTTCTCAAGGAGCTGGTTGGCGCGTTCGGCGATCCACCCTGTGGCGTCCGTGTCGGCCGGTCCGCCGTGCGGGGGGTTGTACTTGAAGCCACCGTCGCCTGGCGGGTTGTGGCTGGGCGTGACAACAATGCCGTCAGCCTGCGGCGTTCCCGGTGCGGCTTCGCGGTTGTACTTGAGGATGGCGTGGCTCAGTGCGGGCGTGGGCGTGTAGCCGTGGCGCGCATCCACGAGCACCGTGACGCCGTTGGCCGCGAGCACCTCCAAAGCGGAGTTCTGCGCGGGCTCGCTCAGGGCGTGGGTGTCCCGCCCGATGAACAACGGCCCGGTGATGCCCTGGCGGCCGCGGTATTCAACGATTGCCTGCGTGATCGCGAGGATGTGCGGCTCGTTGAACGACGACTTCAAGCTGGATCCGCGGTGGCCCGACGTTCCAAACGCCACGCGTTGCGCGGGATCGCCCAAATCCGGGGTGACGTCGAAGTACGCGTCCAGCAGGGCTGTGATGTCAACAAGGTCCTGGGGAAGGGCAACTGTGCCCGCTCGGCTAGCCATGTCGTCCAGCATGCCAGACCACCGCGCCCCCTGACAGGAAATGTCCCGGGATGCCGCCCCTGTGACGCAGAATGGCGGCGATGTGGCGCCGGATGAGCCAAAGATTTACCTCGCGTTTACGAGCGGCGGCTTTAGTGGGAGGATTCCGCCCCGTCGGCGTTCCAGATAATGGGCCAAACCCGGAAAGCGGGTCGCCTTATGCGGCGAACGTCGCGGCGGTAGGGTGGGAAACGAAGACTTAGCGAGGGGGATTCCCATGTCAGATCAACCATCCAAGGGCAACGAGGACAAACCGGCGGGCTACGAACCGCCGCAGTACATCCCGCCCGCCGAATTCAGCGCACCGGAGCAGAGCTCACAGACGCAGCCGCTTCCGCCGTACGATCAGGGCGCGTACACGCAGAACGCCCAGGGCCAGAACGACTTCTACACGCAGCCGCTCCCGCCCACAAGCCAGAGCAGCGGCCAGAGCGGCGCAAGCCAGGCCTCATACACACCCGGTGATTACAGCCAGCCGGCCCCATCGCCCTATGGCCAGCCGCCGAGCCCTTACGGCCAGAGCCAGTACAATCAGACCCCGTACCAGCAGCAGCCCTATGGGCAGCAGAACCCGTACGGCCAGCCCGCTTACTACGCCATGCCCACGCAGCCCAAGGGCCTAAGCATCGCGAGCATGTGCTGCGGCATTGCAACGTTTGTTGGCTTTGGGTTCTTCATCCTGCCCCAAATCGCAGCAGTGGTCTTGGGCCACCTTGCCCTCAACCGCGAACCCGCTGGCAAGGGCATGGCGCTTGCTGGCCTGATCATGGGTTACGTCGGCGTGGCTATCACGGTGGTGGTCTTGATCTTCTTCTTCGCCGCGATCGGGGCATCAACCAGCAGGTACAACTACTAACGCTCACTGCGCCCCTCGCAGGGGCAGCTGTCCGCAAACGCGTACGACGGCGACCCTTACGTCAGGTGGAAATCCCCCCGAGCGTAAGGGTCGCCGTCGTTGTTAAGCGCAAACCGGGTCGGTCAGCTGGCGTGAGCGACGCCGGAATTCGAAGGCCCGAAAGCCAGCTACCGCACCCCACCCATCAACTTCTTGATGGCCGGGGATCCAGCGGCGAGGGCCACAGCCAACACCACAGCCACACCGCCGATGCCCAGGAAGTACGGGAGTTCGTCGTCGGGGTTGTAAAGGCCCGCAAGGATGCCTGCCAGCGTGGTGCCCAGGGAGACGGACAGGAAAAACAGCGCCACCATCTGGGTGTGGAAAGCCTGCGGGGCGAGTTTGGTGCTCACGGATAGGCCAATGGGGGAGAGGAAGAGCTCTGCCAGGGTGAACAGGAACAGGATTCCTACCAGCGCCAGCAGCGGTGTCTTGCCCTCGCCAGCCAGCGGGATGAACGCAAGGAACGCCAGGCCCATGATGAGCAGGCCTGCCGAGAACTTCAGCGGGGAACTCGGCTGCTTGGAACCAAGCTTGGTCCACAGGGCTGCCATGACACCGGCGAAGATGATGATGAACACAGGGTTGATGGACTGGACCCATGCGGCTGGCATTTCCCAACCGAACAGGTTGCGGTCCAGTTTCTCCTCGGAGTAGACGGCGATGAACGTGAACTGCTGCTGGAACAGTGCCCAGAACGCGGCCGATGCGATGTACAGCGGGATGAAGGCCAGCACGCGTTTGCGCTCCAAGCCTGTGACTTTGGCGCTGCGGAAGATCAGGAAAAGGTAAATCACCGAGGCCCCGATGGCAGCGTAGGCCATGCTGCGTGCCAGGTTGTCAGCGTTAACGGTGCCCGTGCCGAGCAGTACGCCGATCACGATCAGGATGCCCAGGAAAATCAGCCCGTACCGGGTGCGGTCAGCAGCCGGGAGCGGGTTGGGAACGCGGTGGGCTTCCTCGGGAAGCTTGTTGCGGCCCAGCGAGTAGATGACCAGGCCGATCGCCATGCCCACTGCCGCTGCGCCGAAGCCCCAGTGGAAGCCGTTGCTCTCCTGGAGCCAGCCGGTGACCAGCGGGCCGATGAGCCCGCCGATGTTGATGCCCATGTAGAAGATGGAGAAACCGGCGTCGCGGCGTTCGTCCTTCTCGCCGTACAGGCTGCCGACCAGCGCCGTCGCGTTGGCCTTCAGGCCACCGGAGCCGATCCCCACAAGCACCAGGCCTGCGATCAATCCGGGAATACCGGGCAGGAGGGCCAGTGCGATGTGGCCGGCCATGATCATGAGGGCGGAGCCGAAGAGGACTTTTTCAGAGCCAAAGAGACGGTCGGCAAGCCAGGCGCCCAGAATCGTGGACAAGTAAACGCCGCCGCCATACGCGCCGACCAAGCCTGCGGCGAGGCCCTTGTCGATGGAAAGCCCGCCTTGGTCCGCGGTGAAGTACATGTAGTAAAGCAGGATGCCCTGCATGCCGTAGAAGGAGAATCGCTCCCACATCTCCACGGAGAAGAGGCTGGCCAGCATCTTTGGGTGGCCGAAGAATGACGTATCGCCCGATGGTTTTTGGGGCGTAGCCGTGGTTAGAGGTGTGCTCATTTCCTCAATGCTGGCATTGACTGCGGGCATTGTCACATCGATGGATGCCCATGGCAACCACTTTCCATATGGTAGACACCCACCCAAACCCGCTTACGGAAAGGCCTCCAGAACCGCGGCGAGCTGAAGAAGCTGCAGCTCAGATCCCATTTTGCCAATGAGCTGGATACCCATCGGCAGTCCGCTCTCCGTAAGAAACACAGGAATGCTTATCGCCGGCAATCCGCACACATTGACCATGGAGGACCAAGGCGCGTACTCGCACTGTCTTCTGTAGTCCTCGTCCGCGTCACCGGCCCACTCGCTCGGCCAAGGTTCGCTGCTGTGGCCGCCGCCCGTAAACCAGCCGATCGGGCGCGGTGTCTGCGCCAGCGTGGGCATGAGGATGACGTCCCATTCTGCGTATTGTGCGATCGTGTCGTGCTCGAACTGCCGCAGGAAACCGAGGGCTTCATTGACCTTCAACGCGCTGCGCTGCTGCGCACGACGACGGAATGTCCGCGTGAGCGGGGTTAGAAGCGCCTCGCGCTGGGGTGCTATTCGGGCGCTCCCGACGCCGGCAGTCCAGGCTGCGGTGAACGCCTCGGGGTAGCGGTTGTCGTAGCGGACCTCCGCTTCCGCAACACGGTGCCCCGCCTCCTCAAGTAGCTTGATTCCCCGCGCAAGGGCGTCCAATGCTTCCTGTTCCACCTCGAAAGGGAACACTCCGGCCCATGGGCTATCCAGGCTCACGCCCACCTTGAGTGGCATTGGAGCGTGATCAACGTTGGCGAGATAACCGCCGTCGGGCGCTTGTTCGCGGGGGACCAGCGCGTCCATCAGCAGGGCAGCGTCCGCCGCCGTGCGTGCCAACGGTCCGGCGACCACCAATTTAGCTGCATCGCCCGCGCTCGCTCCCGATGGCACCACGCCGCGCCCCGGCTTGAGCCCCATCAGTCCACAGGCGCCGGCGGGAATCCGGATGGAACCGCCGCCGTCGGTCCCGGGAGCGAACGGAACCATCCCAGCTGCCACGGCCGCAGCGCTTCCGCCCGACGACCCGCCGGAACTTCGGCTTAAGGAATGGGGATTGCGCGACGGCGGTGCAATGCGGTTTTCGCTGTACGCGGTGAGCCCGAACTCCGGAACTTGCGTCTTGCCCAGCGAGATGGCGCCTTGGCCTTTCAAAGTGGCTGCGAGGGCGCCGTCCTCCGGCGCAGGTTTGTGCTCCAAAGCGGCGCTGCCGTGGGTGGTGGGAACGCCGGCTACGTCCGTAAGGTCTTTGAACGCCAAGGGCACGCCATGCAGCAGCGGCAATTCGGAGAGGCGGCCCTCGCGGCGCAGTTTCGAACGGAGGTTGTCCGCGGTGCTGGCATCGGCCATCGCTTGCTCTGCGGTAACAGTAATGAAAGCGCCCAAATGCTTGTTGCGGGCCTCGATGACGGACAGGAAATGGTCGGCGGCATCCCGTGCCGAGAGCTCGCCGGCTGCGAGGGCATCGCGAAGCGCCACAGCCGTGAGGGCCTGCGGGGAGAGATCAACCAAGGAAACGAGACTCCAACCGTTCCTCCACAGCGATGGCGTCAACGCTTTCGCCAGCACCGGCAGTAACCCGGAAAGCGGCCTTGTTCTTGACTTCGGACACCACCTCCACGAGCTTGGTGCCCTGGTAAACCAGGCCCACGCCGTCGTCCGTGCAATGCGCCTCGCCCAGCGTGCCGTTGGCCACGAGCTTGTGGATGGCAGGAGCACGGCGTGGTTCGGAATCGTAATGGACGCCGTTGGCATAGGGAAGGAAGCCAAGCGCATTGGTCACGGGCTGCAATTCAGGGCCGAAGGAATCCGTCACGCCGCTCTTGAACCAACAGATGGAACCCGCGGAAACCCCGGCCAGGACCACGCCGCTTTCCCAAGCCTTCCGCAAAATTCCATCCAGACCGTGTGCCCGCCATACGGCAAGCAGGTTGACCACCGAACCACCGTGGACCCACACCACGTCCTGCTCCAGAAGATGCGCTTCGGGGTCCTCAATATTGGGCATGGTGAAGAGGTTGAGATGAGCGAAATCAAATCCGGCAATGCGGGCCGCCTGATCCATCTCTGCCGCCCACCAGCGTTGGTCACCTGATGCAGTACCAATGTGGGTCACGCGGGGTGCACGGCCACTTACCCCGGATAACTCCACGGCGTAGTGCATGAGGTGGTCGAACTCGATGCGGGTCCGGCTGCCTGGCTTGTAACCGCCGGATGTTGCGAGGATGGTGGGTTGGCCAGCCGCCATGGTCCTGCTCCTAACAGCCGATTCATGGGAGTCTTTGCGTCCCAGTCTTAGTGTCGCAACCGCGGGGCGCAAGCGGCGTCCCGCTTCGTGGCTGCTGCGACTAGGCTGGATGATGACCTGAATCGATGGGAAGGAACCGCCATGAGCGACTTCGAAACCGTGCCTGTGGGCGATATTCCGGCTGATGCCAGCATCCTGGACGTTCGTGAGGACTATGAATGGGTTGCCGGACACGCTGAGGGCGCACGGCATATCCCTATGGACCAGCTGCCGGCCCGCCTGGATGAACTGGATCCCGATGACGATCTCTTCGTCATCTGCCGTACCGGTGGCCGTTCCTTCCGCGTAGTCCAGTGGCTCGTGGGCCAGGGCTACTCAGCGGTGAATGTCGCCGGTGGCATGGACATGTGGTTCGAAGCCGGCCGGCCAATGGTCTCGGACAACGGTCTCAAACCAGTGGTTCTTTAACGTCCGGTAAGCCCGTCCCGCGCATATAACCAGCAAGGAATATTCAATGTCAGCACTCACCTACACGTTCCTGGGGCCGGAGGGAACGTTCACTGAGACCGCCCTCATGCAGGTCCCCGGCGCCGCTGATGCCTCCCGCATTCCTTGCACCAACGTGAACACGGCGCTCGAGCGGGTGCGCAACGGTGAGGCCGACGCCGCCATGGTTCCCATCGAAAACTCGGTGGAGGGTGGCGTGACTGCCACCCTGGATGCCATTGCCACCGGTCCGGAACTCCGCATCATCCGCGAGGCCCTCGTTCCCATTACCTTCGTCCTCGTGGCGAGACCCGGCGTCGTGGTTTCAGACATAAAGCGCATCTCCACGCACGGCCACGCGTGGGCCCAATGCCGCCTCTGGGTGGAGGAAAACATTCCGAACGCGGATTATGTCCCCGGTTCCTCTACCGCGGCATCGGCCATGGGCCTCCTGGAAGGAGATGCCCACTACGACGCCGCTATTTGCGCACCGCTGATTGCGGGGGAGCAGCCCGGGCTAAACGTTCTGGCCGAAAACATCGGCGACAACCCGGACGCAGTCACCCGCTTTATCCTAGTGAGCCGGCCGGGTACTTTGCCCGAACGCACGGGTGCGGACAAGACCACGGTTGTTGTCCCGCTGCCGGAAGACCACCCGGGTGCACTCATGGAAATCCTGGAACAGTTCGCTTCGCGAGGGGTCAACCTGAGCCGGATCGAATCACGCCCCACCGGCCAGTACCTTGGCCACTACTTCTTCAGCATCGATGCCGACGGCCATGCGTCGGATTCCCGTGTTGCTGATGCCTTGGCGGGTCTTCACAGAATCAGCCCGGCAACCCGTTTCCTGGGCTCGTACGCGCGCGCCGATAAGCAAGCTGCGGTGGTTGCGCCACACACTTCGGACGCCGCCTTTGCCTCCGCTCATGCGTGGGTCCAGTCGATTCTTAGGGGCTAGGCGGCGCTGTCTCCGGCGCTAAATTATTGAACCTTCAACCCCTTTCGCGTTGATGCAAGTGTGCGTATGCTTGCCTGATCCATAAACGATGGATGAATGCCAAAAAGAAGGGAGCGGTCATGTCTGTCCACCGAGATGACAAAGACGGCCAGGGCATGATCGTCAATCCCAAGCCCTCCGGCGAGAACAAGGACGACTGGGACGGCGACGAAGCTGACCGCGCGGATCGACTCCGTTTTGAAGAAGAACAAGCGATGATCCGTGAGCAGGCCGAGGCCCGGGCTGCAGCGAAGGCGGCGGCTGAAGCAGCCGCGGCGAATGCGGCGCAGCCGGAGAAGGGCGCAGTCTAGGGGGTTTGAGCCTTCGGTACCCGCACCAATAGTGAACCCGGCTGGACCTGAACGGTGACCTCCGTGGCCTCGCCCGCGGGGTCGCCGTCGAGTTGCGTCGCCATGGGTTCCTGGCTGCGAATGGTGACCTTGCCGGAGCGATAGAAATTCATCACCGGCAAATTCCGCTTGTGCTTGAACAGGATCTTCGCATACATGGCGATCCATCCGAGGGCGCTGCGGGGGCTCATGACGACGATATCCAGCATGCCGTCGTCGATCATGGCTTCCGGGATGAAATCAATACCTCCCGGAATCAGGCCACAGTTGGCGAAAAGCACGCTGCGGATTTTCCGGGCCTGTTCCGGCTGGTCATCCATGGTGATGGTGACGCGCTTGCGGCGGCCGGGGAGATGCCGGACTCCCGCCTCTGTGTAGGCCAGCCAACCCACGCTCTTCTTCAGGTCTTCCTTGGTATCGCCCAAAACCTCGGCGTCCAGGCCCATTCCGGCGATCACAAGGAACGTATGGGTGGACGATTCTCCGGTAATGCCGTTGTCTATGGCCATGCTGGCGGTGTCAATAAAGCGCTGATGCCCAAAGAGGGCGATCTGGATGCAGTCGGCGATGTCGTTGACGTCCAGATCGACATTGCGGGCCAGGAGGTTGCCGGTGCCCAGCGGAATGAGGCCCATCGCCACGCCCTTATGCGCCAGCGACTCAGCCACCACACGCACTGTGCCGTCGCCGCCGCACGCAAGAACGACGTCGGCCCCGTACTCCAGCGCTTGGCGGGACTGCCCGTACCCGGGATCCTCAACAGTGGTTTCAAAGAATTTCGGGCTGTCCCAACCGGCGAGGTCGCAGGCGTCGATGATCGCCTGCCGGGCCTCGAGCGACTTGTTTTTCACCGGGTTGAGGATGACCGCAACTTTCTGGTGCCCTGGCTCCGGCTTGTGGGTGTCCTCCCGAACCGCGCTCCTGATGTGACGTGCTCTCAATCGGCGCACACCCCACCAACTGGAGACGGCAAACGCCACGCCCCCAGCGAGAATCACGTACAGGATCCAGTCGCTCATGGTGCTCCAACACTATCGTCCCGGGTAGTGCTGATTTCACGATGTTCTCTCGGCGCTTGCGCGCTGCAGCGTCCGCACGGGAAATCAGCGGCCCATTCGATACTCTTGTGTGGTGATCGACGTAAAAGACCTCAGCGAAAATCCGGACAAGTTCCGTGCCAGCCAGCGCGCCCGTGGCGCCGACGAGTCTGTTGTGGACGCGATCATCTCCGCAGACTCCGATCGCCGCGCCGCGCTGATCCGCCATGAGACCCTCCGCGCCGAGCAGAACGCCTTCGGCAAGAAGGTTGCCCAGGCAAGGGGCGAGGAAAAGCAGGCCCTGCTGGCCGAGGTCAAGGAACTGGCCAACTCGGTGAAGGCCGCTTCCGCCGAAGCCGCTGCTGCCCAAGCCAAGCAGGAAGAGCTCCTCCGCGCCATCCCCAACCTGATCGTGGATGGCGTTCCCGAGGGCGGCGAGGACGATTACGTTGTGGTCAAGACGGTGGGCACGCCGCGCGAATTCACGGATTTCGAGCCGAAGGACCATCTGGAAATCGGCGAACTTATCGGCGCGATCGACATGGAACGCGGCGCCAAGGTCTCGGGCGCGCGCTTCTACTTCCTCCGCGGCGTTGGCGCCCGCCTGGAAATGGCGCTCCTGCAGATGGCCATGGACCAGGCCATCGACGCAGGCTTCGTCCCGATGATTACGCCCACTTTGGTGCGCCCGGAGACCATGCAGGGCACAGGCTTTGACGTAAAGCACGACGCCGAGATCTACCGTCTCGCTGAAGACGACCTTTACCTTGTGGGAACCTCGGAGGTGGCCCTCGCCGGCTACCACGCAGACGAGATCCTGGACCTCTCCGCCGGCCCCATCCGCTACGCCGGCCAGAGCTCCTGCTACCGCCGAGAGGCCGGTTCGCACGGCAAGGACACCAGGGGCATCATCCGTGTGCACCAGTTCAACAAAGTGGAGATGTTCATTTACACCACGGTTGAAGAAGCCGCGGCAGAGCACGAACGCCTGCTTGCCTGGGAAGAGGAAATGCTGGCCAAGTGCGAGCTTCCGTACCGCGTGATCGACACAGCTGCGGGCGACCTAGGCATGTCCGCGGCCCGCAAGTTCGATTGCGAAGCCTGGGTTCCTACCCAGAACGCCTACCGCGAGCTCACGTCCACCTCCAACTGCACCACGTTCCAGGCCCGTCGCCTGAACATCCGCGAACGCGTGATCAACGAGGAAGGCGTTGCCAAGGGTACCCGCGCTGTGGCAACCCTGAATGGCACCCTTGCCACCACCCGCTGGATCGTTGCGCTGTTGGAGCACCACCAGAACCCGGACGGCTCGGTCAACGTTCCCAAGGCGCTGCAGAAGTACATTGGTGGGCTTGAGGTTCTGCCGGTCCTGTAGTTCTCTCCGCGGATCCCGCCCTTGTTCGTTTCACCCGCCCTTGTAGGTCGGGAGCAGCGAACAAGAGCGGGATTTTTTGCTGCCACTTGTCCTCCACAGGTCCCGTTGTCCACATAGGGGTTTTCCGGTCCAGAGGCAGGGAATCGTTGCAGGCACAGTGGAGCGATGAACATACCTCCTGGCCTCATTGAGACTCCCGCACTCCTGCGAACGGGAATCACCACGGACTCCATCCATCGGAAATTCCGCGCCGGCGAATTGGTGCGGGTCCGGCGGGGCTACTACGTGGAGATGTCCCGCTGGCTCGAAGCCAAACCCTGGGACCGCTTCGCGTGGTCGTTGGCCGCAGCATCCCGGGCTGTACCTGGCTTGATTCTGTGCCGTGAAACTGCGGCTTTCGCGATGGGAATACCCGTTCTGCGCACGCCGACCCATGTGGAATGTATAACGGCAGCTTCCAGCAGATCGGGTCGCGGCCGACCCACCCTGTCTGTCCTTGGGCAGAGCCCGGCGGCGCGGAAGATCCGCCAAGAGGGTGGGTTTCCTCTGCTATTTCACCTGGGCAAAGAGCGAAATCCTGACATGGTGGGAGGGTATGCGTGCACTGCCCTGGTGCAAACTGTCTTGGACGTAGCATTTACGTCACGCCTTAGTCAGTCCCTCGTGGTGGCCGACGGAGCTGCGCGGGAAATGTGGAAACAGGGCAGGCTGGACCTTCATGGAAGCCTCATGGATGTGGACGGCATCGCGATCGCAGTGCGTGGGAATCAGAACGCGAGTGCCCGTCGTCGTGCGGAAGTTGCCTTGTCCTTGGCCACGCCGTTATCCGAGTCAGCCGGTGAGTCTTACAGCCGGGCCGCATTTGAGTACTTGGGCTTTGAGCAACCGGAACTACAACACGACTTCAGCGACATCGAAGGCTTCATCGGCCGAAGTGATTTCTGGTGGCCGGTGGGTGGCAGTGGCAGCCTCCGGGGTGTTGTGGGCGAGTTCGACGGCAAGGCAAAGTACACCGATGCCGACTTAAGGAACGGCGCCTCGCCGGAGGAAATCCTGTACAAAGAGAAGCTGAGGGAGGACCGGATTCGCGCCCTCGGATTCGGTTTCGTGCGTTGGGGTTGGCCTCATGTGGAGAATCCGGAGAGGCTCCGCCGAAAATTGCTGCAAGGGGGCCTGTCTCCGGCTCGAGATGCTGGACGGATTCCCTGGAACCTGCCCAGGCCAGGATGAGCCCCATCTTGTTCGCAACGCCCAACCTTGTAGGCAGGGACCCGCGAACAAGGGCGGGATCTGGCAGCGGGGGCCGCGCGGAGTGTTCACGCGGCGTTAATCCGGTGCTGTGTCCCCGGTCCTAGTGCGGTGTCAGAGGTGTCTGCTCTACTGGAACCATGACTATTTTGACTGACACTCCAGTTGCTGGCATCGATGACCAGCCAAATAACAACAACAAACTCATGATCGCATTGGACGTTGACGGCACGCTCGTGGACCACGACGGCCACATGTCTCCAGAGGTTAGGGCGGCTGCGCAGGAGGTAGTCGCGAGCGGACACGACGTCATGATCGCCACCGGCCGGTCGCTGAATGCAACGCTCCCCATCATTGAGCAAATCGGCTTGGAACGTGGCTACGCGGTGTGCTGCAATGGCGGCGTTACTCTCCGGCTGGATCCGGGCCTCAACGCAGGCTACGAAATCATCCACAAGGCAACGTTCGATCCCGCTCCCGCGCTGAAGGCCCTGCGCGAACGCCTCCCCAACGCCAAGTACGCGCTGGAGGATGAAGACGGGAACTTCCTCTCCACGGAGCGCTTCCAGGATGCCAGCTTTGGCGTCGAGGCAATCGGCGTGGACTTCCAGACCATGTTGGAGGCCACGGCCGTACGCGTGGTGGTCTTCAGCAGTGACAACACCTCGGACGACTTCAACCACGCCATCCGTCACATCGGCCTTTCCGGCGTGACGTACTCGGTGGGTTGGACTGCATGGCTGGACATTGCAGCGGAGGGCGTGACGAAGGCCAGTGCGCTGGAGGCACTGCGCCAGAGGATCGGCACGGAACAGGTCAACACGGTGGCAGTGGGCGATGGCCGCAACGACATCGAGATGCTGACATGGGCCGGCAGGGGAGTGGCCATGGGCCAGGCTCCCGAAGAAGTGATCGCCGTTGCGGACGAGGTCACTGCGTCAGTATTCGACGACGGCGCCGCCCTGGTACTGCGCAGCCTCCTGTAACAGCCGCACGGCTAAGCCCGGAGGCGGGGCGCGTTAGTCCACCCGGCCCCGCCAAGCACCCGTTTCCTGGCCGCGGTCCTCGATGAATTCCTTGAATTTCTCCAGGTCCGCGGCCACCTGCATCTCGTCGGCGGAAAGCGCGGCGCCTGCCTTCTCCACGAATCCTTCGGGCTCCCATTCCAGTGTCACGTTGACGCCGCAGTGCTGGGGTCCGAGGTTGTCGAAGCGGACTGTGCCGGCGTTACGTGGTGCGTCGATGCTCTCCCACGCAATGACGGAATCCGGAACTTGTTGGGTGATGCGGGCATCATATTCGCGCCGGACTCCGCCCACCTTGGTTGAGAAGTGCAGCGTTGAATCGTTGATCTGGCGGACGTTCTCCACGCCGCTCATGAACTCGGGGAACTTCTCGAACTGGGTCCACTGGTTGTAGGCGACCGAAACTGGTACCTCTACCTCGATGGCTTTCGTGACGGTTTGCATGAGAGACACCTCGATTTGGATTGTTGTGGGCTAGGTGGGGGGTTAAGTGAAATGGGATTGAACCGGGCCGCCGCCGGCTGAGTCGACGATTGCCTGTGCAACGTCCCGGAGCTTGACGTTCCGGTTGCTGGAGGCTTTTTTGATGAGCTCAACGGCTTCAGCTTGGCTGCATCTGTTTTGGGCGATGATGATGCCTGTGGCGACGTCGATGACCGTCCGGGATGCCATGGCCGCACGAAGGTTGGCGGCGGTTTGGCTGTGCTGCGCAATCAGCACTGCCAGTTGCAGGCCCTTGGATGCCTGCTGGACATAATCAGTGGCGCGTTGAACGGCGGCCTGGTCGAAGCCGTTGGGGCGTTCGGAGTAGAGGTTCAAGCCTGCCCGGGCGGTGTCATCCGTAAGCGGGAAAGGAACGGCGAGCACAGAATGAACACCATTCGCCAGGGCGAGGTCGTTGTACTCCGGCCAAGTGTTGTCTTTTTCGAAGTTCGGAATATGCACCAGTGTGCCGTGCCTGCAGCAATGGATACACGGGCCGTCGGCGAATTGGTACTGGAGTTCGTCGAGCATCTGCGCCCGTTCGCTGCTGCTTGCCACTGTGGCTGCGGCCCGATGCCGAAGCAGAGTGATACCGCAAAATACTTCGTTGTCAGGTTTGGTGAACAGCGCCGCTGAGTGGCGCGCCAGCTCGCCGAGGAAGGCCTCCACATCGGGTGTATCCAGAAGCAGATCCTGGATTTCCGCAGCTACAAGATGCGGTTCGGTGAGTTGTTGGTTTTCCACGTGGATCTCCGATCCCTGGATGAGGCTACTCTTCGAGCGTAGTCCTGAATACCCGTTGAAAGCTAATAGTAAGTGTGCTTCTCTTTTTAAGGAGTCTTGCCGTGGGCTCACCCACCCCAGCAGGTCTAAGGATTGAAGCCACATGCGACAAACCCGACCACACGACGTCCAAACCCGGCCTTCTGCGCCGGAGAGTACCATCCGTCAAAGCTTCCAAGACGGCTTGGTTTTGGACCATCTCAATCTCGCGAAATCCATTGCCGCCCGGTATTCCGCCCACACGCACGACCTCGACGACGTCCGGCAGGTTGCGTACATGGGCTTGATCAAGGCGGCACGAGGATTTGACGAAAGTAAAGGCGTCAGCTTCCCCGCCTACGCCGCTCCGACCATCGCTGGCGAGGTCAAGAGGTATCTCCGCGATCACTGCTGGGTTGTGCGCCCACCGAGGCCCATCCAGGATGTGCGGCGCCAAGTGCTCGCCAGGACGGAGGAACTGACGCAAAGCCTGCAGAGGACTCCGACCCCCGAGGAAGTGGCGGCGGACCTTCGCCTGGAACCTTGCCAAGTCAGGGAAGCCTTGATGGCCGGCACCAGCAAACGGCCGGATTCCCTGGATGCTCCCGCTGCGGAAGGCCGCGACGGACTCCAAGGAAGCCTTTCCGCTTTCGGATGTCCGACCGACCGGCTGGAGGACGTGCTCGCCCTGCGCAATGCGATCCGGGGCCTGAGCCCTGAGGACAGGCACCTCCTCTATCGCCGCTACTACCGAGAGGAAACGCAGTCCACCATCGCGGAGGCACTGGGCATGTCCCAAATGCAGGTCTCGCGGCGGCTTTCCAAGATCCTGGTGTCCCTGCAGACACAGTTGCTGGATGAGGAAGCGCACCTCCAGGACGGAACGGCGGCTCAGTAGGCAAACAACAGCCGAAACCACCAAGTGCCCAGGACTCAGCAGCCCAACCCGTCCACCGCATCCAACACATCACGGACGGTCACGGCAAGGAGCGCGGGATCGGGATCGGCGGCGAAAACGTCACCGCGGCGAAGTTCGACGGCGGTAAGCACCACATGCGGTCCAGGCGGCGGACCCCATTCTTCAGCAGGAGCGGGGCCGAACAGGACCACGGAGGGCCGGGCGTAGGCGGACGCCAGGTGGGCCGCGCCGGTGTCCGCGGAAACGACGAGCCGAGCATCTGCAATGGTCGCTGCAAACTCTGCGAGGCCCTGCCGCCCGGCCAGCACGCCGCCGTCGAGGTTTGCTCCTTTGAGGTTTGCCAAGGCGGCAGTCTCCACTGCCCGCCCGCGCTCGGACGTGCCCCCGGTCAGCACGACGTCGTGCCCTGCCCGGGAGAGCTCGACCGCCACTTCGGCGAATCGCTCAATGGGCCAGAGCCTGCTGCCATATGCCGCACCTACATGGATGACCGTGGCGCCTGGACGGGGTGAGGGAACGCTTGGCCTGTTGAGCCGATAATCCAGGGGATCGGCGTCGATGCCGTGCCAGTTGAGGAGTCGTGTCCAGCGCTCGCGCTCAGGAATGCCGGTGATCCATTCGGGCCCGTCCAACCCCGGCGCTTGGTACGCGAGCACCCGCCTTGCGCCAAGTTCGTCGATGCGTTGGCGGCTTTCGGGTCCGTTCCCGTGCAGGTTCACGGCGATGTCCACGGCGCCCGAGGGAATGTCCAGTGGATCATCAAGGCCCGGCGTGGGCAGGTGGTCGATGCCGCCCACCAGTTCCAAGGCCTCGGCAATCCAGGCTGGTGCCGCATACAGAATGCGGTGCTCGGGAAATGCCCGGCGCAGGCCGCGAAGCGCCGGAACGGCAACAAGGAGGTCCCCTAGTTTCAAGGCGCGCAAGGCAAGCAGCAGGGGTTGTCCGTTCATTTCGACGATGTCCATGGTGGCCTCCCGCTAGGAGTCTAGCGGCCAACGCGGACGCCAACGCCGCAGGGAAACTTCTCGTCGTCACGCTGTTTAGTGTCGGGAGAACTGGGGAACGTTGCGGATATGGGAGGAACTGGAACGTTGAAAGCGGTCCTGTTTGACCGCGATGGAACGCTCGTCGTTGACGTGCCCTATAACGGCGACCCGCAACTGGTGCGGCCCATGGATAGCGCCCGTTCGGCCCTGGACCTGGTACGCCGGGCGGGACTGGCAACAGGGGTGCTGAGCAACCAGTCCGGCGTTGCCCGTGGCTTGCTGACCTTGAATCAAGTCCACGCCGTGAACCAGCGCGTGGATGAGCTTCTGGGCCCGTTCGATGTGTGGGAAATCTGCCCGCACGGCCCGGCCGATGGCTGTGACTGCCGTAAGCCTGCGCCGGGAATGATTCTCGCAGCCTGCAGCACACTGGGGCTGCAGCCGTTCCAGGTGGCCTTTGTTGGGGACATCGGTACCGACGTGGAAGCAGCGACGGCGGCCGGCTCGCAGTCGATACTGGTGCCCACTCACGTGACGCGGACCGAGGAAATTGAGGCGGCAGAAATGGTTGCGGAGAACCTGCTGGCCGCCGTCGAGCTGTTGCTTGATACCGGTGCACGAGGGGCATCCGGGAAACCCGACGCCAGGCAGGACCCACCTGTATGAGCCGCGTCCTGGTAGCCCGACTGGACAGCATGGGCGATGTCCTCCTCGCTGGACCGGCATTGCGTGCCGTGGCGAACGGAAGCAGGCCGGACGGCAGCCGGCCCAACGACGTCGTCCTCCTGTGCGGCCCCGAAGGCGCCGGGGCTGCGGAAATGCTCCCCGGAGTGACCCAGGTCCACACGTGGCCGTGCCCATGGATCGTCAATCCGGCGCCGGACGTGACGGCTGAGCTGACCGCTGGCCTGATCGAGTTCGTCCGCAGCTCCAGGATTGAGGAAGCCGTGATCCTCACGTCCTTCCACCAGTCCCCGCTTCCGTTGGCACTGTTGCTGCGGCTGGCAGGCGTCAAGCGCATCACCGGCGCCTCCACTGACTTCGCCGGCTCCCTCCTGGACGTCCGGCTGAAACCCGGGGAAGACTTTCCCGAAGACCAGCCTGAAGTGGTGCGGGCCCTGGGGATTGCGCAGGCAGCAGGCTTCCAGCTTCCCCGGGGCGACGATGGCAAGCTCCACATCAACCCGCTGGACGAACCCGGGGAGCTGGTGGACGAACTCACCCAAAAAGGCCCGTACATCGTGGTCCACCCGGGCTCAGCGGCTCCCGCGAGGGCGTGGCCGGTACTCCACCACGCAGCCACCGTGGAACTCCTTGAAGCGTATGGACACCAGGTGGTGGTCACGGGAGGGCCGGGCGAAACATCGCTGACGGCAACCGTGGCAGGACCTTCGGCACACAATCTCGGCGGCACAACGGACTTGCGGACCCTGGCAGCGGTACTCGCGGGCGCCGCCGTCGTGGTCACCGGCAACACTGGGCCCGCCCACCTGGCCGCAGCGGTCGGAACGCCGGTGGTGTGCCTGTTTTCCCCTGTGGTTCCTGCCATCCGCTGGGCGCCCTACGGCGTTCCGATGGAATTGCTCGGCGACCAGGAAGCAGCATGCAGGAATACGCGGGCACGCATCTGCCCGGTACCGGGCCACCCGTGCCTTAGCTCAGTCACCCCGGAACAAGTCCTTGAGGCGGTGGAACGGCTGTTGGGGGGAGTCTCCTCCCTCAGCACCCGAAGGAAGGTGTGGAAACCATGAGGATCCTGGTGTGGCATATCCACGGAGGATGGATGGAGGCCTTCGTCAGGGGCCAGCACGAGTACCTCCTTCCGGTAGAGCCCGACGGCGGTCCGTGGGGTTTGGGGCGAGGTGGCAGGGAGTGGCCGGTCGCCGCGCAGGAGATTGACCTGGACACCCTCGATCCGGACAGCGTGGACGTGGTGGTCCTGCAACGTCCGGAGGAGATCGCCGCCGTTGCCCGGAAGCTGGGTCGAAGGCCCGGCGTGGACCTGCCCGCCGTCTACCTTGAACACAACACGCCTAAAGGCGACGTCCCGTTCACTCTCCATCCGCTGGCCGATCAGCACACTATCCCCGTGGTTCATGTGACGTACTTCAACCAGCTCTTCTGGGACACCGGATCCACGCCAACAGTTGTGATCGAGCACGGCATCCCCGATCCGGGCCGACTTTATACCGGTGAACGCGAAGAGATGGGGGTGGTGGTCAATGAACCCGTGCGCCGCGGCCGGGTGACGGGCACGGACCTCCTCCCTGGCTTCGCCGGGGTAGGGCCTTTGAGGGTGTTCGGAATGGGGACGGAAGCCTTGCCGGAAGCGCTGAACCTGAAGGGGTTCGGCCTGAGCGAGGAGCGTCTGCGGATTTCCGGGGACGTACCCGCGCCCAGGCTGCACCGAGAACTCGCCCGCTGCCGGCTCTACCTGCACCCGTTGCGTTGGACATCCCTCGGGTTGGCCTTGCTCGAAGCCATGCACCTGGGAATGCCCGTCCTGGCACTGGCGACCACGGAGGCGTCCCGCGCTATTCCGCCGGAAGCCGGCCTTGTCTCAAACAATGTTGACCAGCTCCAACGGTTCGCCCGGCAGCTGCTGGACGATCCCGACGACGCCTATGCGATGGGGATGGTGGCCCGGTCTGCAGCCTTGGAACGCTACGGGCTCGCAAGATTTCACCAGGACTGGGACGAACTCCTGGCCGATCTCCCAACATCACGCCCCTCGACTGCCAATAGCCGTCTTCCCGAAAAGCAGATCCCTGAAACGCAGGTCCCTGAAACGCAGGTCCCGAATAAACAGCTCCCCAACACGGAACGCCGCCCGCAACCAGGTTCGGAGTCCGTCAGCCATGACACAGAGAGGACGCACCCATGAAAATCTCCATGGTTTCCGAACACGCCAGTCCATTGGCCGCCTTGGGAGGTGTGGACGCCGGGGGGCAAAACGTCCACGTGGCCGCCCTTTCATCGAGCCTTGCCAGCCGCGGCCACCAAGTCACCGTGTACACGCGGCGGGATGACCCGGATCTTCCTGCAAAGGTGCAGGTTGCGCCGGGACTCTCCGTAGTACATGTTGACGCTGGCCCGGCCCGCCATATCCCCAAGGACGAGCTGCTTCCTTTCATGGGTGAGCTCGCAGACGGCATCTGCCGGGACTGGGCGGACTCGGTCCCGGACGTTGTCCACGCGCATTTCTGGATGTCCGGGCTGGCGGCGATCCAAGCTTCCAGACGGGCCGGTGCCGCCGAGCACGTAGCCGTGGTCCAGACCTTCCACGCACTGGGTTCGGTCAAGCGCAGGCACCAAGGTTCAGCGGACACCAGCCCACCGGCACGTGCATGGCTGGAACCGTGGGTAGGGCGCACAGCGGACTGGGTGATCGCCACCTGCCCTGACGAGGTTTTTGAGCTCAAAGCGCTGGGCATTGGCCGGTCAAGAATTTCCATCGCACCATGCGGGGTGGATCTCAACCTATTCCCGGGCACTGGAGAGCCAGAGAGTAAGGCCCGCACGCACCGCATCCTGAGTGTGGGCCGCCTGGTTCCAAGGAAGGGCGTGGATCTGGTGATCCAGGCACTGCCCCTCCTGGCTGAGGCCGGTTTCGACGACGTCGAGCTCCTCATAGTCGGAGGCTCCGGCGACGCCCTGAACCTCGAAGAGGATCCGGAAGCCCAGAGACTTCGCGCCTTGACCAAGGAACTTGGCGTGGAGGACAAGGTCACCATGCGCGGACAGGTTCCGCGTGACGCAATGCCCGGAATTTTCCGCAGTGCCGACGCCGTGGTCTGCGCACCGTGGTACGAACCGTTCGGCATCGTTCCCCTTGAAGCCATGGCGTGCGGAGTGCCCGTAGTGGCCGCGGCCGTCGGGGGACTCCGGGAGACCGTCGTCGACCAGAAAACCGGGCTGCACGTACCGCCGCGGGACCCGGAAGCAATCGCCGACGCCGTGGCGCGGCTCCTCGGCGACCCCGCCTTGCGTGCCGAAATGGGCCGGGCCGGAAGCCGCCGCGCCCGCTCACGCTACTCCTGGGACCGCATCGCCGCAGATACCGAGAAAGCGTACCGGTCCGTCTTGGCCGCCGGGCTGTCCCGGCAAGCCGGAGAAGGCCTGGCGGAACCACTGGAAGGAACAGCACTGTGACTACAGAATCGACAGTTCCCAAGAGAATCGCGCCAAACACCCGGCCCGTCCCGGATACTGTGCCCACTGGCTGGAGCGGATCCAGAAGGCCAACAAACATCCGTGAACCACAGATTGCATCAGAGGTCACCGCACACCTGGACAACGTTCTGCCTGCGCTCGAGTCCTTGCGCTCGCAGGCCCCCCGCCTGTCGGAGTGGGGAACGGAACTCGCCCACCGGCTCTTGTCCGGCCAACGGCTGCTGGCCGCCGGCAATGGGGGATCGGCTGCCGAAGCCCAGCATCTCACCGCCGAACTCGTTGGCCGGTTCGATGCTGAACGCGCCCCCTTTTCCGCGATCTCCCTGCACGCCGAGACTTCCGCCCTCACGGCACTGTCAAACGACTACGGCTACGAGGAAGTCTTCGCCCGCCAGGTCAGGGCACACGGCCGGGCAGGGGACGTCCTCATCCTTCTCTCCACGAGCGGACGCAGCCCCAACCTTCTCAACGCTGTCAGGGCTGCAAGGGAACGCGGCGTCACAACGTGGGCGCTGACGGGCGCGGGTCCCAACCCGCTGGCCGACGCCTGCGATCAAGCCATCACAGTGGACGCCATCGCAGCCAACGCCCAGGAAGGCCACCTCATTGCCGTCCACGCTGTGTGCCGGGCCTTCGATGCGGAGGTCGCGAGGAGGACGGGGCCTCGCCTGGCCGGGGACGGAGCCCAGCCATGAAAGTGACAGTTGTAGGTGACGTCCTCCTGGACGTGGACATCAACGGCACCGCCACACGGCTCAGCCCCGACGCACCCGTGCCCGTAGTGGACGTTGCCCATATCCGGCGTCGGGCAGGTGGGGCCGGTCTCGTGGCTACACTGCTTGCGCGCGACGGTCACGACGTCGCCCTGGTCACCGCGGTGTCGGACGACGACGGCGCCAGCCACCTCAGGCGCGCCCTGGCCGGTGTCGCCATACTCGCCGGAGCCCCGCTCGCCCCAACGCCCACCAAGACCCGCGTGCGCATTGGGACCCACCCCGTGGTCCGGTTCGACGAAGGATGCGCACCTGCCCCATCCCCGTCGTGCACCGAAGAGATGCTCGCAGCCATTGCCTCCGCGGAAGCGGTGATCGTGGCCGACTACGGCCGCGGAATCACGGCGAACCCCGACATCCGCACTGCGCTCGCCGACGCTGCCCGCCACGTCCCGGTGGTGTGGGATCCGCACCCTGCCGGTTCGGAGCCGGTGCCGGGTGTCGCCGTCGTGACGCCCAACTTCGCAGAGGCCCGGGCCGCTGCGAAGGTGGGCGGGCAGGATCAGTCCAAGACTGCTGCGGAGGACGCAGGAAAACATTTGCTGGATCGCTGGCGCAGCAATGCCGTCCTGGTCACGACCGGCGAAGATGGTGCGGTTTTAGTGGAACGTGGGGGACCGGGCAAGATCATCCACGCTCCCAAAACAACCGTGGACGATCCTTGCGGTGCCGGCGACCGCTTGGCTGGGAGCCTTGCCGTGTATTTGGGTCTGGGGCTCGCGCTGCCGGGTGCCGCGGCCAGAGCTGTTGAGGATGCCTCTGCATTCCTCGCGAAGGGCGGAGCCTCCTCCCTGGTCATGGATACAAGGACCCCGGACGCTGCAGGGAACAGCCAGCCGGTCAGGGCAAAGGCGAGTCCCGTCGTCGAGCTTTTTGGCCGCTTTCAGGGCCTGGAACCCGGAATCCAACTCGCGCGGACAGTCCGCGCGAGTGGTGGGACCGTCGTGGCGACCGGCGGCTGCTTCGACCTCCTCCATGCCGGCCACGCAAGGACGTTGGCTGCGGCCCGCAGCATGGGTGATTGCCTCATTGTTTGCTTGAATTCCGATGATTCTGTGCGGCGGCTCAAGGGCCCGCACCGGCCGATCGTCAGCATGGAGGACAGGGCAGAGCTCTTGCTCGCGTTGACCTGTGTTGATGCCGTGGTGGTCTTCGACGAGGACACCCCCGAAGCCTGCCTGAACCAGCTCCGGCCCGATATTTGGGTCAAGGGCGGAGATTACGAACCCCACGAATTGCCGGAAGCCAGCCTCGTGGCTGTATGGGGAGGGCGTTGCGTTACGGTGCCCTTCCATCCGGCCCGCTCCACCAGCGGCCTGGCTGAAGCACTGGCCAAAGTCAGCTGACCGTAGCTGCCATCAAAGAATCGACCACCGAAAGGAATCGCATGAACACGCAAACTCCCGGCCGCGTCATCGTCACTGGAGGCGGCTCCGGCCTCGGCGCTGCAATCGTCGATGCCATCCGCGATGCCGGAGGCACTCCCTTCGTCTTCGACCGCAATATCAGCAACGTGTCCGGCGCTAAAGCCCTTGAAGTCGACGTTTCCAACCGTGAATCAGTTGAAGCCGCCGTGAAAGAGGCGGCCGAAAGCCTCGGCGGCCTGGATGGGGTGGTGACGGCCGCGGGCATCGACCGCTGTGGCAAACTGGCCGACGTTCCCGCAGCCGAGTGGGAAAAGGTGATTGGAGTGAATCTCCTGGGCACCGTTTCCGTGGTCCGTGCGGCGTTGCCGTACTTGAAGGAATCCCGGGGCCGGGCCATCACCATCGCCTCAACCCTCGGTTTGCGGGCACTGCCGGACGCTACGGCGTACTGCGCCTCCAAGTTCGGCGTCATCGGATTCAGCCGGGCATTGGCCGCCGAAACCGGGGGAGTCATTGGTGTCACCACCATCATTCCGGGAGGCATGAAGACACATTTCTTTGATGACCGCGACGAACAATACAAGCCGCAGGACGACTCCAAACTCAACGATCCTGCGAACGTGGCGCAAGCCGTGGTGTTCGCGTTGTCGCAGCCGTTTGGTAGCGAGGTCCGTGAGCTCCTTATTTGCCCCGCAGAAGAAGGCTCGTGGCCATAAGGTCATGCACGTCCTGAACAACCTCGGCCACGGCGATGCCCCTGATCAGGGTGTCGTCGTGGCCGCAGTGCTGTGCTGACCAGCCCACTTGCGTAACATCGGCCCCACACGCCGGGCACTCGGTCACCCACGACATGTGGATCCGGTGCAGGCTCCGGCCCCGGGGCCCCGCGTTGAAGACGTTGCCTACCCAGAAGATCCCCACGGTTGGAGTTCCAAGGGCTTGCGCCAAATGTCGGGGACCGCTGTCGCTGGCAAGCATTACGGTGGCCGCGTCCAAGAGCGCCGCGAGTTCGCCAATCTCCAGTTCGCCGGCAACTGAGCGCACGGCATTCTTGTGCCCGACGGGCAGTTGCCTTGCCACGAGTTCCGCCACTTCCTGGGCCAGCGCCTTTTCGGAGCGGTCGCCCACCACCAACACCAGTGCACCTTCCTGGGCGATGGTCGCCGCCGCTTCAGCAAAGTACGACGCCGGCCATCGCCGTCGCGGATCCGTGGCACCTGGGTGGACCACCAGGAGGGGACCCCGTTGGGGATTGAGCAGGCTTTGCACGGCTTGTTCGTGTTCGGGCAGGGGCCGTAAGGGGGGAGAAATGATGGTTGGCGCGCCCGCCAGGCCCGCTACCTCAAGCCATCGATCAGGCTCGTTTTGGTAGTAGATGTAATCGAGATTCCGCTCCAAGGGCTCAGCGTCCTTGGTTCGTGTGCCCACGGTGTGCCGTGCTCCCAGACGGAGCAGGAAAGGGTTGGAGTACCGGCCGCCGCCATGCATTTGCAGCGCGAGATCGAACCTGCGGGCGCGCATGGCGGAGAAGAATTCCTCTTGGGCAAGTCTGTCTTCGGTTTCGTCTACTTGATCGCCTTCCCTAGGGCCGGCGTCGCGGACGCCTTTGGCGAACGGGAGAATTTCGGCGCCGTCAACGGGCCCATCCGTCCCGGCGGTCAACGCGGCGTGGATCGGCGTGCCGAGGAGCGTGATAGTTGCTTCAGGGTAGGCCACTTTCAGGGCATGCAGCGCGGGATATGTGTAGATCACATCGCCTAAACCGCCTCCGCGGAGGACCGCGATCCGTTCCACATTCGCGAACTTCTCCAGCACCGGGCCAACGCCAAAATTCGGTTGAACGACCATCTGGATGTCCCTTCGTCAAAGGTGCTGGAAAACTACCGGAGCCGGCGTGTGAACCGCGGGCTGTGGGGTACCTGAGGGGAGCAGGAACATGCCGCCTCTACCGGAAGGTACCCAATGGCACGCCTCTCCAATCAAGAAGGTTTGGCCGAATGGCTGCCGCGCCGCTTGGCCGAGGAACCGCCCGTTGTGACAGTCGTCGGCGACGCCATCCTGGACGGTTGGTGGGATGGGCTGATTGAGCGCTTTTGCCGCGAAGCTCCCGCCCCAGTGGTACAGGTCAAGCGCCGCGACTTCGCCCCTGGAGGAGCCGCCAATACTGCCATGAACCTGGCGGCCCTTGGGGCCGACGTCAGGTTTGTCTCGTTGGTCGGTAAGGATTCTGCCGGCCAGGAGCTCCTTGGGAGACTCGTGGCTGCCGGCATCGACATATCTGGCGTGGTGCAGCATCCCCGCATGATCACCACCACGAAGTTCCGGATAAGCAGCGCCGGCCAGGTGATGCTTCGCCTCGACGACGCAGCCACCGACGTTCCCCCGGAGGGCCTCCAGGAGTTGGCGGCCGCCATCCCGGGAGCGCTCGCGGGTTCCAACGCCGTGGTGCTGTGCGATTACGAGGCCGGCGCTTTGGAGGGGCCGGTCCGCGACGCCTTGATGGATGCCCTTGGACCCACCCGTAGTCCTCAGACTGGTTCTCACCCCGACTCCAGCCACAGGCAGGGCACCCTCTTGGTGGTCGATGCCCATCATCCTGCCCGGTGGGCCGAACTCAAGCCGGACCTTGCCACCCCGAACGCCCAGGAAGCTGCCAGGCTGCTCGGAACAGAGCTCCCCGGTGGCGCTGCACGTTGCCCCTTCGTTGAGGCCCACGCTGACCAGCTCCTTCGCGCCTCAGGTGCGGGCGCCGTCGTCGTGACTTTGGACCGTGACGGGACGCTGACGCTGCGTTCCAGCGATCCGGACGCAAGCGGAGACGATACGAACGGAGCCCGCGCCACCCACCGAACCTGGGCCAGGCCGGAAGCCGAGAAACAGGCCTCCGGTGCCGGCGATACATTTGTGGCCGCGCTGACCTTGGCGCGGGCGGTCGGACTGCCCCTGACCACCAGTGTTGACCTTGCCCAGGCCGCAGCTGATGTGGTGGTCCATCGGCCCGGCACCTCTGTCTGCACCACCGAGGAACTTGCCCGGCACCTCGGAGGGTTCGCCGATACTGCGTTGACTGCCGATGAATTGGCCCGGCAGGTGGAGGCGCATCGCAGGGAGGGCCGGAGGATCGTGCTGACGAATGGGTGCTTCGACGTCCTGCACCGTGGCCATACCCGCTATCTGAACCAGGCCAAGCAACTCGGTGACGTCCTGGTGGTGGCCCTTAACAGTGATTCCTCAGTGCGGCAGCTGAAGGGACAAGACCGGCCCGTGAATCCAGAAGCGGACCGTGCTGCCGTAATCGCCGCGCTCAGCTGCGTGGACCACGTCACTGTGTTCGACACCCCGACTCCTATACCGCTCATCGAGTTGCTGCAGCCCGATGTGTACGCCAAAGGCGGCGACTACACGCCGGAAATGCTGGCCGAGACCGCGGCTGTGGAGCACTATGGGGGCACGGTGACGATTTTGGATTACGTCCCCGAACACTCCACGACGGCGGTACTGGAGCGTATTCGCTCCACGGGAGAGAACCCGCATGCATGATCGGGCGTTGCAGGATGGGGAAGGGAGAGTTTGATGCGCATAGTCATCACGGGAGCCACGGGTAACGCGGGCACGGCATTGCTGAAGCGGTTGCAGGCTGCCCGCTCTGAAGAGGGTGCCGATCTTGACCTCGTGGGAATTGCGCGACGCGAACCTGACAGGAACGCAGCCCCTTACAACGCAGTGGAGTGGCACACGCTGGACGTCGGCGACTACAAGGACAGGGAAGCACTGGAGAACGCCTTCGCAGGTGCCGACGCCGTGGTGCATTTGGCCTGGCAGATCCAACCAAATCACGATCGCGAACTTCTGCGCCGGACAAACGTGGCAGGAACGGCCCACGTACTTGGCGCGGCCAAGCATGCTGGCGTGAAGCACGTCGTCTGTGCTTCATCCGTTGGTGCCTATTCGCCGGCCCCCAAGGATCAACGGACCAAGGAAGGTTGGCCGGCAGGGGGCATCAAGCGTTCCCACTACAGCGTGGACAAGGCAGCCCAGGAGCGGCTTTTGGATGGCTTTGCCAAGGAAAATTCGGGCATCGTAGTGGCTCGGCTGCGCCCGGCACTGATCTTCAGCGCCGAGGCGGGCAGTGAAGTGGGTCGCTACTTCCTGGGGAGCGTTCTCCCGCGGCTCATTCCCCGTAAGCCATGGCTGCCCATCCTCCCCATCCCCAAGGAGCTGGTTTTTCAAGCCGTTCACGCCGACGACGTCGCCGACGCGTACTGGCGCGTGCTGGAACGTCGGGCAGAAGGCGCGTTCAACATCGCAGCGGAGCCCGTGCTGGACCCCAACGCCCTTGCCTGGATCCTCAACGCCCGACGGCAGCTTCCCTTACCGCTTCCGGTGCTGCGCGCCGTCGTCGAGGTCAGTTGGCGCTTGCGGTTGCAGGTAACCGACGGCGGCTGGGTGGACATGGCCGCCGGCGCACCCATTATGGACACAAGCCGCGCCCACAGCCTCCTGGGCTGGATGCCCCACCGATCATCGTTGGAGGCGCTGACTGAAGTGCTGGACGGACTCGGTGCCGGTCAGGGGCGGAAAGCCTCGCCGCCGTTGACGCCACGCTAATTTTTGGTGTCGGCGGCCCTAATCCGCAGGGGACACAACCGTGATGATCCTGCGCAAGCTCATGGCCACTGACGCCGCCGCGTTCACCGATGCCTGGCCGACTGCAGCTTCCGTGACCGCGTCCCCGAGCTCCGAGATGCTGTCCTTCGCCTCCGCCAAATGGCTCTTCAATTCCCCGGCGTCTCCGTCCCGCCACTGATCAATCACCCGGGACACGGCCTCCAGCGCCTCGGACAGGTTGGCCAGGACGCTGTCCGGTATGACTGTTCCCGCATCCTCTTCCCAGATCACGCTTGCAAGTACTTCGGTGATGTCCTGGACGTGGAAGGTCAGCCTTTCCACGATCCGCAATCCAGCCAAATCACTCGGTAGCCGGCCAGCACGACGCCGCGACCTGGGGTTAGCTTTTGCGCTGAGTTCCGCTTCATGAACGGCAGTCCGCACGGCTGCGGCGGTTGCTGACAGTTCGCCGCTACGGCTTGCCCAGGCTTCGTGGTTGGGCGGCCAGGATTCCTCCATCGCGCGCGCCATGTCCTTCAATTGCTGGGACAAAGCCCGTTGATGACCGGCCAGGGCGGGGTCAATTCCTTCAAGATGCAACGGCGGAAAAACCAGCCAGTTCACAGCGAAGCCAACGGCAACGCCCATGGCCATCTGCAGGACGTACGCAAAGGAGAAGCCCTCCGCATTGGAATCCCCGAGGACGAGTACGAACAAGGCCGCCATCGGAACCCATTCTGAGGCGCTGCCCAGCCGGGGGAGGCCGCCGACGATCACGCCCAATCCCACCACCACGGCGACTGCCAACGCCGTCGGCGCTGCCACCGTGGTCACCGCAAAAGCCATGCCTATACCCAGGGCCAGGCCCATGAGGCTCTGCAGGCCATGTCTTGCGGAGTCTGCCACCGTGGGATGCATGCTCACGAGTGCGCCGAGCGGTGCGTAGTAGGGGTAGGACGCTGCAGGACCAGGCATGAAGGGCGCGAGATACCACGCCAATCCTGCCGCCGCCGCAGTTTTGGCGGCGAACAGGAGTCGGTGACGCGTGACAGTTTTTCGAAGCGCGGGAATCAGCCGCCGCCTGGAGGGCTTGTGGCTCATGGGTCCAACGTAGACGGGTCCTGCTCCGCGTGTCGAGCTGGGATTTCGTTTCGATATGTGGCGATTGAATCCGCGGCAAGCGGGTACACACCCATTGATAGTAACGATACTTACTATCCCGGCTGCTGTCCGCAGCCTGCCAACTGTGGAAAGAGAGCGACAATGACTGAGAGCCAATCGCCGCAGGACGGAAGCTTCGCGGCGCCACGGACTGGGGTCCCCGCCGGGACCGAGCCTTATTCGGGAAGTTACCTGGATTCACCGGTTGAAACCGACACCACTGGCATGGAAACCGATGCCGGCGCGGGGACTACCGGTTACGGAAGCACTACCGGGACCACATCCGGCGCGGGAACCATGGATTCGGCCAAGCACGAAGCCGCCGAAGTCGCCGGCACAGCGCGCGATGCGGCTGGCGGCGTCGTCGAAACAGCCAAGGCCGAGGCCGGAAATGTAGCCCAAGAGGTCAAGATGAACGCCCGGCAGTTGCTAACGCAAACCAAGGGCGAGCTGGCGGATCAGGCTGCTACCCAACAGCAGAGGGTTGCCGAGGGCTTGCGGTCCATTTCCGACGAACTGTCCACCATGGCCAATTCGACCCAAAACGGTGGTGTGGCCACGGATCTGGTCCAGCAAGCGGCCGAGCGTTCCTCCTCGGTTGCCCGGTGGCTGGAGAACCGGGATCCGGGTTCACTCCTGGATGAGGTCAAGAGCTTTGCCCGCCGTAAGCCGGGCACGTTCTTGCTGTTGGCTGCCGGTGCGGGTGTCCTCGCCGGACGTTTGGGCCGCGGAATGGCGGACAACTCGCCCATGACCGGGACCAGCACTTCCGATGCCACCACCCAGACCCCTCGCGCCATGTACTACCCAACCCAGGGCGGCGCTGTGTCACCTCCGGCAGTAGATCTGCCAGGTCCCCAGACGACGACCGCTGGCTACGGAACGACGGGTGCTGGAACAGGTGCTGGATACGGAACGACGGCCACTGGGACAACTGTGACAGGTGCCGGAACTGACACGGGATACGACGCTGGCACCACGGGTGGCCTGGAAGGATCAACCATGCCCTACCCGGAAACCGACGCCGGTGGGGTAAAGGCGCAAGGAGATCCGTTAGCACGTCCCGATGATCCCAGCGATCCCGATGATCCCGTATATGGAGGTCCCCGATGAGTAGTCCTGCCGACCTTCCTCCCACCGAAGCCCATCTCAAAGCCGAATCCGTACCCCTCGGCGAACTGCTGAGCGACCTGACGCGCGATGTCTCCACCTTGATGCGGCAGGAAGTTGAGCTGGCCAAGGTAGAGCTCAAGGAATCGGCCACCAAGGCCGGAAAGGGCGCAGGGATGATGGCCGGAGCCGCTTGGGCCGGGCATCTAACCGTGCTGTTCCTGTCCTTGGCGCTTTGGTGGGCCTTGGGTCAGCTCATAGGCCTGGGATGGTCCGCAGTCGTTGTGGCGGTCATTTGGGGCATAGTCGCAGCGGTGCTGGCCTCGATGGGACGCAAGGAATTGAACACCATCAAAGGCATGCCGCGCACCGCGGAGACAGTCAAGGAAATACCTCCAACCTTCAAACCGAATACTGAGGAGACACGATGACGCAGAACCCCGACGCCCTGCGCGCCGACATCGAACAAACTCGCAGGCGGCTCAGTACCAACGTTGACGCCGTTGCCGACAAGGTCACGCCCTCGCACATCGTCAACCGGAGGGTAGACAGGATCAAGACGGCCGTGTTTGGCGCCCGCGACGACGTTCAGGACAGGGCGGGTCACGTTGCCCACCAGGCCCAGGACGCCGTTTCCGGGGTGGTCGATGACATCGCCGACGCACCCCAGGTGATTACGCGAAAGGCCCAAGGCAGCCCCATCGCTGCTGGCCTGATTGCCTTCGGTGCCGGTCTGCTTGTGTCCGCCCTGATTCCGCCGTCGGACAAGGAACGCGAGGCTGCCCACGCAATCAAGGAAGCAGCCCAGCCACTGACCGAGGAACTGGGCCACGCCGCCCAGGAGATGGCCGAACACCTCAAGGAGCCGGCACAGGACGCTTTCCAGAACGTCAAAGACAGCGCCACTGAGGCAGCAGCCAACGTCAAGGACGAGGGCCAGGCCGCTGCTGCAGATGTGCAAGACCGCGCCGCGATGGCCAAGGACAACCTCGGCAACCAGTAATCGCGTTACCCGCCCAACTGAGTCGCAGTTAAGCCCGTTTTGAGCTCTCAGAACGGCATTAACTGCGACTCAGTTGGGTTCGCGGGGCTGTTTCGCGGCTGCTGGCTAGCGCACTTCGAGGATCATTTGCAGTAGACGTGCTGCGGCGGGACGGGCAGCATGTTCTTCCACCCACTGTGCGCGGGCAAGTGCTTTGCTGACAGCCTGCGTCGTGATGCCGAGTTCCTGGGCCACAGCCTTTTGCTGCCCGCGGACGCCGGGGGTGAGGAGGTCCAGGACCCGCCACTCGGCCACGCTGCGGTGCTGCACGATGTGTCCGAGGAGTCGAAGGACCGCTTCGGCTTCTGCTGCCAAAGCCGTGAAGGGACCATCAACGGCAACAGGGACTCGTTCCTTCCCGCTGCGGAGACGATCGACAGCCCGCCGGGCATAGACCAGACCGTGCCCGGAAGCGTCTTTGACAAGGTTTGGAAGGGGTTCGTTGATGGGCCCCACACCGATTCCCACGTACCACTGACCGGTTCGGAGGGCGATCAGCGCTGTATCAACAGCGTGGTGGCCGGACTCGACGATGCCTTGCACCTCGTCCTCAACCGAACGGTCGAAGTCGAGCCGTGCCGGAACGTGCCGCAAGTCCTTGAGGAGCTGGGGCACGAGGTCGCCGTCGCGGCGGCTGTCGCGTTGGTTGATGGTCAGAGTGAACATAGTGGATCACATGCTACCGGCTGGTAGCCGCTGTGCAAGGGCTTGTTTTTCTTATTTCTTTCGCCATTCCCTTGATCCAATCCACCTTCAGCTAGTCCAGTGCGGTGCGTCCGGTTACGACGACGGCGGGCAGCGCACCTGCCGCCAACCGGCGCGCGTCGGGTATTCCGGCGTCGCGCATCGCCGCCTGGATGGCTTCCACCAGAGGGACGGGATCTTCATTGGTGGAGAATACCCAGAATGTGTCGCGTGCCTGAAAAACCAGCGCGTTCTTTCCGGCCACTCCCAGGGATGTCTTTTGCCGAGCCACCAAACGGCGGTCAGGATCAGTGCCATCCGCCGTGGTCACCGCCTTGATGTAGTCAGGTGCGATCTCCGCCCACGGAAACTCCAAAGTGGTGTACTGCTGGGAATACCTGGCCACGATCCCGCCGTCGAACACCAGGAGTTTGCGGAAGCTGCCCAAGAGCGTCATTGACCAGAGGACCAGGCCTGTAAGAGTGCTTGCCACAATGAACAGGACTGGATCCTCGAAGTGGCCGGGTTCCCGCGTGGAGGTGGCGGGACTGATGAACTCACCCATTGCGCCCAAAAAGGAATCCAACCGCTAAGCAGGGGATGAGGAGCTTCCAAAAGATGCGGCGCGAGGACGCAATATGACGTAGCTGTCCAAGCTCGGGTCCGAGCCTGCGCTCAGTGCGCCTTACCAGCCAGTTACGGCCGCGCATCAGGGCGCTGGCCGTAGAGATTTGGCAGGTTCTGCCTTTCTGCCTCGGCGGCTTGCTGTGCGGCGACCACTTTGGGGTCCGGGACCGGCTGGCGGCCCTGCGCCACCCCGGATCGCCGATCAAAAGCTGCAAACCTTGGATCCCACGTATCGCCCGAGCTCCCGCTGAAAGCCGCCAGAATCAGCATCACCACGAAGAACGGGAAGAAGGACCAGCAGATGGCACGCCAGCCGCCCAGCCAGGCGCCCGCCGTCGTACCGTCCTTGATCCGTACCGAACGCATGCCCGCGGCAGCATCGCCAACGCTGCCCGCGGTACCCCAGATCATGCCGTAAACGAACAAACCAACGAACCAAAGAACAACGTAGAGCGTCAGCCAAAAACCGTCGTTAAAGGCCAGAAGCGAGCCACTGTTCATCATGGCATTGCGTGCAACGGCCACCATCGCGGCCAGGATGCCATATCCGGCAAGGAACACGATTGCGTCAAGTACGCGACCCCAGAAGTGGGCTCCTCCGGATGCTTTCACGAAGTATGCGCCGGTCTCGGGATGGCGGCGTACAGGGCGGCCGTTGAGGGCATCAACCAAGCCAGTAGCGGTTTGGGACTTCGAATTGCTCATGGATCAGGCCAGCCCAGCCAGCCCGCCGAGGACACGGGCAAGGGTGGGGGCGGACGTCTCCTTCAGCTCAAGGGAGACTGATTCGCCTTCTACGCGGGGGGTAAGCACGTGCACGCTGGTGGGGCCGGTGTACACGGTGACAGTTGGAAAGTCGTTCGTATCAGAATTGAAGACCACCACGTTGCTGGCCGCCTGGGTATCGGCCAGGGCCGTTGCGGCATATTCTTCGAATCCGGCCTCAGAGTAAACAGTGGGATCGGTGTCGCGGTTGGCCGCTGTGTTCGGGTCAACGAATTCAGCCAGGCGCGGAGCCAACTGATCCCGGGTGACAACGGTGAAGCCGTGCAGCCCGCCTTCGTCCACTTCCTCCAGCAGCACGCCGTCGTCGTGGAGGTAGCCGTAGAGCCAGCGCTTGCCAGTGGAAACGGTGCGTTCCACGGAGACCACGCTGCTGCCACTGCGGCGCAGTGTCAGGGCGCCGGTTATTTCCTCGGTGGCGTGCAGCCGGGTGGGTTCGGTCTCGCCTTCAAAGATCACGGGGTAGACGAGTTCCTTGGCAAGCAGTCCACGCAGGGCCACAGCACACATCAGCTCCTTGCTGGCATCCTGCGCAGTGAGCCACGGAAGGGCCACGATCTGCTCATGCTGGACGCCGTCCAGGGCAACAACCTCTTCATCGGTCAACGTCGGCAAGGCCTTGCCTGTGGCGCTGGCCGATGCCAGGACCTTTGCCGCAGCCTGTACGTCCCGCTCGGTCCAATTCATGGTGCTGGTGGTCATCCGAATATCCCTCCGACAAAGTTTCCGACTGACTTGGCGGCATTACCGACCCCGTCTGCCACCTTACTGCCTACATCCTTGGCGAAATTGCCTACTTCCCGGGCGCCGTCGGCGATGTAGCTGCCGGGGTTCCGGGCGAAGTTGCTGATCGAATCCCAGTTGTCCGCCACCAGGTTGCCCAATGCCCAGGCGCCGGCAACGATGCCCGCGCCGATCACGATCGGGGCGCCAATGGGGCCCAGCAAGGCTGCGCCACCGGCCGTCATGAGCATGATGCTGCCCACCCCGCCCACTACGGACAGGCCGCCGGCTACCCGGTCGCCTGTACCGCGCCAGCCGTCGTGCTCCGGGCTGATCATGTCGCTGATACCGCCAACGATGTTCAGCGGCGCCGCCAAGGCCCCCGCGATTCGAAGGCCCTTGGAGAATTTTGTGGCGTCCTGGAAAGCCTGGCTGTAGGGAATGTTCGCCTTGAGGTCGGTGATGACGTCAGTGACCTTCTCACCGCTGCGCAACGCGCTCAAAGCATCCCGCAGCACCGTGCCGCCAGCCCGCCAGTTGGTGAGTACCTCGCGGGTCTTGACCCATTCGGCATGACCGAGCTTGCCGTACTTGTAGGCGGTCCAGAGCTGCGCGCCCAATTCCTTGACGCCCGTTGCTGTGTCATAGACGTCTTTCAGGACGCCCACCGATGTACCTGAGCCGTCATTGTGGCTGGCAAATTCCTGCTGGTTGGCGTGCTTCTTGAGCTGGCCCGCGTTGTCCCTCAGCATGTTGGCGGCCTTCATAAGGCTCTGCCTGTGCTGGCTGTTCCAATCGCTCTTGAAGACTGTGGCATCGCGCCCCTGCCACGCCGTTGCGGAGTTGATGGCGTTGGACAACTGCGCGCTCTGCATATTGATGGCGTCAGCAGCCTTGCCCATGACGCCGGCCAGACTGCGAAGCTGCGCAATGTCCGCGCCGTAGAACCCAGCCATGTGGAACCCCCTGTGTACATGCGTCGTAAAGTCTCGTCCAAGCCTAGGCGGCCCCCGAAGGTGGCGCGATGGGGAGCAGTGCCCATCAAAGCAACGCGAGGTCACTTACGGCCCATGTTTTAGCCAACAATGGGCCGTATCTGACCCCGCGTTGCTTAAAGCACGACGGCGACTGGTGCGGTTCACAGGGAACAGCACCAGCCGCCGTCGAGCCCAACTAGGTAGCACTTAAGCGCGTTTTGAGCGTTCAAAATGCGCTTAAGTGCTACTCAGATGGGAATTAGTGGCCTTCGGCCGAGAAGCGCTTGATGGAAGCTTCCAGCTCGGCTTCGGCAGCGGCGCGATCGCCCCAGCCTTCAGCCTTGACCCACTTGCCGGGCTCCAGGTCCTTGTAACGGGTAAAGAAGTGCTCGATTTCCTTGATCAGGAATTCGCTGACGTCGCTGACTTCCTGGATGTGGTCGAAGCGTGCATCCACCGGGACACAGAGGACCTTGGCGTCTCCGCCGCCGTCGTCGGTCATGTTGAAAACGCCGATGGGGCGGGACTCAACGATGACGCCCGGGTGGAGGTCGAAGTCCTGCAGGAGCACCAGTGCGTCCAGGGGGTCGCCGTCTTCGCCCAGGGTGTTCTCGAAGAAACCGTAGTGCGTGGGGTACTGCATGGAGGTGAAGAGGACGCGGTCCAGGCGGACGCGGCCGGTTTCGTGGTCAACTTCGTACTTGACGCGCGATCCCTTGGGGATCTCGATGGTCACGTCGTGCTTCATGGCGTGCTCCTTGACGGGTGTGGGTGGGGCGCGGCAGGCGAAAGTGCAGCCAGCGCCGCCGACTACTATTGAGGATATAGCGAGAGGCCCGGGTTTCTTGAACCGGCGGGACATTTTCAGGACTGACAGGACCAAGCAACTGCATGAAGGGCGTTAAAAACGGGGGTGCCCGGAAGCGGGTGTCCACGGCGTGGGGGCGCTTGAAATGGCCGATGCTGTTGACGCTGGTCCTCCTGTGCCTGGGGGCGATCGTGGTGGCCGGCATGGTGCCAGGACTCCTCAGCGCACCCAAGCCGTCACCATCCGCGCCGCCATGGCAGCAGGAGCCTGACCACCTTTCCGAGGCCAACGGCGTGCTTCCTTTGGATCCCGATGCCCCTGTGCCCGTACCGGCTGAGCTTTCGCGCCTTTTGAATGGCGCCCTGAAACCTTCCGGCGCCGGCAGCATTACTGGCATTGTCATGGACGCCTCCACAGGCACGGTCCTGTTCGACCGCGATGCCAACGCCAACCGAATCCCGGCGTCGAATATGAAGCTTTTGACCGCCGTCGCTGCTTTGAAGGCGCTCGGTCCCGAATCCCGCTTTACCACCCGTGTGCTGGCCGGTTCCGATGCGTCAACCGTGGTGCTGACGGGGGGAGGGGACGTGCTCCTCGGCGCAGGTGCCTCGGATCCTGAGGCCGTGATGGGCAGGTCAGGACTTGCAACCCTGGCCTCCGATACTGCCGCTTCCTTGGCTACCGCCGGGGTCAAAGGGCCCGTGACGGTGCAGGTGGATGATTCGCTGTTCAGCGGTGCGCCCCTCAATCCTGCGTGGAGCCTGGACGACGTCGCGGCTGGCGAAACTGCCCCCTTGTTTTCCCTTGCCCTGAATTCCGGGCGCTACTCACCCACGCTTACCACTGGGCCGCGTCCGCAGGATTCGGCCGTCACCACCGCCCAGGCTTTCGCCGAACAATTGGCCGCTGTCGGCGTGCAGGTGCGTCCCGGCGTCGAGCGCGGCAAGGGCGTCCCCGCCAAGGTGCTGGCCGCCGCTGAATCCGCGACGGTGAGCGAGCAGGTGGACCTCATGCTGGAGACCTCGGACAACTTCCTGGCAGAGGCGCTTGGGCGGATGACCGCCATTGCGTCCGGACAGGAAGGAACGTACGACGGCGCCACTTCAGCCGTGCGCCAACGGCTGGGGGAGTTGGGAATCGCCACTGATCCCAAGCAGATGCAGTTGGCCGATGTTTCGGGCCTTGCCTTGGAGAACCAGGTCACTGCCCGCCAGTTTGCCGAGGTAGTCCGTGCCATCACCAGCGGACCGGACCTGAGTCTTCGGGCGGCCCTGGACGGATTCCCGGTGGCGGGCCTTACGGGCACCCTGGACGACAGGTACGTGGATCCGAGTACAGCCCAGGGTGCGGGCCTTGTCCGCGCCAAAACGGGGACGCTCAACACTGTCATCGCGCTGAGCGGGTACGTAGTGGACGCTGATGGACGCTTGCTGGTGTTCTCGTTCATCGGCAATGGCCTGGAACCGGGTGCGGCTGGAAACAAGGAGGCGATGGACCGTTCGGCATCGGTGCTGGCCTCGTGCGGCTGCCGCTAGCCACCTACTCGGGTGGAGTGAGGGTCAGCGCGGAGCGAACTTAAAGGCCCATTGCCAGCCTCATGTGGTGTGATGGACCGTATGGTGTCATCTGCCCGAGATTCGTCAGCAGGGGCCCCGTCCCTGATCAATTGGGACCTGGCCGCCTCCACGGCTGCCCGGCTTACCCCGCCCGGTCCAGCGCTGAGCGCCGGGGAAATCGGCAAGGCGGTGGAGAACCTGCGCTTCAACGCCGATATCTCCGTGCCACATGTCCATGACATCACGGGGCTTGAAGCGGCGCGGGACCTGCGGGACTCGCACGTTCTCGTGGTGGACCGTGCCTCATGGTCCAAGGCCAACACCCAGAGCTTCTCCGTCATGCTCCAGCCTATTCTGGAGAAAATGCTGGAGTCCCGCGGCAGCCTGTCCATGACACCTGCTGCGGCTGCAGCCAGCGGAGCCATCACCGGCAGCCAACTCGGCGCCATCCTTGCTTTCCTGTCCAGTAAAGTCCTGGGCCAATACGATCCATTCGCGGCCCTGGCCCCGGGCGCCCGCGTTCCTTCGGGCGGGCGGCTACTCCTTGTTGCACCCAACATCATCTCCGTCGAACGCGAACTCAACGTGCACCCGGACGACTTCAGACTCTGGGTATGCCTTCACGAGCAAACGCACCGCGTTCAGTTCGCCGCAGCACCGTGGCTGCGGGACCACATGCTCGCCGAAATCGAAAAGCTCAGCAGCCATCTGCTGGGCAACATGGATTCCCTGGTTGAACGGGCGGCCGCGGTGGCCAAATCCCTGAAGGACCGCGCTGCATCCGGGAACGTGCCCAGCCGGGGCGCAATTCTGGACCTGCTGCAGGATCCCGAGGAGAAGGCTTCCCTATCCCACATCACTGCCGTCATGAGCCTCCTCGAAGGTCATGCCAATGTGGTGATGGATGCGGTGGATTCCAGCATCGTCCCGTCCGTGAAGACGATCCGCCAGCGGTTCAATGATCGCGGCAAGGATCGCGGCATCATCGAGAAGTTCATCCGTAATCTCCTCGGTCTCGACGCCAAGATGCGCCAGTACACAGACGGCGCAAAGTTCGTGCGCGAGGTTGTTGAGGTAGGCGGCATGGAAGGCTTCAACCGGGTGTGGAACTCGGCCGAAAACCTCCCCACCGAGGAAGAGATCCACAATTCCAGGATGTGGCTCGAGCGGATGGGGCTTTGAGCGCACCCGTATTTGATGGCCCCTCACAGGGCGGTTCCAGCGCAGGTTCCAGCGGCGGTTCTGACAACGGTTCCGAGCGTGCAGCAACAGGCAAGGGCCGACGCCGGCCCGGCCGTTTGGCGCCAGTCGTCGGCAAGGCGCGGAAGCAGTTGCAAAACGCCTTGGCCGCTGCGGGTTACCCGGAACGTGTTCTCGTAGCCTGCAGCGGAGGACCGGATTCGCTTGCGCTCGCCGCGGTGGCTGGATACTTCGCCCGGCGTGGCCACGTGGACGGGCATCCTATTTCGGTGGCCGGCGTGGTTGTCGACCACCAACTTCAGGCTGGCTCGGCAGACGTAGCTTCCCGGACGGCAGCTGTCTTGGGGGAACTGGGCCTCTCACCTGTGGAAGTCCGTACGGTGGAGGTCGCGTCCACCGGGTTCGGGCCCGAAGCTGCGGCCCGCGATGCCCGGCACGCAGCCCTCGAGGCGGCTGCGGATGACCTTGGCTGCGATCACATCCTGCTGGGGCACACCTTGGACGACCAAGCCGAACAGGTGCTCCTGGGCTTGGCCCGTGGTTCCGGCACCCGTTCTTTGGCCGGCATGAGGCCAATCCGGGGACGCCTGATGAGGCCCTTCCTTGGCCTGCGGCGGGAAGAGACACTGGAAATCTGCGAGGTCGAGGAACTGCAGCCGTGGCATGATCCGAGCAACAGTGACTCTGCCTTCGCGCGCTCGCGCACACGCGTCGAGGTCATGCCGGTCCTCGAAGAAAAGCTGGGGCCGGGCGTTGCCGAATCTTTGGCACGGACAGCCGCAATCCTTCAGCAGGACGCGGATTTCCTTGAGGATCTCGCAAACGAGACGTATCTCTCGCTGGTCCAGCGAACCGACGACGGCGCGTGGTTGCCAGAGGATGCCGTCCGCGGACTTCCTGCAGCGCTGAGGTTCCGAGTCATCGCCAAGGCAGCTGCCGACGTCGGGGGCCAACAACCCGGTTACGGACGGCTCCAGGCCGCGGAAGCGCTGCTTCGCCGCCAGGGTTCTGCCGGTCCTGTGGAACTTCCCGGCCACGTCAGTGTCTATCGCCTGTCGCTGAGTGATTTGGAGCAGGAACGGGCGGGTTCTTCCATTGCGTCGCCGGCTGCCGGGTCGGGTGATTCGACCACCGGCGGTCCCCGGGAAGCCGCACCCTGTGGGAAGCTAGTATTCCGGCATCAGAAATCGCCCCAACAGTAGCCGCACCCGAGCATCAAAACAGGAGCCATTGGTGGATTCAAACGACGTCCAGGCAGATCTCAAGCACGTTCTTTACACCAAAGAGCAGATCCAAACGCGAATCGCTGAACTGGCGGCGCAGATCGACAAAGACTACGAAGGCCGCGAACTGCTGATCGTCGGTGTCCTCAAGGGTGCCGTCATGGTCATGGCGGACCTGGCGCGGGCCTTGCACAGCCACGTCAGCATGGACTGGATGGCAGTTTCTTCCTATGGCTCCGGCACCCAGTCCTCGGGCGTTGTCCGGATCCTCAAGGACCTCGATACCGACCTCATGGGCAAGGACGTGCTGATCGTCGAGGACATCATCGACTCCGGCCTCACACTTTCGTGGCTCAAGTCCAACCTTGAATCCCGCGGTACGGCCAGCGTTGAGATCTGCACCGCTTTCCGTAAGCCGACCGCCGCCAAGGTCGAGATCGACGTCAAGTACGTCGGCTACGACATCCCCAACGAATTCGTTGTGGGCTACGGCCTGGACTACGCCGAGAAGTACCGCAACCTGGACTTCGTGGGCACGCTGGCCCCGCACGTTTACGAGTAACCACCCTTACTTACGCCCTTCACCGGACCATAAGGACGTGGGAAGCCGTTGACGAACAAAAGCATTGGCATCAAGGACGTAGCAGTTGCCGCTGGCGTGTCTGTCACCACTGTTTCCCACGTCCTGAATGACGTCGCTTACGCTCGCATCAGCCCGGAAACACGAGAAAAGGTCAAAGCTACGGCGGAACGTCTCGGCTATGGCCCAAACCGGCTGGCCCAGGCCCTGCGCACGCAACGGACCGGGATGCTGGGTCTGGTCAGTGAGGAAATCGCCACCACACCACACGCCGGGCGGATTATCCTGGGTGCGGATGAGGCCGCCAGGGCGCGCGGCTACAACCTGATGATCATTAACACCTCAGGTGCAGCAAGTGAGGAGTCCAGGCAGGCTGATGTCGATGCTCTCCTGGAGCGGCGCGTGGATGGCATCCTGTACGCCACCATGTACCACCGCGAGGTCACTTTGCCGGAAAACCTGAGTTCAATTCCCGCGGTGCTTGTGGACTCCGAGAGCCTGGCCGGGAGCGTCGCTTCGGTAGTCCCCGATGAAGAGGGCGGGGCCAGGGTAGCCGTGCAAAGCCTCCTTGATGCCGGCCACCGCCGCATCGGTTTCCTGAACAACACCGACGACGTCCCGGCTACGCGGGACCGCTTGCGAGGTTTCCGGAACGCCTTGGATGAAGCAGGGCTCGACGGCGCTGCCGCACCGGTGGAGTCCGAACTCTCGGAGGTGCTGGGCGGCTATGTTGCCGCCTTGCGGATGTTGAAGCGAAAGGACCGGCCCACGGGCCTGTTCTGCTACAACGACCGCATGGCCATGGGGGCCTACCGTGCAGCGGCCGAGGTAGGAATCAGCATTCCCAATGAACTGTCCGTGGTGGGTTTCGACGATCAGGAACTCATCGCGGCCAATCTCTACCCTGGCCTGACAACAGTGGCGTTGCCCCACTATGAGATGGGTGCCTGGGCCACTGAACGCCTGATCGATGCCATTGAGGGCAAGGCAGACCTCACCGTCCTGGCAGCGAAACCGACGATTCTTCAGTGTCCCTTGGTGACCCGCGAATCCATTACGAATCCCCATCCAGGGCTGTCCTAGCGCGGCGTAGGCGAGTATCCTGTGTACGCCCAGAGGGAACTTTTGAGCATTCCAGTGCGTGAATAACTGGGAACGGTGTATAGCTAGAAACTGAAGCAGCACCATTCGCGCGCAGAAGTTGCGCCTCGCAGCACTACCAGGAGGGACGGGGCAAAACCCCGATCAGATGAAAGCTAAGAGTTTCTTCAAGGGCCCGGGCATCTGGATTGTTGTCGTCGTCGGCTTGCTCCTGGTGGCATTCGCAACGCTGGCTCCGGGCGGTTCCACACGTATCGACACCAAGGACGGCCTCGAACTCCTCGCGCAAAGCGGCAAGGTGGAGCAGGCCAAGATATTCGACGCCGAGAACCGCGTTGACTTGGTGCTCAAGGACAACCTGAACATCGATGGCCAGGACAAGGGCAAGAACGTCCAGTTCTTCTACGTCACGGACCGTGGCCCGGACGTCGTCAAGGCCGTTACCAGCGCCAACCCGGACAAGGGCTTCACTGACCAGCCGATCGAGAACAACTGGTTCTCCGGACTGTTCTCCTTGCTCATCCCCGTGCTGCTGCTCGGTGTGCTGTTCTGGTTCCTGCTTTCCCGGATGCAGGGTGGCGGCTCCAAGGTGATGCAGTTCGGCAAGTCCAAGGCCAAGCTGGTCAACAAGGACATGCCGCAGGTGACCTTCTCTGACGTCGCCGGTGCTGACGAAGCCGTGGAAGAGCTCCAGGAGATCAAGGAATTCCTCCAGGAGCCCTCAAAGTTCCAGGCCGTTGGCGCCAAGATCCCCAAGGGTGTGCTGCTGTACGGCCCTCCAGGCACTGGTAAGACACTGCTGGCCCGCGCCGTTGCGGGTGAAGCAGGCGTTCCCTTCTTCTCCATCTCCGGCTCGGACTTCGTTGAAATGTTCGTGGGCGTTGGTGCTTCGCGCGTCCGTGACCTGTTCGAACAAGCCAAGGCGAGTTCCCCAGCCATCATCTTCGTGGACGAAATCGACGCCGTAGGCCGCCATCGTGGCGCAGGCATCGGTGGCGGTAACGACGAACGCGAGCAGACCCTGAACCAGCTCCTGGTGGAGATGGACGGCTTCGACGTCAAGACGAACGTCATCCTTATCGCAGCCACCAACCGTCCGGACGTGCTGGACCCGGCGCTGCTTCGCCCGGGCCGCTTCGACCGTCAGATCACCGTTGAGGCCCCGGATATGGTGGGCCGCGAGCAAATCCTGAACGTCCACGCAAAGGGCAAGCCGATGGCCCAGGGTATTGACCTTCGGGCTGTTGCCAAGAAGACCCCCGGGTACACCGGTGCTGACCTGGCCAACGTCCTCAACGAGGCAGCCTTGCTGACGGCACGTTCAAACGCCAACCTCATTGATGACCGCGCCCTGGACGAGGCAATCGACCGCGTCATGGCAGGCCCGCAGAAGCGCAGCCGCGTGATGAAGGAACTCGAGCGCAAGATCACCGCCTACCACGAAGGCGGGCACGCACTGGTTGCTGCCGCCCTGCGCAACTCCGCTCCGGTCACTAAGATCACCATCCTTCCCCGTGGCCGTGCCCTTGGGTACACCATGGTGATTCCTGAGGACGACAAGTACTCGGTAACCCGCAACGAATTGCTGGACCAGATGGCCTACGCCATGGGTGGCCGCGTGGCCGAGGAAATCGTGTTCCACGACCCCTCGACCGGTGCGTCCAATGACATCGAGAAGGCCACCTCCACGGCCCGGAAGATGGTTACCCAGTACGGCATGAGCGAACGGGTTGGTGCCGTGAAGCTCGGCCAAGGCGGCGGCGAGCCGTTCCTCGGCCGCGATGCCGCGCAGGAGCGCAACTTCTCGGACCAGATCGCCTACGTTGTGGACGAGGAAGTGCGTCGCCTGATCGATCAGGCACACGACGAGGCTTACGCCATCCTCACCGAAAACCGCGATGTCCTCGACCGGCTGGCACTGGAACTGCTTGAGCGCGAAACCCTCAACCAGGCCGAGATCGCCGAGATCTTCCACGACATCCGCAAGCGCGATTTCCGTGAGATCTGGCTGTCCAAGGAGTCCCGCCCTGTCCAGTCGATTCCGCCGGTCGAGTCGCGCGCAGAAAAGGCTGAGCGCGAGGCCCAGGAAGAAGCCAAGAAGGCCCGTCTGGACGAGCCACTGGATGCCGTAGCCCCGCATGCGCAGGGTGTCAGCAGCCAGGAGTCATTCCAGTCACCGGGAGCCGACGGCGGCAACGACTCTCCGCTTCACGGCTAAGCTTTCTGCTGTGACTCATTTCGACGACGACGACCTCGCCGCCGTCCACGGCTCAGCCGCGGACGCTAAGCGGGGCCACAAAGTAGACCGCCCGCGCATCGAAGCAGCAGTACGCGAAATCCTGCTTGCTATTGGTGAAGACCCTGACCGCGGAGGCCTGCAGGACACACCCAAGCGTGTTGCCAAGGCCTATGCGGAGGTCTTCGCGGGCCTGCACCAGCATCCGGCGGAGGTCCTCTCCACCACGTTTGACCTTGACCACGAAGAGCTTGTCCTCGTGAAGGACATTCCCTTCTACTCGACGTGCGAACACCACCTGGTGCCGTTCCACGGGGTGGCTCATGTTGGTTATATTCCGTCACATGACGGCAAGGTTACGGGCCTGAGCAAGCTGGCCCGTTTGGTGGATATCTATGCGCGCAGGCCACAGGTGCAGGAGCGGCTCACAACGCAGATTGTTGAGGCCCTGGTTAAGCACCTCAACCCGCGCGGGGCGATTGTCGTCGTCGAATGCGAACACATGTGCATGTCCATGCGCGGCATCCGCAAGCCCGGCGCCAAGACTGTCACCAGCGCGGTGCGCGGTCAGCTCCATGACCCGGCCACCCGCGCCGAGGCCATGAGCCTCATACTCGGAAGGTAAGCAATATATGGATTCCCTCGCTGCAGCACCCGGAACCGGCCCGGCCACAAGCCCACTGCCGGTTCTCCGCAAGCCGCGGCCCGCTGCCAGATTCGAAGACCTGCCTACGGACCGCACGCTCGTCATGGGAATTCTCAATGTCACCCCGGATTCCTTTAGCGACGGCGGCAACCACCGCACGCCTGACACCGCCATCGCGCTTGGCTTGCGTATGTTCTATGCCGGGGCGGACATCATCGACGTCGGTGGCGAGTCCACGCGCTCCGGCGCTGAACCCGTTTCGCCTGAAGAAGAGCAGCGCCGGGTCCTTCCGGTGATCCAGGCGCTGGTCAAGGCCGGTGCGCTGGTGAGCATCGACACCATGCACACGTCCACTGCTGCTGCCGCCGTGGAGGCCGGTGCTGCGATCATCAACGATGTCTCCGGCCTGACCATCGAGCCGGACATGCCTGAGCTCGTGGCGCGCACCAAGGTTCCGTACATCCTCACGCATCGTCGTGGGGATGCCCGCACCATGGACGCCCTCGCGGAATACAACAACGTGACGGAAGAGGTGGTGGCGGAGCTCAGCGGTATCCGCGACAAACTGTATGCAGCGGGCGTTGCTCCCGAGCAGATCATCGTTGACCCCGGGATTGGCTTCTCCAAGAACGAGGACCAGAACTGGGAAATCCTCAAGAACCTGGACAAGCTGTTCGCACTCGGCCACAAGGTTATGGTGGCTGCGTCACGCAAGCGGTTCCTAGGCTCGCTCCTCACTGTTGCCGGCAAGTCTGCCGCGCCGCTGGAGCGGGATGCCGCCACGGCAGCTATCACCGCCCTGAGCGCCGCGAAGGGCGCCTGGGCTGTCCGCGTCCACGACGTCGGTCCCAGCCTTGACGCCGTCAAGGTTGCCGCTCGAATCGCCCGCTGACCGGAGGACCTTGTGGACAGGATCACGCTGACCGGTGTCACCGCCGTCGGCCATCACGGAGTGTTCGATTTCGAGCGCCGGGACGGCCAGCCGTTCGTCGTGGACGCCGTCCTTCATACTGACTTCAGTAAGGCCGCGGAGACGGATGACCTCCAGTACACCGCGCACTACGGCGAGGTGGCTGAGCTCATTACATCGCACATCGAAGGCGAGCCGCTGAACCTGATTGAGGGTTTGGCCGTGCGGATCGCAGATGGCATCCTCGCCAATTACAACGTGGCCGCCGTCGATGTCACCGTCCACAAGCCGAAGGCGCCCATCGAGGTTCCGTTCGGCGATGTCACCGTGAGTGTCCACAGGGAGCGATCATGAACTCCGGATACACCAAAGCGATCCTTGCCCTAGGCAGCAACCTTGGTGAGCGGAACGACACCCTATCCACAGCCGTCGCCGATCTCGTGGACCCACCGGACGTTAGGCTCCTTGGAGTGTCTCCGGTTGTTCAGACCAAGGCAGTCGGCGGCCCGGAAGGCCAACCCGATTTCCTGAACATGGTCATGGCAGTCGAGACAACGCTTAGTCCCCTTGAGCTGCTGCAGCACTGCCACGACGTCGAGCAGAAGCACCACCGCACCCGTGAAGTTCGTTGGGGCCCTCGGACACTGGATGTGGACATCATCGTTTTCGGTGATGTGGTCAGCGACGACCCCGTCCTGACCCTGCCTCATCCGAGGGCGGCCGAACGGGCCTTTGTCCTGTACCCGTGGTCCCTGTTGGAGCCGAACGCCCAACTGAACGGGCGGAGCGTTGCTGAGTTGGCCGCCGTGGCTGATGACATGCCCGACATCCGTCGCTTCGACGGCTACGGCGACATCGCCGGTGTTCCTGCGACGGGAGCGGTGGAGTAGCAGTGAAGCCAATGCGCCCCGCGGTCCTGGTCCTCATTGCCATCATCGCTGCCGCCATCGGTTGGCTGGCCACCGCGGCAACGAACCGCTTCAGCATGCCCACGCCCGTGCTTCCGGTCTCCGCACTGGTCACCATGGGCGTCATCGCCGTGCTCACCCTGATCATGGGGATCCGGGTGCTGCGGTGGCGCAACGGCAAGAAGAAGAACCTGCTGAACCCGATCCTGGCCGCCAGGACGCTGATTCTTGCCCAGGCCTGCGCATATGCAGGGACGCTCCTTCTGGGCTGGCATGCCGGCATCTCCTTTGATCTTCTGCGGGTCGGAACCTTGCGCAGTGGTGAAGGCATCCTGTGGAACGCCGTCTTGATGGGCGGTGGTGGCGTGGTGATGGTGATCGTCGGCTTGGTGGTCGAGAGGTTCTGCCGGATCCCACCGGAGGACCTCGAAGGTGGCGCCCCTGGACCGGAAACCCGCCGCGGGGAAGCAAAAGGCGAAGGCGAGTATGCGTACCGAGGCGATTGACCCTCCCGGCGTCCAGTGGCTGCGGGTCTCCCCGAAGTACGTCACGGTCCGCTTGGTGGAGTGGGCCATCGGAAACCTGGTGATGGTGGCGATCCTCAGCCTTCCCCTCGTGTTTGTGCAGCTGGGTTGGTGGCGTTGGCCTCCGCTGTGGCTCGCCATCGCGGTGCCTGCGGTGATGCTCGTTCTGGCGTTGTGGCGGCTCGTGCTGATTCCGCGTCAGGTCCGCGCAATCGGCTACGCGGAGCGCGATGACGATCTCCTCATCCGGCGGGGCATCTTTTTCCAGCGCACCATGGTGGTCCCGTATGGACGCATGCAGTACGTGGATGTGTCTGTTGGTCCGGTGGAACGTGGGCTTGGACTCTGTACTTTGAAGCTCCACACGGCGTCCGCCGGAACCAGCGCATACCTGCCCGGGCTTCCTGCCGGGGAAGGCGCACGGCTGCGCGAACAGCTCTCGGCACGTGGAGAAGCCAGGCTGGCCGGGCTGTGAGCCCGGACGGTAGCGCCACCGTAGGCCTCCCGGCTAAAGCCGACGACGGCGATTGGCGGCGCGTGCATCCAGCATCGCCGTTCGTGCGCGGCTGGGTGGCGCTTGCCGCCGTCGGATACTTTTTCGGTCGCGATGCCTTTGAACGCATGCTGCAGGGCCGTGACATCCTCGATCCCAACCTCAACGGACGGGTGCCCTGGCTGTTGGCCGGTGGAGGCATTCTGCTTCTCCTGACCGTGGGTGGATTCATCCTGAGTTGGTACTTCACGCGTTATCAGGTGGCCGAGGGCTATGTCCGGGTCAACACCGGCTTCGTGTTCAAGCAGCAGCGGCAGGCGCGGTTGGACCGTGTCCAGGCCATCGACATCGTGCAGCCCCTCTTGGCGAGGATTTTTGGCCTCGCCGAACTCAAGTTTGAAGTGGCCGACGCCGGCGAATCGGCCGTGCGGCTCGCTTACCTTCCGCTGGACCAAGCCAAACAGCTGCGCGCCACTATTCTTGCCCGTGCCGCTGGAGTGGTGAGTGGACCGGAGACTCAGGAAGCTGTCCCCGAAGCGCCGGAGTACGTTGTCTTGTCAGTGCCGCCTTCCCGCCTTATTGGCTCGCTCCTGCTGAGCGAGCAAACGGTAGGTATCCTGCTCGGAGCCGTGGCGTCCATTGCGATCTCTGTTTACACCGAAAACAGCGCCATCTTCCTGGCGCTGATCCCGCCGGTGCTGGGCATCGGTGCTGCTTATTGGAGCTCATTCAACAAGGGCTACAACTTCACCGCCGCGATTTCTCCTGATGGGATCCGGCTGCGCTACGGGCTCCTGGACACCCAGGCCCAGACTTTGCCCCCGGGCCGAATCCAGGCGCTGAAAGTCACTCAGCCGCCCATCTGGAGGATCTTCGGCTGGTACCGCATGCAGGTTAACGTGGCGGGCTACGGTGGTGCGGCAGGCAATGAGAACGCTGCCCGGACCACGTTGCTACCGGTGGGCATGAAGCCGGACGTCATGCGGATGCTGTCCCTCGTGCTGCCGGACCCGGGTGTTGAGGATCCGGAACGGGTTTTCACTTCCGGGCTGGAAGGGTTGGCTGGGCTTGGGGGTGGGACACCGGCGGGTTCTGGCTCAGCCGGTTCTACCTCCACGGATGGTTTCGTCACTACTCCGCGCCGCGCCCGGCTCCTGGCGCCGCTGGGTTGGCGGCGCAATGGTTTCCTGGCCACGCGAACGGCATTGTTGATTCGATCCGGCCGATGGTGGCGCACCTTGGTCCTGGTTCCCCATCAGCGCACGCAGTCCATGGCCTTGCAGCAAGGTCCGCTCGCGCGGCGTTTCGGTGTGGCCGATCTTGTTTTCCACACTACGGCGGGACCTGTGGTGCCACGCCTCTATCAGGCTGATGTGGAGCAGGCTGTGCAGCTTTTCGACCAGCAGGCAGCCCGTGCCCGCGAGGCCAGAAAGCGGCAGACCAGCGAGCAATGGCTTGCGGAGGTAAGCGGCCAGGCCCCACCCCAATCGCTACCGCAAGCACCAACACAGGAGGACCCCCAGCATGGTTAGGCCAGGAAGACTCGGAGTCGGCATCATCGGCGCCGGCAAGGTGGGTGCCGTCCTGGGCGCCGCTTTGCGCGCGGCCGAGCACGCCGTCGTCGGGGTTTCTGCGGTATCCGAAGCGAGCCGCGAGCGGGCAGAGACACTGCTGCCGGGAGTCCCGATCCTTGGGATCCAGGAGATCGTGGAGCGCTCGGAACTGGTGCTGCTTGCCGTTCCTGACGATGCCCTCGGCGAGCTTGTTGCTGGTCTGGCGAAGCTCGGTGCCTGGCAACCCGGCCAACTGGTGGCTCACACCTCCGGCCGTTTCGGCGTCGGGATCCTGCAGCCGATCCGCACGGCCGGCGCAATTCCGCTGGCAATGCATCCCGCCATGACGTTCACCGGTATGAGCCTTGACCTGACGCGCCTCATGGATTGCACGTTCGGAATCACCGCCGACGCTGCGATGTTGCCGATTGCCCAAGCACTGGTTGTGGAGATGGGTGCCGAGCCGGTAGCGATTGCCGAGGCAGACCGCACCCTGTACCACGCGGCCCTCGCGCACAGCTCCAACCACATGGTGACGCTTGTTGCGCAGGCGTCGCAGTTACTGCGGGAAATCGGCGTCGAATCACCGGAGTCCATGCTGGGTCCATTGCTGCGGGCCACACTCGAGAACGCTCTTGCGAGCGGAGAATCTGCGTTGACCGGTCCAGTCGCGCGCGGTGACGTAGGCACCGTTGCTGCGCACGCCCAGGCGCTGAAAGAATACGACGGCGGAGCAGGCGGCGACGTGCTCGCGGCCTACCAGGCCATGGCCCGGGCGACGGCCCGGCGTGCCGGAAACCGCGGACTGCTGCGCCCTGAACAACTGACTGACATTGGCGAGGCCTTGGGACCAGAGCCCACCGCGCCGGAAGGAATCTGAACAGCATGGCCATCAAACTCGTGACCACCGCGGCCGAACTGCGTACTGAAAGCGCACGGCTCCTGGCTTCCAAGCGGGGAAGTTCCCAAGGTTTGGTGCCGACCATGGGGGCCCTGCACTCAGGCCACGCCGCGTTGGCGAGGGCCGCCGTGGCAGAGAACGACGTCGTGGTGGCCACCATTTTCGTGAATCCCCTCCAGTTCGGCGACGCCGTGGACCTCGACCGCTATCCCCGGACGCTTGAGGCCGATATGGCCATCCTTGATGCCGAAGGAGTGGACCTTGTTTTCGCGCCCTCCGTGGACGAGGTGTACCCCGGCGGGCAGCCGCGGGTCCGTGTCACGGCGGGTCCGCTCGGCGGGAAATGGGAGGGCGCCTCACGCCCCGGACACTTCGACGGTGCCCTGACCGTGGTGGCCAAGTTGCTGCACTATGGACTCCCGGGCGGCGCAGCTGCGGACGGTCCGACGCCGGCGTACCGTGCCTACTTTGGCCAGAAGGACGCCCAGCAACTTGCCCTTGTGAAGCGTATGGTCGTGGATCTGAACTTCCCCGTGGAGATCGTGCCCGTACCGATCGTGCGCAGCGAGGACGGCCTGGCGCTTTCCAGCCGTAACCGCTTCCTCTCCGACGACGAACGCGAGGCGGCGCTGGTGCTCTCACGGGCTCTGCGCCTTATCGAGTCCCGCGCGAACGCGCATGAACCGCTGGACCTGGATTCCGCCGTCGCACTCGTTGAATCCCAGCCGCTGGTGGAACTGGACTATTTCGACGTCGTGGATCCCACCACGCTTGAGCCGCTGGCGGAGAACTGCAAAGAAACACCGTTCCGCGGCGAAGGGCTGGCAATCATTGCCGCCAAGGTAGGCCCCGTGCGGTTGATAGACAACGTTCCGCTTAATTCCTGAGGTTGAATCCCTAACGTTTGGATTTTCTGCTGACGGGAATCTCTTGGGCGTCTAGAATGTTCCTGTCTTCACCGGTACCGACCGCCGGAATCCAAACCCAAACCTGAGGAATCCTCATGTCTACCGACGTCACGTCCGGCGCCAACAGCGAGCCCGGTTCCGGCACGCCCGCAAGTGCAACCTTCACAGAGGAAGCGCTCACCCAGGCTCCTGTATCAGGGAAGATGTCCCGCGAATCCGTCACGGTCATTGTCACGCTGTTGGTCGCCACCTTTGTGGTGATCCTCAACGAGACCATTATGAACGTGGCACTCCAGCGGCTGATGACTGATCTCAAGGTGGACGCGCCCACGGTCCAGTGGCTCGCCACCGGGTTCATGCTGACCATGGCGGTCGTCATTCCGACTACCGGATTTATCCTGCAGCGATTGACCACCCGGGGCTCGTTCATGCTGGCGATGGGACTCTTCAGCGGAGGAACACTCCTGGCTGCCCTTGCGCCCGGATTCCCCGTGCTGCTCCTTGCACGCATCGTCCAGGCGGGCGGCACGGCCATCATGCTGCCATTGCTGATGACCACCATCCTCACTCTGGTGCCGATGTCCCGGCGCGGCGCCGTCATGGGCAACGTCAGCATCGCTATCTCAGTCGCTCCCGCGATGGGTCCCACCGTTTCAGGCATCATCCTGGACCACTTCTCGTGGCGGTTCATGTTCGTGTTCGTGCTCCCCGTAGCATTGGTTGCCCTGGCAATCGGCGCCAAGTACCTCACCAACGTGGGGGAGCGCGGGAAGACTGGTTTGGATTTCACTTCAGTGGTCCTCACGGTGCCTGCCTTCGGTGGCCTGGTCTATGGCCTCAGCCAGATCGGTGGTGCCAACGCCGGGGTGGTCCCGATCATCGCACTCGTGGTGGGAGTCGTGTGCCTGGCGCTGTTCGTCTTCCGCCAGCTCAAACTGCAGAAGTCCGACTCTCCACTCCTGGATCTCAGAGCCTTCAACTTCCGAATGTTCACGGTGTCCACGCTGCTGATGGTCGTGGCGATGATGGCCCTGTTCGGTGGAGTCATCCTGCTTCCGCTCTACCTGCAGAACACACTGCACCTCCAGCCGATGGAAACGGGCCTGGCCCTCTTGCCGGGCGGTTTGGCCATGGGTCTGCTGGGTCCAGTCATCGGGCGGATCTTCGACAAAGTTGGTCCACTGCCGCTGACCGTATCCGGTTCAGTCCTCATGGTCCTGACGCTCTGGCAGTTCTCCCGCCTGGATGGCAGCAGCCCGCTCGGATGGGTGATTGCACTGCACGTTACGTTGAGCCTCGGCCTGGCACTCCTCTTCACGCCTGCCTTCACTACTGGCTTGAACCCGCTGCCTCCGCACCTGTACTCCCACGGATCGGCCATCATGAGCACAGCCCAGCAGGTGGCCGGTGCCGCCGGCACTGCGCTGCTCGTGTCCATCTTCGCCGTGGTGTCAGCATCCTCCGGCCTGGTAGCCGGCATGCAGGCCGCCTTCCTGGCGGCAACCATCATCGCTGGAGCTGCAGTGGTGCTCGGTGCGATGATGCGCAAGACCGAGGGCGCAGGCCACGGAGGTCACTGAGTCTTTGCTGGGCCCGGCCGGGCCGTTCCGCTGGGCCCGGCTGTTGCCCTTCCCAACGTTCTCTCACATCCTGAGGCGTTTTGGCTGTTGTTCTCGCACGTCGTGACGTGTTTTGGGTGTTGCTCTCGCACGTCGTGACGTGTTTTGGGTGTTGCTCTCGCACGTCGTGACGTGTTTTGGGTGTTGCTCTCGCACGTCGTNTCGTGACGTGTTTTGGGTGTTGCTCTCGCACGTCGTGACGTGTTTTGGGTGTTGCTCTCGCACGTCGTGACGTGTTTTGGGTGTTGCTCTCGCACGTCGTGACGTGTTTTGGGTGTTGCTCTCGCACATCGTGACGTGTTTTGGGTGTTGCTCTCGCACATCCTGACGTGTTTGGGCCGGTTGCCGTTGAGTCCATTGCCTCTTGACCTGGCTGATATCGGCCGCTGAATTAGGCCCGACGGCGGATCCGGGGTGCCGCTTCAAAGGGCAGCTATTGCAGCCGTTCCGTTGTGTGACGGGCTTCACGGACAACGGTTCTGCGCTTATTGAGGTGTTTTTGGGCCGTTTCCCAGTGTTTACGGGGTTTTGGGCGGCGTGCGGGTGGATTTGTTCGGACGGTAAGGCGCGTGTAAAGTTATCTGAGTCGCCGCCGCTGATGCGGAAATGATGGTGACGAATTCCCCTTCAAATTACCGGTTTCCGGTGGTGCTTTGTGTGCCTCTGAACTGGCTTGGGGGGCCCGAGCGCGATTTGCTTCATGCGGTCGAATCGGGTAAGTTTGAAAAGTTGCTCCGGAGCGATTCTGAGGCCTTTTGGGTTTTGGTTGGTACTGCTCTGGAATAGTGACCTGTTGTTTGAGAACTCAATAGTGTGCCAAGTTTGTTGATGCCG
>NZ_JBHZPI010000039.1:0-32634 GCF_042788025.1 Paenarthrobacter sp. YIM B13468 | reverse complement strand
AGAAAAAGCACTCGTCGCCGACACCTGCCAGGAAAACCCCACATCCTGGGGCTGCCCCAACGCCGAAAAATGACTGATTCCGGCTGCTGCAGCGTTCCCTGGCTAGGCCGGGGAACGCTGCAGCAACGGCAAGGCCATGACGTGGGCTGCTGCAAGGGGTTCGCCCAACGCAGCCAGGACTTCGCGGGCAAGTGCGACGTCGTTGACGCAGACCCCATCGACTCCGAGCCGGACCGCCGCACGGATTTCATCGCCTGTCTCCAGCGTCCAAGGGAACACCTTGAGTCCGGCGGAATGAGCTTCGGCGACCAATCCGGCGTCGAGAGTTCCAAAAGCGGGCGCCACGGCGGAAGCCCCGGTTGCCAAAGCAGCGGTCACGAGTTCCTTAGCGGCGGAAGGATAGAGGCCTACCGACCGGACGGGGCTCTCCCTGCTCAGCGCTACCAGCGGAACTCCCGGCAACATCCCGGACATTGCCCGGATGATTTGAGGATCAAAGCTGCGGACGCGCAAGGCCTGTTCGTCCTGGTGAGCCTTCAGCACCTTGGACAATTCAGTCACTATTCGGTGGCCATACAGGTCCCAGTCCGCACCGTCAGTCTTGACTTCAATGTCCAGAACGACGCCGGTGGCATTGGCGAAGCGCAACAGGGCAACGGTCTCCGACAGCGACGGCGCACGTGTTTCAGGATCGACGTCGGTAACCGTGGCAGGGTGTTTCTCGACTACGGCCTGAAGCATGGTCTCCAACCTGATGTCGGAGGATCCGATGACGGCGTCGTGTCTCAATACCAGTTGCATGTCCGACGTCAGCCAGACATCGACTTCGATGGCATCTACGCCAAGGCGAAGTGCCTCGACGAAGCTCGCCAGTGTATTCCCGTGCCGTGTGGCCAGAACGCCCCGATGGCCCTGAATCTCGATCATTTGAGCTTCCTATTCCGTTTCGTCCACGAGGGAAACTTCAATGACAGTGGTGAGTTGAGACAGTTGGGCGACGATGTCCGACGCTGCCATGGTGCCTTCAATCTCCAGCTCTATCTCAATGAGGTCAGCTGCGGCGGCGGTTTCCGTAGCTGTCATCAACCGGTCCATCACGCCCTTGGACTCGGCGGAACCCCGCGTCGTAGCGAAGCCCTGAACACGGAATCCTTGCTCGGTGCACGTTCGGAGCACGTCCCGCAGGGCTCCGACACCGTCCACGTACGTCACTTTCAACAGCCATTGGCTTGGCAAACCAAAGCGGAGCTTCGCGGTCACCACGGGATAGACGTAGACGATCACGAAGTGGGCTGCGGTGACGAAGACGGCGGGAAGCAAGAGGCCTGCCCCGGCGGACGTTCCGACTGCTGCGGTGACCCAGATGGAGGCTGCTGTCGTCAATCCGCGGACTTGGTTGCGCCGCACGAACACCAGTCCCGCCCCTATGAAGCCAATGCCGGAGACCACTTGAGCCGCCAGCCGGGAGGGATCCAGCCTCACCAGGTCCACCGCCAGTACGTCGCTGAAGCCGTATTTGCTCACGACCATAAACAATGCAGCTCCCAATCCGACCATGGCATGTGTTCTCATGCCCGCAGACTTGTTCTTGCTCTGGCGTTCAAACCCTATGGCCGTGGACAGGACGAGTGCTGCGGCCAAGGCCAGACACATCTGCCACCACTGTGTATCCGCGCTGAAGATCACTTAGTGCTCCGATTCGGTTATCAACCCCCTTCTTCTGTCCTCTATGTGGAAGATCCAGTCCGGTACGGATGTCCCATGCAAAAGCAGCTCAAGGTAGACACGACGCGAGCCGGTCCTCCCGCTCATTCTTCAAGCAAAGGAACGTTGCAGTCAACGCTTCTGCACATTCGTGCAAAATGATCGGTCACCTTTGTTAAGACGTATTAGCATGATATTTCGAAGAGCGGTTTGGCTGCCGAAATACCCAACAACAAGCCATAGAAGCCCATTTCCACCATCACGGAATCGGGTCTTGTGATCGATCATCTTTATGTGTAGGTTGACCAATGACCTGAAGTTAGGTTGTCAGGTCAAATGTGAAACAAATGCTTTTTTTGCAAGTGCTAAGTCGCCCGGACAGCGATGACGAGGGGGTCAACGTGAGGGTTTTCCATGGGCAGATTAGATACAAGTGATGCGCAAACCAGCAGGGCACCGGTCCACAGACCGCCACTAAGCATCCCGAAGAACCGACGGTGGAATCGGAGAACACGTAGGGACGCATGGGTTTTTGCCGCTTTCGCGGCACCCAATGTCCTGCTCATCCTCCTCTTTACCTACCGTCCGCTGGTCACCAACTTTTACTATTCCACCCTCGACTGGACGCTCGGGGCAGCCACAGCAACGAATGTGGGGCTGGGTAACTATGTGGAATTCTTTACCTCCCCCGACGCTTCCAGCGTGCTGGGCGTAACAGCCATATTTACGATCACCACCGTTGGCGGTGCGATGATCCTGGGTCTGCTGGTGGCGTTGGCTCTTAACCAGAGACTGAAGGGCACAACATTCGCCCGGGCAGTGGTTTTCGCGCCCTACGTCCTTTCCGGCGTCGGCGTCGGCTTGGTGTGGTTGTTCATTTTCGATCCTACGTACGGCGTCCTTTCATGGATTCTCCGCACAGTTGGCCAGGCGAGTCCCCAGTGGGTCAACGATCCTAAGCTCGCGCTGCTCATGGTCATCATCGTGTACGTGTGGAAGAACCTCGGCTATTGCGCAGTGGTGTATCTGGCAGGGCTGCAGTCCGTTCCGGCCCAGCTCCTGGAGGCTGCCTCGTTGGATGGCGCCAGTAGCCTGCGGCGCTTCACGTCGGTGGTGCTTCCCCTTCTTTCCCCCACCACCTTCTTCCTCCTGATCACCTCACTGCTGAGCTCCCTGCAGGCGTTCGACATCATCCGCATCATGACTCCATCCGGCAACGGAACCAGCACCCTGATCTTTGACTCCTACCTGCAGGCATTCGGCTCCTACAACCGGGCCGGATACTCCGCGGCCATCTCGGTTGTGCTGTTCGCTGGATTGCTCGTCATGACGGCTGTGCAGTTGCGCTTCGTGGAGCGAAAGGTTCACTACTCATGAGCACCAACACCCTTGAAACCACAGCACCTCGTGACCGTCCACTTTCCTGGCAAAACCTTGGCAAGACGATTGCCGGGGGTTACGTCCCCCTTCTGCTGGCAACCCTGGTGGTCTTCGTGCCCCTTCTGTGGATGATGTTGTCTTCCCTCAAAGCGCCCGGCGAGATCGTGACAACAAACCTGACTCTGCTGCCGAAGAACCCAAGTCTTCAGAACTACGCAGATGCAGCATCTACCGTGCCCTTCGCGCGATTCTTCCTCAACAGCGTGATCGTCACAGTCATCGGATCCACCATTAAATGCGTACTTGCAGTCTTCACGGCCTACGCACTCGTGTTTATCCGTTTCCCCTTCAAGAGGGTGATCTTCCTACTGATTCTGGTTGCGCTCATGGTCCCGCCGCAGGTTTCCGTGCTTCCCAACTACGTTTTGATCGCAGGCATGGGAGGGCTCAACACCTATTGGGGAATTATCCTTCCAGGCTTGGGAACGGCGTTTGGCACCTTCCTCCTCAGGCAGCACTTCCTCACACTGCCGCCGGCAATCCTGGAATCGGCGGAAATCGACGGTGCGGGCCACTGGCGCAAGCTCTGGAAGATCGTTGTCCCGGTGTCCGTGCCGAGCATCGCGACCGTTGCATTGGTGACCATCGTTTCTGAATGGAACGAGTACATCTGGCCGCTGATCGTCACGGACCATCCGGACATGATGACCCTTCCTGTGGGCTTGACGCAGCTTGTCAACAGCGATGGCAGCACCCAGAACTGGGGCATGCTCATGGCCGGTGCGGTGATCGTCCTACTACCGATCCTGCTCATCTTTGCCGCGCTGCAGCGGTACATCGTCTCCGGGCTCACTCAGGGCTCGGTTACCGGCTAAAACTCCACCCTTTGAGGATGCTTGAGCACCTCGATCACTAGAAAGGCACTTCCCCAATGTCAAAAACACTTTCCCGGAAGCATTTCCTCGGCTTGGCTGGAGCCTCAGTCACCGCCGTCGCGCTTGCAGCCTGCGGCGGCCCCTCGACGGATGCCGGAAGCACATCAGCAAAGGCGCTCTCTGCGGAGGATTGGTCCAAGGTCAAACCTGCGCCAAGCATCAGTTTCATGTCCAGCCATCCCGGTAAGTCCCGGGATACCGAGCAGAAACTGATAGAGGCTTTCCAAGCGGCCAATCCGGATATCAAGGTCAACCTCATCACCGGAGGCTCAAACTACGAGGAAGTGGCGCAAAAGTTCCAAACTTCCCAAGCCGGGAGCGAAGTACCGGACGTGGTAGTGGCATCGGATGTGTGGTGGTTCCGTTACGCGGTCTCAGGTGCCATCCTTCCGATCAATGCTCTTCTCAAAGCTGTCAACGTCAGTTCCTCCGACTACAAGTCCGGGTTGATCGCCGATTACGAATATTCTGATCAGCTGTGGGCAGTCCCCTACGCCCGTTCAACCCCGTTGTTCTACTTCAATAAGGACCACTTCAAGGCGGCCGGCGTTCCCGAGCGCGCGCCAAAAACCTGGGAAGAGTTCGCCGAATGGGCCCCCAGGATTAAGTCGGCAAATGCCTCAGCTTCCGGATACCAAAACGCCTACCAGTACCCCGCGATCGCAGGTTACGCCGGGTGGACCCTTCAAAACGTGCTGTGGGGCCAAGGCGGCGGTTGGTCCAAGGAGTGGGAGATTACGGCAAATTCAAGCCAATCTGTTGCCGCGATGCAGTGGGTGCAGGACTCCATTGTGAAGAATGGCTGGGCCGGGGTCTCCTCCAAGAATGCCATTACCGACCTTCAAGCCGGTGCAATCAGCGCCACGATCAGCTCGTCCGCCGACCTCGCAGCCACCCTCAAGGCGGCGAAGGAAGCAAACATGAGGATCGACGTCGGGTTCTTGCCGGGTGGGTCGGCTGCGGCCTCGCAGGTTTGTCCCACGGGCGGTTCCGGTTTGGTGATCGCCAGCAAAACGTCACCCGAACGGCAGCTTGCAGCGGCTAAGTTCGTCACCTTCATGACGAACGCGCAGAGCACGTCTACGTTGTCTGCTGCAACCGGCTACATGCCCGTAGCCGAGGCGGCAGATATCTCGGCGATTGTTGCCCAGACACCGGAATTCCAAACTGTCGTAGACCAGCTCAAGGAGACGCGCACCCAGGACTTTGCCCGAACGTTCCTCCCCGGCGGAGATCAGGAGCTGGCCAAAGCAGCTACCAGGATCATGAATGAAAAGGCCGATGTGCAGGCAACGCTGACCGAGTTGAAGGGAACGTTGGAGGCCATCTACAACAAGGATGTGAAGCCGAAGCTGAAGTCGTAAGCCCCGGTGCGTAAGCGTAGGCATCGTTGGGGGTGCCTACGCTTACGCACGAGGACTAAAGCTCAAGACCTTTCCTCCCAGATGGCCCCGGGAACCGGATTGCTGCCCTTTCCGGGGCGCCGCGGGGCTTGTATGCTGTGGAGCGGAGAGCCGGGAAGCCTGGTCGGCCCGTGGCTGAAAGCCGCGGAACGCCCTGGCATCCGCCGGTCGCGTTCGTCTGTGGACCCGAGGAGCGGACCGGCCATGAACGCATTAGCCCACCCCATCATTGAATCGACGGAGCTCACCAAAGACTTCGGCCGGACACTTGCCTTGAACGATCTCAATCTCAAAGTCTCCGACGGGGAGATCCACGGATTTCTTGGTCCCAACGGGGCCGGAAAATCCACGACGCTCAGGGTGCTGCTGGGACTGATCCGCCCTTCATCGGGAACCGTTCGTGTCTTCGGGCGCGATCCTTGGGTGGAACCGGTCCGTGCCCGCCGGGATATCGCCTACGTTCCCGGCGACGTCTCACTGTGGCCGAACCTCACCGGCGGTGAAGTCATTGACCTGCTTACAGGTCTGCGAGGCGGGGCTGATGAGGCTTTGCGCAGACGACTCATCACCGACTTTGAGTTTGATCCGCGGAAAAAATCGCGAACTTATTCCAAGGGCAACCGCCAAAAGGCGGCGCTCATCGCCGCCTTCGCGCGCACCGCCCGGCTTTACCTGCTCGATGAACCCAGCTCCGGGTTGGACCCCATCATGGATGCAGTGTTCCGTGCCGAGATTCAACGGGTCCACCAGGAGGGCGCCACCATCCTGCTCTCCAGCCATATCCTCAGCGAGGTCGAACAACTGTGTGACCGGGTCACCATCATCCGGTCCGGCACGGCCGTCGAAACAGGGACCTTGGCAGACCTCCGGCACCTAAGACGCACCCGCTTCCGGGTGACTGGCCTGACCGAGCCCGATCGACTGGCTTCGCTTCCGGGAATCCATGAACTGAGCATTGACGGAACGAGCGCTGAATTCGATGCTGACGCCGGCGACGTTCCCGCTCTCCTCGCCGGGCTATCTGCCTTGGGATTCGATGGCTTCTCCGCCTCGCCACCTTCCCTGGAATCGCTGTTCCTGGGCCACTATGGCCAAGCCACTCCGGAGATGCAGTGATGTCCGGCCTGCTGCAGCTGGTGCGCTTCCAAGCCCATCGGGACAAACTGGTGCTCCCCTTATGGGTCGGAGGCATAGCGGTGCTGGGGTTCGCAACCGCAACAGCGGTCGCCACTCAATTCGGAGACACGCCCTCACGCACCGCGATCATCACGGTGGCCACGTCAAGTCCGGCCTTCCTTTTCGTCCGGGGTGTCCCGGACGGTACCAGCACCGGCGCGGTCGTATTCTTTCAGGGTTATGCATTCACAGCCGTCCTCGCCGCGCTGATGAGCACCTTCCTGACTGTGCGGCACACCCGCACGGATGAAGAGCTCGGACGCGCAGAACTCCTGGGTTCCACACCACACTGGAGGTCCGCGCCGTTGATCGCCACACTGGTACTGGCTGCGGCTGCCAACCTTGTGCTTGCGGGGACGGTGGGCGCGGGATTCATCGCTGCCGGGCTACCGGTACTTGGTTCCCTGATGGCCGGGGCAGCTGTGGGCTCTGTAGGGCTATTCTTCGGCGCGGTCGGCGCAGTGGTTGCCCAGGCTATGCCATCAGGGCGCAGCGCCAACGGGGCAGCTGCTGCCCTGGTGGGTGTGTCTTACCTGATGCGCGGTGTCGGGGATGCCGTGGGCACTCCCGGCGCCGATCTGCAGCATGTGACAAGCTCGTGGATTTCGTTGCTGTCGCCAATCGGGTGGGGCCAACGGTCCCGGCCTTTCACCGCTGCCGATCCACTGCCTCTGCTGGTACTTCTGGCGGCGGCTGTCCTGTTGGCCTCCGCCTCCGTTCTGGTGAGGGAACGCCGGGACCTCGACGCCGCTCTGCTAAGCCGGCGTTACGGGAAGGAAAGAGCGGGCCTGGGAGGCGGGTCCTTGTTTGGTCTGACTTGGCGGTTGCAGCGCTCCACCATCGTGGGCTGGTGCGTGGGAGCGGGAGTACTGGGTGCCCTGGCCGGGGCTTTTGGACCCATCGTCAGGGATGCCATGTCAGGCAGCTCAGCCCTCCAGGATCTGCTCTCCCGGCTTGTCCCCGGCGTCCATGTTGATGCGGTGGACCTTTTCATCACAGCTTTGTTGGGAATCGTGGGGGTACTGGCTGCAGCGTCAGGGATCCAGGCCGTGCTACGCATGCGAGCCGAAGAGACAGAAGGCAGGGCTGAGTTCCTACTCTCAACGCCCCAGTCCGTGGAACGCTGGCTCGGCGCCAACGTGCTGGTGGCGGCCGGGTCAGCCGTACTGGTGACGATAGCTGGCGGAACGGCGGCCGCCGTGGGTCTTGGGCTCTCCGGGACGGCTCCTCAACGGGCAGGCTACCTGCTGCCCGCGGCACTGGCGCATGCCCCGGCGGCGTTCGTGTTCCTGGCAGTCACCGCGTTGGCATTCTCAATCGCCCCACGGCTTAGCGTCCCGCTGGGCTGGGGAATCCTTGCCGTCTCGTTGGTGCTGGACCAGTTCGGGGACTTCTTCGGGGTGCCCGGATGGCTTGTGAGCCTAAGCCCGTTCTGGCACTCCTCGGCGATGCCAGTGGAGGATTTCAACGTCGCGGGTGCCATCGCGTTAACGGCGGTCGCCACCGCACTCGCGTTGTCTTCCGTCGCGCGGATCCGACGCCGGGACCTCACCGCATGAACAGACCGTCACCCGGACTGACGATGTCTGTGATGCCTTGAATAATTGTCAAACACCTCCAGGGATGTCGTCCCAGGATGACGGAATCTGCCGCGAAGAACCGTTGCTAGATCTTCCAAAGCTGCCTCCAGCATCCGTCCGGCAAACTGGAGTTCCCGGTTCTCACTCGCTTTGGCTCCCGACGCGAGGTGATGGGCATACACGACAGTGGCCGGCAGGGATCCCCTGGGCTCGACTTCATGGAAGTAATAGGTTTCGTGGAAAGAGAGCATGTCCACGCTTACGGACGCGACGCTTCTGGCCAGCGATTCGAGCAGTCCCGCGGCATGGCGCGGATCCATTGAAGATGCGCCGGCAGGGCCTGCAGCTTCCCTGAACAGGTTCAGTTGGTGGGCAAGAGCCCGACGGCGGTTCAGGGCAGGGTACATCTGAAGGATCCAAGAGACCGTGGCCGTCAGCAACCCGAAACCCGTGACTGCCTCGGAGGCAGAGACCAGCCTGAGCAGAGGACTGCCTGCCACTACGTCTCCGAATCCCACCGTGGAAAGCGTGACCATCGAGACGTAGACCGCTTCGAAGAAATCGCTCTGCTGCGGCACCCCGGCTTCGTAAACGAAACCCTCCGGCAGATGCGGTAGGTAGAGCAGGGCCCAGCCTACGACTACCAGGGCTGCCCAAGCGCCGATAACTGCAGCCATTGCCACGGGAGCTGCCAACGAAGAGGCCCGTCCCCTGATTCGTTTGGAAAGAAGCCAGAATCCGCGCATTATCATCCTGCTCACCGGCCCCGAACCGTGCGGATAAAGTAGCGTGTGGAAGACGTCGACGAGCATGAGCAGAATCAGCCCGGCTCCCAACACGGTCCACAACACGTCCCCGAAGTCCATGCCTCATCATAGATTCCTCCCGGCTCAGCGGCGGTGCTGTGTGCCGCCGGACCGCGCTGATCCTCGCGATCGGCCCGGTCTGCAGAGACCATTTCTCTACGGCGGTCTCGCGTGCGGAAAGGGCACCGACCCTCTACCAGGGGAATATCAGGGCTTTGCTTCAGATTTCTCCCGAGCGGGCCAGATCGAGTCTTTCCGGGGAGCATGGAGGACGTAAAGAAAAACCCCGCCCTTTCCCTTTTGTTGCTGGGAAAGACGGGGTTTTCGCTGGTGGCTCCGACCGGCGTCGATCCGGTGACCTTTCGATTTTCAGTCGAACGCTCTACCAACTGAGCTACAGAGCCTAGGTGACAAGTCACCTTGAGAACCGAAATTACTTCCGGCGCTCAGAGCGACCCTGACGGGACTTGAACCCGCGACCTCCGCCGTGACAGGGCGGCGCGCTAACCAACTGCGCTACAGGGCCTTGCGTTTGCAGTATCTCTACCGCGTTTTTTTCAAGGCTTCTAGCTTACCAGACTTTTTTCATCCGATTTACCACTTGCCTTGCGTACCCCCAACGGGATTCGAACCCGTGCCGCCGCCGTGAAAGGGCGGTGTCCTAGGCCGCTAGACGATGGGGGCCTGAACTCAATTCGGATTATGCGAGGAAAAACAACACTTTATGCGTTCTTTTCGGTTCTCACCCGTCCGAACTGGACTCTAAAACTTTAGAGCATAGATAGCGATATTCCCAAATCGAGGTTTGGACGCCCCTCAAAGGGAGGTTACCGGACGTGCTCAAGGAGGTCGCCAACCTGGCAGTCGAGCGCCTCGCAGATGGCCGTGAGCGTAGAGAAGCGGATGGCCTTGGCCCGGTCGTTTTTGAGGACGGATAGGTTGACGAGGCTCACCCCAACGCGACGGCTGAGCTCCGTCAGTGTCATCCCGCGGAGCTCCAGCAACTCGTCCAGCTTGCAGTGAATGGCAGTTATTTCTTCGGCAGGCATCAGACAAGGCCTTCGGTGTCGCGCTGTAGGCGTCGTCCAAACTGGAAGACGCCCGCAAGCAACACCAACGCTCCACCAGCCACCAAATGTGCAGGGTTGAACTCGGAAAGGTAGAGCAACGTTTCCCCGGCCCTTGCCGGCGCGGCTCCAAGCTCTTCTGCCAGCCGGTTCTTGGCGGTGGAATCCAGAATCTGGGCTGCGCTTCCCGAAATTGCCAGGAGCATGCCGGCGGACCCAACGATGACGGCAGTGCGCGGGCCGAACAGCATGCTGCTCGTAAGTCGATAGGCCAGCAGAACCAGGAGCAAAACGACGCAGAGGACGGCCACCAGATTCATGGCTGCCGACCAACCCAGGAGTGAAGCCTCATATTCAGGAAGGCCGGGGACGCTTACCTGCACTTGCGAGACGCGGGCAACAGCACCGAGATCCAGCGCTTCCGACTCCCGAGTGGAGGGGTCAAGGGGCAGCCGCAGGACCACCTCTCCGGAGCCATTGCTGATGATCGTCGAGGCTGTTGAAACCGAAGCGGCAATGGCCACCGCCACAGAGACGACAATGAGTACGGCCGAATCCACTCTCGAGAGCACACTCACGCGCGCCAACGAATCAATGATCTTTCTTTTTGAACCCACGATTCCCCCAATGGTTATCGACATTCGTTAATATCGAACATCGATAAGATAACTCCGCAGACCACGCGGCGTCAAACATTGGCAGCTTATTGCCGTGACGCGTCCGAAAACCGCCAGCCGAGCCAGCCTCCCCGGCACTAGATTGGCTCTATGACAACCACCACCCCGGCCGAACCCGGCCAGCCGTCCCCGGGCATGCAACCGCGCAACACCCCCGCGCCTGCAGCGCCCATCAGCAAACTCGGCATCGCCGCCGTCGTCGTCACCGTAGTCCTGTGGGCTTCAGCGTTCGTCGGCATCCGCGCTGTGGGCCCAAGCTTCTCCCCCGGTTCCTTGACGCTCGGACGGTTGGCGGTTGCCGCCGTCGTTCTTGGAATTGTGGTGCTGCCTACCCTGAAAGTCTGGCCGCGGGGCAAGGAATGGTGGCCCATTGTGGCGTACGGGGTGATGTGGTTCGGCGGTTACAACGTGGCGCTGAACGCCGCGGAGCACATGCTCGACGCCGGTACCAGCGCCATGCTGATCAACGTCTCGCCCATCCTCATTGCAGTCCTCGCCGGAGTGGTCCTTAAGGAAGGCTTCCCGCGGTGGTTGCTGATCGGGAGCGCCGTTGCGTTCGGTGGCGTGGCGATGATCGCCCTCGGTTCGGGACAGCGTTCGACGGCGGATGTCGCCGGGGTGTTGTTGTGCTTGCTTGCCGCCGTGCTCGCCTCTGTCAGCGCGATCCTCCAGAAACCGGTCCTGCGGAAGTTTACTGCCGGGCAAGCCACGTGGTTCGGCATCATGGTGGGCGCTGTTTGCTGCCTCCCGTGGACAGGGCAATTGATCGCGGAAGTCCAGTCAGCGCCGCTGCCGGCCACACTCGGCTTGGTCTATCTGGGCATCTTTCCTACGGCCATCGCCTTCACAACGTGGGCGTACGCGCTGTCCCTGATTTCGGCCGGCAAATTGGCGGCCACGACGTACCTTGTCCCAGGCACCACTATCCTCATCTCCTGGGCTGTGCTTCAGGAAGTCCCAACGATCTGGGGACTGATCGGCGGCGTGGTGTGCTTGATCGGCGTGGCCCTGACTCGGCGCACGCCAAGGGTTGCCCGGCGCACGCCAGAGGTTGCTGCCGCGCGGACCTCGAAGGTTGCACGGCGGACAGCCAAGTGAGCTAGCGGGCCATACCCGCAAGGAGTTCTCGGTGGGTGGGCGGATTGGCACCCGGACGGCCGACAGTAATGGAAGCTGCCATGGATGCCGTGGTGCCGATCCGCTCCAGGACCGTGGGCGCCAGGCCGTCGCTGCCACGCAGGAGCAGGCCCATAATGAGTGCCGACATGTATGAATCCCCGGCGCCGATGGTGTCGGCCACGTTCGAGGGAATGGCGGGGACGGTGAGTTGTATGTGCCGGGTGGCCATGAGCGAACCACTGGAGCCCTGGGTCACTACTGCGAGCCCAGTGCCCAATGCCAGGAGGTGGTTCGCAGTGTCCTCAAACTCCTTGCCCGGGTATAGCCAACGGGCGTCGTGGGCGCTCATTTTCACGACGTCCGTCAATGGTACCAACTCCTCGAAAAGGGAAAGTGCCTCGTGGTGGCTGCCGAGGAGATCGACGCGGATGTTGGGATCGTAAGTAATCATGCAGCCGCCCTGCGCCTGTTCCAACAGGCTCCGGACAACGCTGGCCCCAGGTTCAAGGAATGTTGCGATCGAACCTGTGTGCAGGATTCTTGGGGCATACGGCAGCGCGAGCGGAGCAAGTGCCCAATCAATCTCGAACGTGTACTCAGCCGAACCGTCCGCAGCGATCCGGGCGGTGGCTGTCGCCGTCTTGCCCAGCGACTTTGATCCCGGCAGCAGTACCACGCCCGCGCCCTGAAGGTGCGCGGCAATGGCGTCGCCCCGCTGGTCCCGTCCGATGGCGGTCAGCAGGCCCGCCTTCACGTCCAGGCGCCCGAGCCCGTAGGCAACGTTGGCCGGTGAGCCTCCGGGATATTCGATCTGCCCATCGGACGACTCCACGATGTCGATGAGCGCCTCGCCTACCACGACGACGTCGAGGGGCTCAGATGCGGAGGTAGGAGTGGCGGTCATGCGGTTCCTGTTCGTTCGTTGGTGAGATGCGGAGGCTTGCCTACGGAATGCCGTTCGACGAGCTCGCATTCGAACAGTTCAGCATGATCTGGGGACGGTGCACCAGCGAGCATCACCTCCAGGGCGTCAATGTTCCTTGTTGGGACTAGAGTCGGATCATGTCCGCGAATCTCCCTCCCGGCCTGCCCATCGTTCCCGACGGCGATCTCCCGTCCTCTCCGCTTCCGGAGCGGACGGCAGTGCATAGCCCAATCGAGCATGCCCCCACTGGATTGGCCGGAGTTGACGCGGACTTTCCTGCCGCACCGTTCCAAATGTCGCCGGAGGAGTTCGAAGAAGCTGTGAGCGACGCTTTGCAGCTGATCCCGCCCAAAGCTGCCAGCGCCATGGACAACGTGGCGATCTTCATCGAGGACGACTACACCCCGCGCCCAGATGAAGATCCGGACACCGTGTTACTTGGTTTGTACGAGGGCGTGCCGTTGACCGAACGCGACTCCTGGTGGGAAGCGGGCTCATTGCCGGATCGGATCACTATTTTCCGGCAACCCATCCTGGACATCTGCGCCACCCGCGAGGAAGTCATCGACGAAGTGGCCATAACGGTGATCCACGAGATCGCCCACCACTTCGGAATTGACGACGACCGCCTGCATGAGCTCGGCTGGGGCTAGCCTTGTAAGCATGGGGCACGATCACAACCACTCCCACGGAGTAACGGCAACCGGCAAACATCGCAAACGGCTGATTGCCGTCCTGGCCATCACCTTGGGTGTGGTGGGCATCCAGGTAGCTGGCGCACTCATCTCCGGATCGCTGGCGCTGCTGGCCGATGCAGGCCACATGCTGTCCGACGCTGCAGGCGTATTCATCGCGTTGATGGCGGCCTGGATCGCGACCCGCCCGGCGAGCGATCAACGGACTTACGGATATCAACGGGCCGAGGTCCTCGCGGCCTTGGCTAACGCCCTTGTACTCATCGTCATCGCAGTCGTCATCATGATCGAGGCCGTCCGCCGCTTTGGGGAGTCGCCGGAAATCCATACGGACGTCATGCTGTGGGCGGCGATCCTGGGCGCCGTAGCCAACCTCATTTCGCTGATGATCCTGCAGGGGGCCCAAAAAGAAAGCCTCAACGTCCGCGGGGCCTACCTTGAGGTGCTTGGCGATCTTCTCGGCTCGATCGCCGTTATCGTGGCAGCCATCGTCATCATGACCACGGGCTTCACTGCCGCCGACCCCATTGCCTCTGTCCTGATCGCCCTCATGATCATCCCCCGCGCCTGGCACCTGCTCCGCGATGTTGTGGACGTACTTCTGGAAGCTACCCCCAAGGGCGTTGACGTAAACATGATCCGCGAGCACATCCTTGCCGTGGACGGCGTAGTGGAGGCCCACGACATCCACATCTGGACCATCACTTCCGGGGTGCCCGTGTTCTCCGCCCATGTTGTTGTGGAAGACGAGGTCCTTAACGCCAGCGGCGCAGACAGCATCCTGGACCAGCTCGGATCCTGCTTGGGGCGCCATTTCGACACCGAGCACTGCACCTTCCAGCTGGAACCTGTCAGCCACTCCGAGCACGAGTCACACCAGCACGCCTAGCCGGGCGCGTCACCTGGTGTCGTAGTTACCGTTCCTGCTGCTCCATCCACCGTGATGATCTGGCCTGAGCTGATCCGCAGGGTTGCATCGGGCACGCCCACCACCGCCGGTATGCCGTATTCGCGGGCCACCACGGCGCCGTGGGAGTTGGGACCGCCCATTTCCATGACAAGGCCGCCCGCGGTGAGGAACAGGGGCGTCCAGCCGGGGTCGGTGGAGGGCGCCACGAGGATTTCCCCAGGTTCCAGATGGGCGCCAACGGGGTCCAGGATGACCCGCGCCGGGGCTGTGATGACGCCCGCCGACGCCGGACTGCCGGAGAGGGCTCCGGGAGAAGCTGGACTGCCACCTGCAGCAGTCGCTTCGGGTTCCGTCCCGTCTGAGAGCAATACCCGCGGAATATGCCGACGCCTCAGTTCCTGCGCGTAGTCTGCGCGGCGATCTGCCACGAGTTGGTGGAGCTTGTTGCCGGCCAAGGCGGTTTCTACTTCGTTGAGGTCAAGGAAGAAGACATCCTCGGCAAGTTCAATCCGCCCTGCCTCTGCCAGTTCTGCTCCGACCAGCGATAGTTGTTCCCTTGCCGAAGCCAAGCCGAGGACGAGGTTGTACTTGGGCAGCTCCCGCATTCCGGCAAACCTGCGCGTACGGTCCAACGCTGTACGGACCAGCTTGGCGTGGAGTGGACTCTTGGCCCTTGCCCGCGCAACCAACCTGGCAACCTGTTCATCTGCCTCCCGGGCAGCTTTCGCGAACTGCTGGTCGGGTGCGTCAGAGGTGTGCTCGAGCCGCAGATAGTTGACCACTACGCCAAGTATGTGGGTTGGGTCATCCGACCATCGGGGCATGCCGAGGTCGATCTCAGCCACAGCCCGGTGCCCATATTTGCGCAGGAAAGCTTCAAGCCCGGATTGGGCAACTGCTGGAAGTTCCCTGCCCTTGAACTGCTGAACGAGTTCCTCGAGTGTGCGATAACCCAGGAACGCCAAGGCCTCCGGGTCTTCCCTGATTTCCCTTGCAAGCTGCCACAGTGCAATGTCCATCTCGGTGGTGACATTGTTGGGCAGCCCGCGAATCACCGTTTGGAGTTGGTCCAAGGGAGCTTGCTCACCCAGCACTTTCCGGACGAGCCCAAGCATCGCAAAGCCCAGAACGGGAAGGGGCAGGACTTGGGGCACCGTTGCGAATACTTCCTCCCCAAGGATTCTCTGTACGTGGGCGATCCGCTGATGGGCGGTAATACCCTCCGGCACCCTGAGTGCCTGATGGAGCTCCGCCCCGAGCTGCTCTTGGCGCTTCATTGCGGCCTCGGGACGGAAAAGACCCCGGAGTACCGTCTCTGGAACACGGTATTTAGCGGCAACGGGCGCAACGTGCCTGATGAGTCTTATCGGAGTTTTGATGGCGACGGCGAACCGGGGGTCATCGAAAAGGCCACGAATCACCGCCGCAGAACGGGCCTCCATGATGTCAAAGATGCGCGGCACAATGGCCCGGCCCACCTTGCTGCGGAGCACGGATGTGAAGTCGAAGAAGATCCTCTGCCCGGCCTCATAGTAGGGCGATGGTCCCGAGCGTGGATCGGGGACATCGAAAGCCGCCCTGCGGGCAACGCTGGAGGCAATCAGGCGGATACCCGCCAGACCCATGGGCGTCAGAGGCCTGGTGAGGCCTTGGGCGAGACTGAAGTTCAGGAACGCGTGCGCGCCGGGAGTCGCCGGCACTCGCGAGGTCAGCGGATAGAGGGTAGTGATGGGTCTTGCCTGCGTGAGCCACAATTTCCCGGACGAATCGATCGCCCATTCTGTGTCCTGCGGGGCTCCATAGTGGGCTTCGACGCGCCTCCCCAGATCGGCCAGCGCACGGATCTGGTCATCGCTGAGGCACGGCTGTACAGAGTAGTTTTCGGTTGCCGCGGCATGGTTTTCGGTTGCCGCGGTATGACCGGCCCGCTCAATTCGTTCGGTGCCACCACCGGCAAGCGATCGGATCTCTACCTGCCGGTCACCAAGTGTCCGTTTCAGGATGGCGTTGCTCTGCGTATCAACTACGTACTGATCGGGATTAACGGCGCCTGACACTACGGCTTCGCCCAGGCCAGGGCTGGCATCGATCACAGCTTCACGCCGCCGCCCCGTAACCGGGTTGGCCGTGAACATCACACCGGCCGTCGCGGAATCCACCATCTCCTGGACAACGACGGCCAGCGTCACCGTGGCATGGCCAATACCGTTGGTTGTCCTGTAGCTCACTGCCCGGTCCGTCCAGAGCGATGCCCAACAGCGGCTTACAGCGTCCAGGACTGCGTCTTCTCCGACCACGTTCAGGAAAGTGTCCTGCTGCCCGGCAAAACTGGCGAAGGGCAAGTCCTCGGCCGTGGCTGAGGACCTCACTGCGACGGGGGCAGCGTCTCCCAACTTCCGATACGCCGCCCGTACCGACTCAGCGACGTCGGTGGGAACTCCGGCGTCGAGCACCAAGGACCTTGCCCGGGCGGCGAGCCTATTCAGTTCGTCAAGGTCAGAAGCTCCGGCGTCTTGCAGAAGTGCGAAGATCTCCTCCATACCAATCGCTGAAAGGGCGTACCGGTAAGCGGACGTTGTGAGGCAAAAGCCTGGGGGCACTGGAAGGTGGGCGGCATTCAACTCGCCGAGATTGGCGGCCTTGCCACCTACCTCGGGGAGCATGTCCGCCCGGATGTCCGCGATGTCCCGAATGAACACTTGGCCGTTTACATCCGGGCCCGTGCTGTCTTCCTGCCTATGCTTCCCATACTGCTGGTTATCCATGGACGGTGTGCGCCATGGCCCTAAGCCGCGCCGAGCATGGGTCCGAATTTTGGCCGGTCTGCCAGCCGCGGATCCTCGCGGTCCGGAACAACGAGGACCGGGCCCTTGGCGTGATGGAGCACCCCATCAGAGGTGGATCCAAGGAGCATGCCCGCGAAACCACCCCGGCCACGCGTACCCAGGACAACGAGCTCCACGCCCCGGCTGGCCTCAACCAACACGTCGACTGGTGAGCCGTCCCTGAGGTCTGTTTCCACAGACAGCTGCGGGAAGTGGCTGCGGAGCCAGGCGACACCTGCATCCAATTGGACTTTGATGTCCGCGAACAGGGCATCGCGGTCCAACGGTGCCGGCACCCACGCCAATGAACCGCTGTACTGCGGGACTGCGCAAATGACGCGCAGTTTGGCGCCCATGCGCTGGGCTTGTTCGGCTGCCTCAAGGACAGCGACTCGGGCCTGCTCCGAACCGTCCACACCAACGGCGACGACGTTTTCCACGGTGCGGGGCCCTGACTTGGCGTGCTCAGCCTTGATGTGCTTGTCCTCGGTGTTCTCGCCCAAACGGTCTGCGCAATACAGCGGGACCGTTACGGTGGGGCATTTTGCGTGGGCCGGCAAGGCGCTGCTGACCGAGCCCAGGAGACGCCCGACAAAGCCACCACGGCCACGGCTGCCGAACACCAGAAGGGCAGCGTCCGCGGAGAGGTCAAGGAGGACACCCGCGGCATCACCATTCTCCACTGAAGCGTCGACGTCGATGTTGTAACTGGAGACCTTATCCATGGCCTGCTTGACGATTGCTTCCGCGCCCTCGCGGATCACGGAATCGTCCACAGTGGCGTATCCGCCGTCGAGGCCGGAGGCTGCGAAGATCGGCACCGAATAAGCCGTGACTATATGCAGGGGAAGTTGGCGCCGGTCCGCCTCACGCGCAGCCCATACAAGGGCGCATTGACCGTGCTCGGAACCATCCACTCCGACGACGATTCCGCCAGGCGCCACAGCCTGGTCCTCGCCGTCCCGCGGTTCTTCAACGTGTCTGCCGTGCTGGTCCATGGGGCCCGCCTCTCCACCTACTGCTTGATGTTCCGGCCATTCTGCCAGAGGTTCTCCGTACCGGTGTTCCCTTGCTGGTGTGCAACCAAATAGCCAGGGCGAAGAACCCGTGGGGTTCTCCTTCCAATGCCCACTATTCTCGGTTGGCAATGCCGAATCAAGGCGACTATCGGGTATGTGGATAACGGTCCGGGCTCGGTTTTTGGCACGCTCTCCGTCCTTCAGGTTGCGCTGCGGATGAACATCCAAAACACGCTGTCGCGGAGGCTATCCATGGCAGAAAAAGTTCGGTAGTGTTCGAGTCACCGAATGGCCGGCAAAAGTGTCCCAGGACACAACCCGGCCATTTATTTGCGGCCGCTTGGGGAACTCGGACGCGATCCCACGCGCTGCCGAAAGGCACACACGTCAAGGAGGAACCCAAGCAGTGTCACTCACTCCTGATTCCGTCACGGAACGGACTACTACCGTAGTGATCGGCACCGGTCTCTCCGGCTTGGCTGTTGCCAGCGAACTCAGCCGCTATGGCGTAGGTTCCATCGTGCTGGATGGCTTTGGTACTTTATCGGCCACCGGACCAGCGGTGCACACAGGAATGATCCAGCGCTGCGACGTAGCTGACCCCGCGGCAATGCAGGAACGCAACGAAATCCTGCGCCATTTGCGCAACTACGCCGCCAGCCATCACTTGGATGTCCGCACCACCACACGCGCTGTTCGTCTTGACTTCCTCGGTGGCGACTCGTCCTCGCAGCTGGGATACGGACCCGTCGCAAGCCTGAACACGGCCAGTCTGAAGGCTGGGCTGAGCGTCTACGGCCCCCTTGAATCCACCCCGCGGCAATGGGCCGTGCATACAGCCAGCGGAGTTCTCCTGGCCGACCACATCGTGGTGACGCGCTGCGCGCAGAGCCAGCTGCGCCGAATGCTTGCCGACCTGGGAATCGCCATAGGCCAGAACTTCGCGGCCGCCATGCGTGCCGTCGGGATGCACTTGGTGGGCGTAGGGGAACTTATTACGCCCACGCCCAAGGAAGTACTGCGGCAAGCCAAGGCAGTGGGGCAAGCGATCTCATCCAAGGTGGCCCTCCCAGCCGGGCCAGGCATCGCCCTTGCCTAGAACTCCTAGGACTAGAACCTTGGACTAGAACCTTGGACTAGAACCCTTGGCCTGGAATTCTGGCCCGGAACCGGAACGTGGAAATGGTCGAGCCAACCGAAGCCTGTTCCTGAAACGAACAAAAATTAACTCAGAAGGCCGGTACCTCCGAAGACGTGAGTCCTCGAAGGCACCGGCCTTTGAGTTGGAGCGTGAAGCTTAGGCGCCAGCGCGTACGTACGTGATGGGGCCGGTTGCGGTGAGCCAGCTGATCGGGTGGATGCCCGTCTGGTTGCCGTTGATGCCACCGCTGATAGCCTGGCCGTTGCCGATGTAGATGGCTACGTGGCCGGACTGGACGATCATGTCACCGGGCTGGGGGTCGCTGACAACCTTGCCGTAGTTCAGGAACTGCATGGGTGCGAGGTCCCCAACCGGGATGCCTGCGGAGCCGAGGGCCCTTTCCACCATGGCGGTGCAATCCTGCATGATGCCGATCTGGGCATAAGCCGAGGCGACCATGGCAGCGTTGACGCCACCAACAGCCGGAGCTGCAGCGGGAGCAGCCGCAACAGGAGCGGTAGCCGTAGTGGTTGCAGATGCCTGGACGGTGGTCGTTGCCGCGGCCTTCTTAGCAACCGGAGCCGGAGCAACGGGAGCCGGCTTTTCAATGACGGGAGCCGCCACGGAAGCAACCGCGGGGCGCTCGAAGTTAATCGTGGCCGTGGATGCGGCCGTAACAACCTTGGTGGGACCCTCAGTTACGGTCTCGGCGACAGTAGCGGGGCTGGAGTCGCGCTGGACAGGGGTCTCTGCTGCGTGGGCAGCAATGGAGCCCGTCAGGACGAGGCCTGAAGCTGCTGCGATGACAGCGGCCTGGCGACCTGCGCCAGATGCGTTGCTGGCAACAGCCTTGGAGATGGAGATGAACGGATTAGGACGTACGCTGTCCGCCTTACGACGGCCGCGAAGAATGCGTGAAGACATGAAAGAGCCTCTCCCGATGCCTGCGAGGTTAGCTGTCGGATTCGGATGGGAGTCACCCGGCCACTATCCCCCGCTGTGCAGCGGAAGCTTCGTGACTTCACCCCAAGGCGCGCTCTGAAAGCGGGCCAAAATGGGTTCCCCGTCTCTGCCGTAGGTTTGTCTGCGAACGGATTCCGGACTGCGGCAGAGCTAGGCAATCAGGCCGGAAATGCCCATTACGTGGAACAGGCACAGGTACAACCGTACGGGAAGATCACCCCAAAGTCACATTTACGTAACGAGCAGTTCGTTTTTGGCGTGTCGCGGTGACCGTTTCGAGATCTTCGCAAGTATGTAGAAAACCCTGCTATTCCGGGGAATTTTCGCCATCCGGCTCGCTGGGAGCCGCGAGCTTCTTCCGCGCGGTAACGGCGAGGAAGATCACAAGAGCGATCGCCACCACAGCGAGGCCAACGATGCTCCAGGGGAAGGGTTGGGAAGCTGCCGGAGCCGGCTCAGTATTTTCCGTACCGGGAGCGGCTGTGCCCGCCGTCGGAACAACCGCCGAAGCCGAAGGGGAGGCACCTGCTGAGCCGCCCGCCGTCGTCGTGCCTGTCCCGGAAGCTGTGAACTTGAAGGTTCCCTCGATTGGGTGGGAGTCTGAACTGACCACGCGCCACACCACCGTGTATTCGCCGGCAGGAGCACCCGGACGCAGCTTCTGAACAGCCATGTTGTCGATGATTTCCACTGCGCCATCTGCCCAGTTTTCGCCCCCAGCGGTGACAGTCACGCCCGAACCGATGGCAAGTGGCCGGTTGTTGAACGTGATGGATACCGACGCCGGCACTTCAGCCACCCGGGCACCGTTGGCCGGAGTTGTTGATTCGGCGACGTCGTGCGCGGAGGCCGGGGCCGCGCCAAACAGCAACGCGGAAGCGAAAGCGATAGCGGCTACGACGGCCGCCAGAAGCGGGCGGATGGTACGCATGGGGCGGTTTCTCCTAGTGTTGGCTTCCTTACAGACTAGGCGAATCGTTCCAGCAGCCCACATTGGCGGGCATAGGATTTGAGAGCAAACTCCCCCGATCCCCGGAGACCTTCATGCTTAAACAAGGTTCTGCAATCGACCGCTACTTCAAGATCTCCGAGCGCGGGTCCACATACTCGCGGGAAATTCGCGGCGGCTTCGCAACCTTCTTCGCCATGAGCTACATCGTGGTGCTGAACCCGCTGATCCTCTCCGGGGCAGACTCGAGCGGAGCATCACTCGGCTTCACGGCCGTAGCGGCAACCACTGCCTTCGTAGCGGGCATCCTCACCATCCTCATGGGCGCCTGGGCCAAGCACCCCTTCGCCGTGGCAACTGGCCTGGGAGTGAACGCATTCGTCGCCGTGACGGTTGCCTCCCACCCGGGGCTGACATGGCCGGACATGATGGGGCTGGTGGTGCTTTCGGGTCTCACCATGCTCATCTTGGTACTGACTGGATTCCGCACAGCCGTTTTCAGGGCCGTCCCGGAAGCGCTCAAGACGGCGATCGTAGTAGGGATTGGCCTCTTCATCGCCTTGATCGGGCTGGTCAACGCTGGTTTCGTCCGACGCATCCCGGATGCCGCCGGCACCACGGTCCCGCTCGGCCTTGGCGTGGATGGCAAGCTGATGGGCTGGCCAACGTTGGTGTTCGCCGTCGGCCTGGTCCTGACCATCGCGTTGGTGGTGCGAAAGGTCCGCGGGGCAATCCTGATCGGCATCGTGGTGTCCACGGCCCTGGCCGCCATCCTTGAATTCACCCTTCATATTGGTCCCAGCTTCGACGGTAAGAACGTCAACCCGCGCGGTTGGTCACTGGTGGCTCCCAAGCTTTCCGAATGGGGCGCGCCGGACCTCTCCCTGATCGGCAAAGCCAACCCCTTCGGAGCCTTTGAACACCTCGGATTTGTGGCTGCTGCGCTGTTGGCGTTCGTGATCCTCCTCAGCATCTTCTTCGACGCCATGGGCACCATGGTGGGCCTGGCCAACGAGGCAGGAACGGTGGACGAGCACGGCAACATTCCCAATGTGGACCGCGTCCTGCAGGTTGATGCCCTGGGCGCAATCGTCGGTGGCGGTGCCTCCGTTTCGTCCAACCAGATCTTCGTTGAGTCGGGCGCGGGTATTGGCGAGGGTGCCCGCACCGGGCTGGCCTCCATTGTCACGGGCCTGCTCTTCCTGGTGGCCATGTTCTTCACGCCGCTCATTAACCTGGTTCCGTTCGAAGCCGTGGCGCCTGCGCTTGTGGTGGTGGGCTTCATGATGGTGTCCCAGGTTGGCAAGATCGACTGGCAGGACTGGGGCGTTGGCATTCCTGCGTTCCTGACGATCGCCCTGATGCCATTCACGTACTCCATTGCCAACGGCCTCGGCGCAGGCTTCATCTCCTACGTCCTGATCCGCACTTTCCAGGGCCGGGCACGTGAAGTCCACCCCCTGATGTGGGCAGTGGCAGCCGCCTTCCTGCTGTTCTTCGGCATCGGAACTGTGGAGGAGTGGTTGGGCATCAAGTAGCGATGTCCGGCATCTCAGACACCGCAACACGCTGTAGCTGTTTTTTGGAACGCAGGTGGGGTGTGCTTAAAGCATGGCCCCAAACACGAGCACAAACCCCTCCGTAGACGTCCTTCCCACGCCATGGACCGGCCGCTTTGACGGCGACGGCGACGAACATCGCCGCTGGTGGCAGGCCGTAGCACCCCTTACTTCCTCTGCCGCCGCTGGTGCCTCGCGTCCCGCCGTCGTGCTGGGTTTCTGCAGCGACGCCGGAGTGCGGCGTAACAAAGGTCGCGTGGGTGCCGCCGCGGCTCCGGCCGCCATCCGCTCGGCGCTGGGTCCGCTGGCTTTCCACCTGGACCGTGACGTGTTCGACGCCGGCGACGTAGTTGTGGAGGACGACTCACTGGAAGAAGGCCAACAGCGCGCCGGACGCGCCATTTCGGAACTGCTCGACGCCGGAAACCTCACCGTGGTGCTGGGCGGCGGCCACGAGACCGCATTTGCCAGTTACCTGGGGGTTGCCGGATCCAATGCGGTGCGCAGCGGAAAGCGCTTGGGTGTCTTGAACCTGGATGCCCACTTTGACCTGCGCGATGAGCCAACCCCCAGCTCCGGCACCCCGTTCCTCCAGATGGCCCAGGAAGAAACCGCCGCTGGACGCGAACTGCAGTACGCCGTCGTCGGAATCTCGGAGCCCAACAACACCCGCACGCTCTTTGACACCGCTGACCGGCTGGGCGTGAAGTATTTGCTGGACGAGGACTGCTCCGCGGAACGCGTCGAGACGTTCGTAGCCGACTTCGTGGCTGGAATCGATGTGCTGTACCTGACGATCGACCTGGACGTACTGCCTGCGTCGGTGGCACCGGGTGTCAGTGCCCCCGCGGCCTATGGGGTGCCGCTTGCCGTGATCAATGGCGTTTGCCGCCAAGTGGCTGCGAGCGGGACGCTGCTGCACTTGGACATTGCCGAATTGAACCCGGAGTTCGATATTGATGGACGAACCGCGAAAGTGGCAGCACGGCTGGTAAACACGCTCTTGGCGTAGGGCCCTGTTCTTAGACGCCGCCCTCCGTTTAGCCTTTGTGGAGGGAAGGACGGCGATGGGCGCAACTCCTGTGCAGGACAAGTGGGCCTGGGTGGCCGGACCCGTCGCTGTCGCTTTGGGTCTTGCCGCACACGTCATTTCCGGTGGGGGTGCCCCGGCGATGCCCGTCCTGCTGGCCCTTGTTGCCCTCTCTGCCCTGGCCGCGCAACTGATTGCCCGCTGGATTCACGGGCCCATCCTGTTGCTGCTGCTGTCCGGAGTGGCCCAGCAGTTGCTGTTCTTCGGTTTCGAAGCCTTGGGTGGCTCGTTTCCCGGCGCCGGATTCCTTGACCATCTGCACGGGCAGCCCCAGCAACCAGTGGCCGTTCCTGCGGACAGCCAGCCGGGTTCAGGGGAAGTGCATGCTGCTGACCTGATGCTCTACACCCACGCAGCGGCCGCCATTCTCACTCTGCTGGTGGCTGCGGGCGTTTCGAGGCTGGCCCGGCGGGGGCATGACCAAGGGCAACGTTCCGCAGCTCTTCCGTAGTCGGTCCTCCGCGAGACGGCAGTTAATGGCAATGTTTTGTTCAGACACTGTCAGCAACTGCCATGTCGCGGGAGTGCCATCCCGCGGCCTTTAAGCGATCATGAAATGAGGCGCATGGACTTTGCCGACCGCAGCAGCACGGCCGCTCCTTTGCGCAGCGGAGGCGCAGCGACATGGCACCAATTACGGAGCCGGCGGACGGATTCCTGACCGACTACTACGAGCACGTCACGGACGACGACGTCCGCAGCTACACGCCCGAAACCTTGTTGGAACGGGCACGCTATCACCGCTCGTTGGCAGAACGCCGCGAACCTGGACAAGCAGTCATTGGGGTCCTCAACGAAACAGATACCAGCTTGGTGGCAATCGTCACCGATGACATGCCCTACCTCCTTCCCTCCGTAACAGCCGAGATCTCTCGTGACACCGCTTCCATCCGGCTTCTGGTGCACCCCACTTTCAGCATCACGCGGGACCCCGCCACCCACCGCCTGATCGATATCCGCAGGGGGCCTCACCGCGCGGGGCTGCCCACCGGCGTCGAACGTTCCGAGGATCATACGCGGGCGACGGCGGCACCTGGCCTTTCGGCGGACGGGCACGACGACGGGCCACTCACGGAGGCGTGGATAGCGATCGAGATCCCCCGGATTCCGGACAACGCGAGCGCGGAGCTACTGGTGGGCAGGTTGAACAAGGTCTTGGGTGATGTCCGGGCCGCGGCCGAGGACGCCGATGCCATCCACGAGGAACTGGTAAACGAAATCGGTGTGCTGGAGGGGCCAGCCGCAAAAGACCCGACGGCGCGTGAAGCGCAGGAGCTGCTGCGGTGGCTGGACGACGGGAACTTTGTGTTTCTGGGATTTCGCGGGCGTCGCGGGCTCGGGCTCCTCCGTGATGGGGCCGGTCCTGCGGCGCCAGACGAAGTTCCCGGCAAGGTGCTCACGCTCACCAAGTCCACGCTTCGTTCAACGGTCCTTCGCCGTGCCTACCTCGACGAGATCAGCATTACTACTGCGGTCGGGAACGGCACCAGCACCAGCGGGTGCACTTTTGTTGGCCTCTTCTCCCCCAGTTCAACAGCTCGCTTGGCGCAGCAGATTCCGGTCATCCGGGACACAGTGGAGGAAGTGCTACGGGCCTTCGGCTACCCGGCGTCGTCGCATCACGCCAAGGAGCTCCTTGCCGTGTTGGAGGCGTATCCGCGGGACGAACTGTTCCATATTGATGCCGAGCAGCTGGCCATCCGTGCGCGCGAGATCCTCCGGCTCCAGGAACGCCATAGCACCCGGCTCTTTCTACGTCCGGACTCCTTCGGCCGGTTCATGACAGTACTGGTTTTCCTCCCCAGGTACAGGTACAGCACGGCAGTCAGGCTCAACATCGAGCGCGAGTTGCGCGAGGCGTTCGGTTCGGACGCCATAGAGTTCGAGCTTCGGTTGGGCGAATCCGCCATGGCTCGGGTGTTCTTCCGGATCCTCTTGCCACAGGAACCCTCGCGGCACCAAGGTGCTCCGGCGGTGGTGGACGCAGCAGCCCTTGAGCAGAGGATCATCGCCGCTACGAGGTCCTGGGCGCAAGGCCTGGACGAGGCCCTCCAAACGAGGTACCCACGGGAGGAATCGGCGAGGTTGTCCAGGCAGTGGGCGACCGCGTTTCCGGCCAGCTATAAGGCCGATTATGAGGTGGAGGACGCAGTTGAGGACATTGCCAGGTTCGAAAGCTTTCCGGGAGTTCCAGCCGAGCCAGGTTCCGCAGGTGAAGCAGATCCCCTCCTCACTGTTTACCAACGTCCCGGCACGGCAGTCCTCAGTGAGGATGCCCGGATCCGGCTTTACTTAACGCGCCCGCAGAGCCTGACTGAGATCCTCCCGTTCTTCCATAACCTGGGCTTGAAGGTCCTGGACCAGCGGCCTTTCGACGTTCAGCGTGCCGACGGGCGGCAGTTCTTCCTGTATGACCTCGGCCTGAAATATCCGCGAGGGGTTGACCCTGTGGGCACTGGCGATCTGCTGGCCGGTGCGTTCTGTGCCGCGATGCGCGGTGACGCCGAGTCGGACGCTTTGGACGCATTGGTCATCAAGGAGGGCATCGACTGGCGGGGGGTTGCCATCCTGCGCGCGTATGCCAAGTACCTGCGGCAACTCGGGAGCACCAACTCCTATGGCTTCATCGCTGACACACTCCGCGGAAACGCCATGGCCACCCATGCCCTGCTTGAATTGTTCGAAGCGAAATTCAATCCTGACCGCTTCGCTCCGGACTTGTTTGATCCGGAACTCCTCAATTCCGGTCACGAGGAGCAGAGCCTGGCCAGGGGCGATCTGTTCGAAGAGGGAAGCAGCGAACTGAGCCACAGGACGCAGGCCGTTCATAGAGCCCGGACCAACCTGATGGAAGCCATCGACGCCGTCCCTGTCCTGGACGCCGACAGGTTGCTGCGCTCCCTGGCAAGCCTGGTAGACGCCACGCTGCGCACGAACTTCTATCTCAACAAGCCCTTCATCAGCTTCAAACTCAACCCTGCCAGCATCCCGGCTGCCCCTGCACCCCGCCCGAAATTCGAGATCTGGGTCTATTCGCCGCGCGTTGAGGGCGTGCATCTGCGTTTCGGTCCGATAGCCCGCGGTGGCCTTCGGTGGTCGGACAGGAGGGAAGACTTCCGGACGGAAATCCTGGGGCTCGTGAAAGCCCAGACGGTCAAGAACGCCGTGATTGTTCCCACTGGAGCAAAGGGCGGGTTCTTCCCCAAACGACTCCCCGACCCCGCAGAGGACCGTGCGGCCTGGCTCGCGGAAGGCCAGGAAAGCTACCGGACATTCATCCGCGGATTGCTGGATATCACGGACAACCTGGTACCGGATCCCGACGGCGGAAGCAGCGGCCGCGTACTCGCGCCGCCCCGGGTGGTGCGGCACGATGCCGACGACTACTACCTCGTTGTGGCCGCCGACAAGGGAACGGCAACCTTCTCGGACATCGCCAATGCCGTTGCCGGAGAGTACGGCTTCTGGTTGGGCGACGCCTTCGCTTCCGGGGGCTCAGTGGGTTATGACCACAAGCAGATGGGGATCACGGCCCGGGGTGCCTGGGAATCCGTGCGGCACCACTTCAGTGAACTCCTGATCGATTGCCGTGTTGAGGATTTCACGGTAGTTGGCATCGGAGACATGAGCGGAGATGTCTTTGGCAACGGCATGCTCCTCTCCCACCACATCAAGCTCGTGGCCGCCTTCGATCACCGGCACATTTTCCTGGACCCTACGCCCGACCCCGAGGTCTCTTACGCCGAGCGGGAACGGCTCTTCAAACTGCCGCGCTCCTCCTGGGCCGATTATGACCGCACCAAACTGAGCGAGGGCGGCGGCGTCTTTGCCCGGACGGAAAAATCCATCCTGCTCACGGAACAAATCCGCCTCGCTTTGGGGTTGGATGAAGGCACCGATGCGAATGGCCAGCTGGCAATGAGCCCTCATGAGCTTCTCCGCGCAGTTCTCACTGCCCCGGTGGACCTCCTGTACAACGGGGGAATCGGCACCTATATCAAGGCATCCACGGAGTCCCATGCCGATGTGGGAGACAAATCAAACGACGCCATCCGGGTCAATGCCGAGGATCTGCGCGCGCACATCATCGCCGAGGGCGGCAATCTTGGAGTAACGCAGCGCGGCCGGATCGAAGCAGCTTTGGCAGGCGTTCTGGTCAATACCGACGCGATCGATAATTCAGCTGGGGTGGATTGTTCGGACCACGAAGTGAATATCAAGATCTTCCTTGACCGGATGATCTCCGCAGGCAGGATGTCTACGGCAGAAAGAACCGGATTCCTGCACTCGCTCCAAGACGAGGTTGGACGGCTCGTCCTCAAAACCAACGATGACCAGAACGTCCTGCTCCTCAATGACAAGCAATTGGCGCTGAAATGGAGTCCCAGCTTTGAACGGACCATGGATTGGCTCGAGTCAGTCACAGATCTGGACAGGGAACTCGAATACCTTCCCAGCAACGCCGAACTTCAGGCGCGGGTCCTGACCGGCAAGGGACTGACCACTCCGGAACTCGCCGTGTTGGCCGCCTACGCCAAGATCGAACTCGCCCGCGAACTCACAGAGGGCGGTTTGGCCGATGATCCCTGGTTTTCTCAAACCCTTCGAGCCTATTTCCCCAAGCAAGTCTCACAGCGGTTCGGCGAACACCTCTCCACGCATCCCCTGCGCAGGGAGATCGTAGCCACGGTGGTGGCCAACGACATGATCAACATGGGCGGCATAGCCTTCGCCTTCCGCGCGATGGAGGAAACCACGGTTTCTGCCTCCGCAGTTGCCCGCGGGTTCGTGGTGATGCGGAAAATCTGGGACTTTGACGCCGTCACGGGCGCCATCGCCCAATTGCCGCCGAGCACTCCCCGTGAGCATGGGGCCGCCGTTGCCCTGGACATGCGGCGATTGCTGGACCGGTCAGTCCGCTGGTACGTGACCCACGATTTCCGCGACAAGCCGATTGCCGATGCCTTGGCCCGGCTTGAGCAGCCTATGTCCTTGATGCGGGCGAATTTCACGAGCTTCCTTCATGGAATCAACCTTGCCCACTCGCAGAAACGAATAGCCCATACGGACTCGGTGGGCCTACCCCACGATCTGGGCATAAGGGCCTCCGAACTCTTGGTCAGCTACGGCTTGCTCGACATTTCCGCTATCGCAGAAGAACTTCAAGAGCCAGTGGAGGCAGTGGCTGAGGTGTACTTCGCAGTCTTCGAACGGATCTCGGCCATCCCCCTGTTGGAACACATCACCATGCTCCCGAGGGACACCCACTGGGAGTCGCTGGCACGTGCGGCTTTGCGTGATGACATGTACCTTGTGCTCGCGGACATGACCAAAGCGGTAGTGCGGCATACTCCCCGGATCTCTGGTGCCGTGACTGCCACTACGTCCGATCCAGTGGAGCGAATCATGGACTGGGAACGTGGAAACATCGAACAACTGGCCCGCGTCCAAGAGACCATCAAGGAGGCCATAAGGCCAGGTCCGGTGGACATTGCAGCGCTCTCTGTGGCCGTAAAACTGCTTCGCGCCATGGTGCGGAGATGAGTCGCCGGTCACCAATACTGCCGGTCATCTTACAAATTTAGCGTCAAACGTCCTATGATTGACGGGTCGCCCTCGCATGCGGCAAGTAATAGGAGGCACCCAAATGACCGCTGCAATGACTGCAGAACGCGAAATTCGCCTGTCCTTTTCCAAGGCAGACGAGATCCACGACGGACTTGAGCGCGCCGTGGATGCTTTGATCAAGAATGCAGCAGCAGATGCCAATTGCGGCATTCTGGTGACCCGGCACGAGCCCGGCACCTACACAGTGGCCCTGGACGAATCCGTTCCCTTCGGTCAGACCCACGAAGTGCTCGCTGCCTGATTGCCAATGCTGGCAGCATCCAAGCCAGCGAACAAAAACCGGGGCCCGTTCCTCTTCCGTATCTACTACCCGCGGAAAGGGAACGAGCCCCGGTTCTGTTTAAGCTGCACTCACCCAAGGCTGCGCTCACCCAAGTAGGTCGCAATTGTGCGCGTTTTGAGCGGTCTAAACGCGCACTAATGCGACTCAGTTGGGTGGGGTTACGCGCGGCGGAGGGTCACGCCGTCGGACTTCATGAACAGTTCCTTGCCTTCCTCGGTGACGCCGGGCCCCGAGTGTTCAAGCCACACCACATTTCCGCTGCCGGAGACTTCCTCGATCAGCCCGGCGGCGATCACGTGGGCGTACTTGACTACCTCCACGCGCTCGCCAACCTTGAGTTGCCTCCAGTCCGAAACCGTAACTGAGTGTGCGTTTCGTCTGGAGAGGACTGCTCCACGTGCCTTCATTGAACTTCTACCCCTTTGTGGATGTTCGCTGTTGTGTATTGAGTTATGAACGGTTGACCGTCAAGCCCACAACACCGTTGTTGTGGACGTGACGTACACCATAAGTTCTACTACATTTGCCGCGCCCCGGCCCCTGCGTTGCGAACAAAGACCGGGGCGTGACAAATATGCCCATGAAATGAGCGTTTTATTCGACGTCAGGCCAAAATCCCGACGGCGGATTCGGCGGCCGCACGGACCGCACCGGAGCCTACCAGGCGGTCAGCCGCTTCGAGTTCGGGCGACAGGAACCGATCGGTTCCCGGTCCCTGGACCACTTCGCGAAGCACCTCGAGCACAGCTGTACCGGCCGGGCCCGGGGTCAGTTCGCCGTCGGACATCTGCGTGCGCATGTCGATAGCGCGGGCGCTGGTGACCAGCTCCACAGCCAGGACACGGCGGAGATTCTCCACGGCCTTGCGAAGCTTCCGGGCAGCATGCCAACCCATGGACACGTGGTCTTCCTGCATTGCGGAGCTCGGGATGGAGTCCACCGATGCCGGCACGGCCAGGCGCTTGTTGTCCGAAACCAGACCGGCCTGCGTGTACTGGGCGATCATGAGGCCGGAATCGACGCCGGGATCCCCTGCGAGGAAGGCAGGGAGACCGTGGGAGCGGGCCGGGTCCAGCATGCGGTCCGTACGGCGCTCGGCGATGGAGCTGAGGTCCGCGACGGCGATCGCAAGGAAGTCCAGGACATAAGCCACGGGCGCACCGTGGAAGTTGCCGTTGGACGTGACGCGGCCGTCCGGCAGGACAACGGGGTTGTCGATCGCGGCGGCCAGTTCGCGGGAAGCGACCAGTGCAGCGTGGTCCACCGTGTCGCGGACAGCGCCGGCAACCTGAGGGGCGCAACGCAGCGAGTAGGCGTCCTGGACCTTGGTGTCGTTGATCCGGTGGGAAGCGACGATGGGCGAGTTGGACAGCACGCGCAGCATGTTGTCCGCGCTGGCAGCCTGCCCGGGGTGCGGACGCAGGGCAGCGTGGAGTTCCGGAAGGAACACCTGGTCGGTGCCAAGCAGGGCCTCGACGCTGAGCGCCGCGGTGACGTCCGCCGTCGCGAGCAACAAACGGATGTCGGCGATGGCCATCAGCAGCATGCCGAGCATGCCTTCGGTGCCGTTGACGAGGGCCAGGCCCTCCTTTTCCGCCAGCGTGACCGGCTCGATGCCGTGCTGCGCGAGCAGCTCAGCGACCGTCTGCTTACCGGGCACACCGTAGAGTTCGCCGTCGGGACCGGTTGCTTCGCCTTCGCCCATCAGCACCAGGGCGCAGTGGGACAGCGGCGCGAGGTCGCCGGAGCAGCCGAGGGAACCGAACTCGCGGACCAGCGGGGTAATGCCTGCATTGAGGACATCCACCATGGTCTGCAGGACCACGGGACGGACACCCGTGCGGCCGGAGGCGAGGGTCTTGGCGCGGAGGAACATAATGCCGCGGACCACTTCGCGTTCCACCGCCGGACCCATGCCCGCTGCGTGGCTGCGGATAAGCGACTTCTGCAGCTGCGTACGGAGGTCATTGGGGATGTGGCGGTTGGCCAACGCCCCGAATCCCGTGGAAATACCGTAGGCGGGGATGTCGCTGGTGGCGAGGCTATCGATGTGTGCGCGGACCTTGGCGACGTTGTCCAGGGCGTCCTGGGAAATGGTCACCTTGGCATCGTGGCGTGCGACGGCGACGACGTCTTCCGGGGTCACACCACTGGAGCCGAGGGTAACGGTGAGGGGTTCGTGGGTTGTAAGAGTCACTTGTGTTGCCTACTTCTCGTTCATGGGGATGCGGACGCCGCGTTCGTTGGCGACTTCGACGGCGCGGTCGTAGCCGGCGTCGACGTGGCGGATGACGCCCATGCCGGGGTCGTTGGTCAGGAGCCGTTCGAGTTTCTCCGCGGCGAGGTCGGTGCCGTCGGCGACGGAAACCTGCCCGGCGTGCAGGGACCGGCCGATCCCGACACCGCCGCCGTGGTGGATCGACACCCACGTAGCGCCCGAGGAGGTGTTGATCAGGGCGTTCAGCAGCGGCCAGTCAGCAATCGCATCGGACCCGTCAGCCATGGCCTCGGTCTCACGGTACGGAGACGCCACGGAACCGGAATCCAGGTGGTCACGGCCGATCACGATCGGGGCCTTGACCTTGCCCTCGGCGACGAGCTGGTTGAACAACAGCCCGGCCTTGGCGCGTTCGCCGTACCCGAGCCAGCAAATACGTGCCGGCAGGCCCTCGAACTCCACCCGGTCCGCAGCGGCGTCAAGCCACTTGTGCAGGTGCGTGTTCTCCGGGAACAGTTCCTTGATCGCCGCATCGGTCACGGCAATGTCTTCCGGGTCCCCGGACAGCGCCACCCAGCGGAA